>JAEELW010000012.1 GCA_016282915.1 Lachnospiraceae bacterium | reverse complement strand
TTATTCCTGTACTGATCATCGCTGTACCAGCCCGCAAAGATCCAGCCCGTTGCCTTGGGGTTATCGGGGCTGCTGATCACGGTCCCGTCTTTCACAGTCTGCGGCGCGATCTGTGTGCCGTGGCCGCCCATATCAAAGCTCACTTTGCAATCCTGCGTGCCCTTCTTATAGATCAGTACCTCTTTAGCATATCTTCGGGTTTCCGGATCTACGATGTCCTCCATATTCATTCCGACGGTATACTCATAGCCGCCTTCCGGAAGCGCGATACGCATGTCATTCTCTGTAATGTGTAATTGACGTACAGATATAACTCTGTCACTCTCGGTTTTCGCATAGAGCCGGCCACCGTTCATGATAAAATCCGCATTGTATATTTTTACGCAAATCGAATTATTCTTTGAGCCAATTAGCTTTATATCCCCACCGCTGATCACAATATTACTCAAAGAACAAAGTCCGTAGTTCCCGGCAGTAATGTCAAGCTTACCTCCGCTGATCCTGAGCTCATTCCCTGCGGCCAAGCCACTTTCGGTAACTGTTGCTTTGATCTCTCCGCCCTCGACGTATAATTCTGTACCCCCATATACCAGAACCTCAGGCTTTGTTCCCTCGATATCCGCATTCAGGGTTACGGAGCCTTTCGTTCTGATCCCGTACTGCGTTTTCACGCTCAGCTTTACGCTGCCCTCAATGCGCAGATCCGAATCGGAATAGACGCAAGCTCCGTATGTGGGAGAGAATGATGTGATATCTGCGTCTTTAAAACGAAGCGTCTTTGTATCCGGATCATAACTGACCTTGCCGTCACCCAGGACATTATCTTTGTTTGAATAATTCACCTTTGTGTCGCCTACATAGACTTCGTCCTCAAGAAGAGGCTGGATCTCTACGCTTTTCGCCGGCCCCATCGTTTTTCTATCCGTTATCTGATTATCACCAAAAAATGCATTCGCCGGTGACACGATCGTGTGCTTTTCTTCCCCGTCGATCCATAAACCGCATGCCATCGCGGCGTTGCCGCTGCTTGCCTTTATGCACGCCCTGTCAAGTATGATCCTGTCCCCGGCCCAGATCGCACAATCCCCACTTTCATCCGACATTGCCGAAACATCCAGTTTGCTGTTGATGACTTTAATAGATCCGACTTTAACATCGGTAACATGGATCGCTCCGTACTTCATCCCGGTAGCCGTGACATCCGCGTCCACAAACTGCAGGGAACTGTCTTCCGCAAGGATGCCATAGCCGCTGTCATCCACCTTGTTGATGGTCAGCTTACCGGTGATGGTCAGATCATCGTACGTCAATATCGCTTCCGATCTGTCGATGCCCTTAAAGGTTTCGATCACCGCATCCTCACATTTCAGGGTCTTCGTTGCCGGATCATAAGATGCCTTACCGGATTTTACAGGGATATCCGCCTGGTTCAGAGGCGTAACCTCTACATTGCCCAGACAAAGACCATAGTACGTCACATCCTTATGCCCGACACTGATCACGCCATCCGTTGAGGCAGCAAGAGCAGCGTTACGACTGCCAAAGATCGCTTTTCCGCTCTTTATATAGCCATCTCTATATTCCTCACTGACAAAGCCGTTTTCGGGATCCAAAACGAAAATGCCCTCTCCCAGGACGATATCTCCGCCTGTTGTACGGATCGAATAGCTTTCATTGCCGCCTTCGCAGGTAAGCCATCCTCCATTCAGATAGATACTGCCCTTGTCCGCATACACACCGATATACAGATCCTTGTATCTGATATGAAGATTGGTATTCGGGCAGCGTGCATCCAAAATCGCCTCATTTTCAAGCTTGATATTACCGTCATAGGCAGCAAGGCCGTACACGTCACCCCTGGCCGTAACAGTTCCTCCGAGCTGGGTATAACTCCTGACAGTGATTCCGTCAACCGTGTTTTCGTAGGCCTTTTCCGGATCATATTTTCCTGTGGCCGTGGCTGCGACCGTACCGCCATTGACATACAGATCAGTTGCAATGATACCGGTTTCAGTGCCGGAAGCTTTCACGTCTCCGGCATTGATCCATATTTCTTTTAAACAATGAATGCCATCAACCTTTCCTGTGACATCAAGGGTACCTCCGCTGATCGTGAGGTACTCACTGCGAAGTCCCACGCTTGCTTCCGTTTCGAGCTTTATGTTACCGCCTTCTATGGTCAGCACACTCGTATCACCGTATATACCGCTTGCTTTTCCGCTGATGGTAAAATCACCGTTTACGATTCCGCCGTTATTGAAATAAAAGCCATTTGTATAAATGTCCGGCGTGGTAAATTCCGCATCACCTGTTATACGGAACCCATCCTCAAAGCCGATCTCGGAATACACATACGGCGTAAGCGTCCCCTCCGGATAATAGCCACCTTTAAAGCCCTTGACCCCTTTGAGCGTCAGCGTCTTGCTTTCCGGATCGTAGCTGGCCTTACCGCCGGTCACGCCCGGGATGTCAGCCTTGTTCGCATCCGTAACCTGCACGCCGCCGACCCAGAGGGCATAGGTATCGCCGTCCGCATCCGGCTCCTCTGCAGGTACTTCCTCCTGCTCCTCTTCCGCAGGCTCCTCCGCCGCGTCATCTTCCGAAACAGCCTCATCTTCCGCTGCCGCATCGTCTTCCGATACAGCCTCGTCTTCCGCCGCCGCTTCGTCTTCTGTTACAGCCTCTTCTTCCGAAACCGCATCATTTTCGGATGCCGCATCGTCTTCCGACACTGCTTCTTCCGTTGCAGGGACGTCGTCCTGTGCAAAGACCGTCATCCCCGTTCCGCCTACTTCTCCCAGGCACATCACTGCCGTAAGGATCGTAGCCAGAAAACGTTTCCATCTTTGTTTCTTCATCGTTTTCTCTCCTTTTTCTATTTTTTTCAGATTACCTGAAAATCCACTGTCCAGTCTATCAAAGCGGCGCTTTGATGTCTACCGCCAAAAGTAGGTATTTTATTTATATATGTTCTAGATCATAATACATTTCCAGGCAAAAAAATGCCCCCCGCAAAGTGCGGGGGGGCTACTGATCATGAGGAAGCTTTCGCTCAGATCGTGGAATAACCGAAACCGTTACAGATCGCGTCGACGGTCACCCCGTTTTTGCACAGGGGGCAATCCTCCGCACTGTAGCTCGCATAATCCGAAAGATCTTTCAGGGAATACAGGGAACGGATCTCGATGCCGTCGATGGCCATGGCCACGGAATAGATGGCTGCGATGCCCACCACGCTTCCCTCGTAAAATTTCAGGGTTCCGAGAGCGCTCTTCAAGGTGCCGCCGGTGGTCGCCGCATCGATGAGCACCAGCACCTTCTTGCCGCGGATCATGTGTACGATATTCTCACGGAACATCATCTGGCCGCTGGTATTGTACTCCGGGCTGGTGATATACATGGTCTTGTGACTGTTTGCGGAAATGATCCCGGCCTTGGTGAGCTTGTTGGCCAGATAGCTCCCCACCACTTCCATGCCGTTTAAGCAGAGAATCGTGTCGATCACGTCCGAAGCCAGGTACAGCTCCGCCAGCTCTTCGCCGGTAGCGCGCGCCTCTCTCTGTCTGGCCTTCATGTCGCTCAGGTCCATGTAATAATTTACATGGGAATTGGGCGTGATGAAATGCCCCGGCACATAACGCAGCACCACATCCTTGTTCTTTGCATAATCGATCTTTTTGTAAGCCTGCATAACGTAACCCCCTTTCCTTAATTACATTTATTCTATCATAAATGTGCTGTAAGGACAAGAGCACACTCCTTTTATCCTCAAAAAAATAAGGACCGCGGGAACGTTCCTCGCGCTATTCAAAGGACTTAGGAACCGTCCCCATGTTGCAGGAAACTGTCTTCAAAAACCGGCGGCCTTCCGGCCGCCGGTCCTTCCTGCTGAAAACTGCTTTATTTCTTTTCTTCCAGTGACATTGCCGTGATGGTGAACACTCCTGCGCAGGCTCCCACGAAGCCGGAACCGTTCTTTGCCTTCAGGATCACCGTTGCCTTACCCTTCTCGACATTATCCGCGTAGTAGATGTCGAAGTTTGCCTCTACTTCGGCGCCGGTCAAAACGGTACCATCTTTCAGCTTCACGGAAAGCTGGGGCGCCGATGCATCTGCAGAAGAGAATGTGATCTCTTTTCCGGTATACGGCACCTTCTTAACGGTCTTTCCGCCCTGAACAAGCGTCACCTTTGCCTTGTTCACATCTTTACCTTCTGCCACTACGTTGTATGTAACCGGCTTCGAGAAATTGTAATTTCCCGTCCCCATTGCAGTCAGCACAAGGCCGTTCTTTGCTTCGTTCAGCTTATCCTTCTCCATAAGCTCAACCTTCAGCTCGCTCTTGGCAAGCAGCCGTCCGTAGATGATCGTCCATACAGCAGGCTGATACTTTCCGGGTTTCTTAAATATCATATCTCCGGCGATCACCTGGATACTGGACGACAGCGAGGGAACTGCGGTCTCGATCTTGAAGTTCTTTTCGCCGTCGTAAGTCGCTCCCTTGTAATTACCGAGGAATTTCAGCACAATGCTGCCGGTTCCGAGCTTTTTATTGTTTTTGTAGCTGAGGCTGTAATCGCGCCCCTCCTTCAGTACACGCGAGCCGCACTTTACTTCGATCACAGGCTTCACGCCATATTTACTGTAGGGGTAAGAATCCTTAAGTCCGGAAACTTCGAAAGTCGAATATTTATCCGGAAGGATCTTGTAGCTGCCCTTATACACGCCGTTCCATGCGCCCTTGCCAAGCACGACAAACTTCACGGTTCCGGCATTGACATTTTCGGAAAAGCTCACATCAAAGTCGTAGTAGCTAAACAGAGAGTTCCCTTCAAGGTCCCTGACATCCAGATCCACCCAGGAAGGCCTCTGCGCAAAGCCGCTATACGCCATGTTTTCATATGAGAACTTCACTTTAAATGCAGATTTTTTATATACATCCGCTTCCTGTTCCAAAATGTTTACCGTATGGCTGCCCTTAAAGTTTCCTTTACCCTTGACGGTAAGCTTAGTGTCGTTCACCTCGATCTCATAATCCTTATTCGCCTTCAGGATCCGGCCATAGTAAGCTACGGTCGGTGCGGGCTTCTTCCCCTTCTGATAGCTCGTGTTGCCGATGATCACATTGTAAGGATCCGACAGATCCTTCGGGACGATCTCAAAATTCAGCACTCTCTTCTTATTATATTTGCCTTTCCCGCTTATGGTGACCGTTGCGGTACCGACATTCACATTTTTGGAATAACGGACTTTGTAATCCACGCCTTCGATCAGAACTTTGCCGTTATTCTTCAAAAGCACTTCGGGTTTAACGGCGACACCGGTATATACTGCTGTATATTTCCCGTCTGCATCCTTCGTGATCGTGGGATCCGTATCATCAAAGCCCACAAAAAGCCCGCTGTCGCTCAGCAGACCAAAACGGACTTTGTTGGCTCTGCTTCCGTCTGCATTCAAAACAGTCTTGGAATAGACCGAATCGGGATCTGCACCCAAAAACGCACCCGACGGCTCAATAATGCCATAACCGTCGGCAAATTTGATATCTCCGTCATTGCCGATATTGAATGCATTTTCCGTCACATCGGCGCTCAGCTCACCGCCTTCAAAACGGACAGTCGTGGCAAAAACGCCGCCTTTTCCGTTCAGGTAAGATCTGCCGCTCTTAAAAGTCACGTTAGCCGAGCCTCCGTAGGTATACAGCCCATAACGTCCGCTCTCGACGGACCATGTGGTCAGTTTTCCGTCTACCGTGATGGAATTCGTATTGGCATCGATGGTATTGGATTTACCCGAATATAAATAGAAATCACCCTTAAGCGTGAGATTGCCGTTTGTATAAATGACACTGCCTTCCTGGTTCGTCAGATTGGCACTGCCCTCAATGTTAAGAGGCTCAGCAGTATCGGTACTGATCAGGGCATTGTTGTGGCTTCCGGTAATCTCCGTTACCCCGTTTAAAGTAAGCGTATGGGTATTGGGATTATACGTACCTTTTCCGCCCTTCAGGTTCGGGATATCATCTTTATTTGCGGAAGTGATCTGCGTATCGCCGATCCAGAGGTCATATTTTTCCGGCTTTGGACCTACAACGACAGTCTTGGCCACCTTGTCATTTTTGTCCATAATGGTCCAGGATGTATCGCTCCCTGTTTTCTGCCTGATCTGTGCCTGATCCGGCTCGATGATCTCCAGCTTTTCATCCAGAACTATCTTGCTTACCGCACGTAATGCTTCCATGCTAGTCGCGGTGATCTTTGCTTCTCCCGACTTAAATTCGATCCTGTCAGCATAGACACCGGCGCCGCCGGTAATATCCGCCTTCCCACTCTGGAGCTCAAATGTCATATCTGCACTGATCCCAAAACTGTTACTGTTTTTGATCGTGATATCAGTACCTACCCCGAATATAGCCACATCACCTTTTACGCTCCGAATGGCAGCATTCGCACTGTTATTGGTAAAAGTATGCTGGCCAGCTATAATTAAATAGTGACCATACATATTCCCCGGATCGAACTCCATCAGGATGACATGGCCATTACCAGCATCCAGTTTGGAATCTCCTTCTATTCTCAGCCAATTCGTTCCATAGATCAAAGCATTCTTATAACTTCCGGTGATCCCCGTTACATTATGAAGTTCAAGAATATGTAGTGTCGGATCATACGTTCCCGTGGCATCCGTACCTTCAAGGTTCGGGATATTATCTTTGTTATACGATGTGATCTGGGTATCGCCGACCCAGAGATCATATTTCTCGGTGGTCGTGACCACATGCACTTCCGAAACACTTTCGCCTTCCTGATCCCTGATCGTCACCATTTTGTTCATTCCGCTTCCGGTAGAAACGATCTGTCCATTTTCGGGCTTCAGGATCTCCGTTCCGTTCAATACGATATCGGATTCATCGCTTCCATAGGAAAGCACCGGCTGAAGACCAATGCCGGTCGACTTGATCGTATAATCACCATGATCACCGCTGAATTCGATCTTTTGGGTAGCATGAACCCCGGCTCTTCCCGAGACATTTACCTTTCCGTTTTTAAAGTAGAGATTTCTGTCCGCAGAAAGGCAGGTGCCGTCATCATTGATGACCGTCAGTTCCGTCTCCTCGCTATAAATCTCTACAGTTCCGTTCTTTGCCTTTACCGCAGCATTTTCGGACTTACACTTGAAGCTGTGTTTTCCCCGGATGCTTACGGTGCAATTAATGTCATTCTCTACCCAGATTATGGGGCCGTTATCATTGGTGAGTGTGGAATCTCCCAGAAGCTGGATCATATTCGTTCCATAGATCAGGGCTTTTTCCCCTTTCGATTTTATGTCATATCCGCCCTTGATCCCGGTCACACCGTTAAGTGTGAGGAAATAGCCCCAGTAGGATCCATTCTTCTTGATGATTTCAAGATTTCCGGTACCGCCTTCCAGATTGGGAAGGTTATCACAATTCTCCGAGGTGATCTCGGTGCCGCCGATCCAGACACCATAATGCTCCACAGGATCCCCGTCCGGCTCTCCTGCGTCTTCTTCCGTTGCCTCCTCCTCAGGCAGCTGCTGTGCGGGCGCTTCCGGCTCCTCCACAGCCGGTTCATCCGCTTCTTCCGGAGTTTCCGCTTCCTGCGCTTCCTCCGGTTCCTGCGCAAATGCACGCATAGGAACGGTTCCCACTTCGCTTACGATCATAAAAAACGTAAGCAGAAATGAGAGCGCCAAAGACAGACTTCTTCTCTTTTTCATTTCTTCTCCTTTCCGGGCATTCTTTTCCTCCAACCGGGACCTTCCCGATTTTGAAAAAAATCCAAAATACATTTTATCACAAACTCACGCTTATGTGAATATTCAATTCAGATAAGAAAAAACCACGGGGGACGGACCTCGTGGTTCATCGGCAACGGCAACAGAAAACCGTGGTTCTTTTTATTTTTCCTTCCGCTTCCGGAACATGAATTTACGGGCCACGCCGATCCCGACCTTGTAGGGCAGGGGGCGCAGGGCCTTATCCGCTTCCTTGAGTTTCTCGCGGATTGGGATGCTCTGCGGGCAGTGCTGCTCGCATTTGCCGCAGCCGATGCACTGCGTAGCGAAAGCCGGCTCCTTCGTAAGTCCGACGGTCTGGGCAAACTGGAAGCGCCCTTCCCGTTTATTCTCGATATACATCATATTATAGCAGGCAAAGGTTCCCGGGATATCCACGCCTTTGGGACAGGGCATACAATAGCGGCAGCCCGTGCAGCCCACTTTTTCATTTTCCCGGATGGCGGTCTTCACCTGTTCAAGCAGTTCAAAATCCTGCTCCGTAAGGTCGCCGGTCTTCATATCCGAAGCCGTTCTTACATTTTCCTCCACCATTTCGACCGAGTTCATACCCGAGAGCACGACCGTTACCTCCGGCTGGTTATAGAGCCAGCGGAAGGCCCATTCGGCAGGCGACCAGCCATGCGCATCTTCCGCAAAGAGCTTCTTTGCCTTCGCGGGCAGCATGTTGACCAGCTTCCCGCCCCGCAGGGGCTCCATGATCACAACGGGGATCCCCTTTTCCGCGGCGGCTTTTACGCCGCTCACCCCGGCCTGGGTCACTTCATCCAGATAATTGTACTGCACCTGGCAGAAATCCCAGTCATAGTCGTTCAGGATTGTGACGAAATTGTCCGTATTCCCGTGATAGGAAAAACCGATGTTCCGGATCTGCCCGGACTCCTTCTTTGCCCTGATCCAGTCGAGGATCCCGACGGCCTTCAGCTTCTCCCACATATCGACATCCGTCAGATGATGCATCAGATAATAATCGATATAGTCCGTGTGCAGGCGGGACAGTTCCTCGTTGAAATATTTATCGATGCCCTTCCCGTCACGGATCAGATACTGCGGAAGCTTCGTTGCGATATTGACCTTTTCGCGTATCCCGTTGCGCTCCAGGATCTCGCCCAGCGCCGCCTCGCTCCCCGGATAGATATAGGCGGTATCATAATAATTCACGCCCGCCTGAAAAGCCGACAGGATCTCCTTTTCGGCTTTATCGATATCGATCCGGTTTCCTTTTTTCGTAAATCGCATGCAGCCGTATCCCAGGACCGACAGTTCATTTCCCTTTTTATCTTTCCGATACTGCATCATTCACCTCCTGCCCGGCCTGAAAAACTCATCCTTCCGGCTCAAGGCTGTATTGCATCAGCTCATACTTCAGCCGCGATCCCTCAACGATCTCCGGCGGGAGCAGTGCTCTGGCCACCAGCTTCAGGTCGTCCGATTCGATATCCGTACGCTTCAGATTTGCATAATCCCCGTCAATGCTCACCACTTCGTAATACCAGGTTTCCATAGTCAACTCCTTCTTCGTAACTCTGTGTATTTATCGTGTCATCTTGCTTCCGTAAGCTTATCCCTTCCGGTCCTTCTGCCTGTTTACGATCAGCAGGGCTTTCCTCTTCTCAAAAACCGCCTTCTCTTTTATCACATTATATTTCACGCAATATATTTTGTCAAGTAATATCTGTAATGCAGAGCCGTTTCCCCATCGTTCAGCAGCCGCTGATCACCATTCCATTTCGTCCAGCGGCAGCGTGATCGCCCGGACGATCTCATCATAGGCTTCCTGCATGGAGATCTCATTATCGTAAAAAACGCTCCCCAATCCGGCTCCATCGGCTTCCTTCGGGATCTGATAGTACAGATTCATCTCAAGGCCTTCATCCGCAGCGAGCGCAACCTGTCCCATACCCACGGAGTTTCCGGCTTCGTCGAAGGACTCTTTATAGACTTCGCTGTGAGACGCACCGTATGTCCAGCCTTCTTCCGCTACCAGCCGGTCCAGAACATACTGCGCGTTATCCCGGTTCAGAAGACTTGAAAAATCAACATTTTTCCAGGCAGCATCCGCCTCATCCCCGTTTCCGCCTTCATCCGTATCGCCGTCTTCCGGCGTGGGAACCGGCTGCTCCGTCGGTGTCGGCGCCTTCGTCGGAGCCTTGCTCGGCGTGGGCGTTTCCGTTGGGGCCTGTACTAAGCGGTCTGACCTTTCCTGCTCCAGCAGCTGTTCGATCTGTTCCGAGCTCTTTTTCGATAGCAGTTCCTCCAGATCCCGGATCTCCTCTTCGCGGATCTCCTCTGCCCGCTCCGGCTCGCTCTCCATCCACTGCCGGTAAGCCTTCTCAAGTCCTTCCAGAGCCTCTTCATTCTCGGGATCGATCTCAAGGGCAGCTTTATAAGCAGCGACCGCCTTTTCATAATCGAGTTCGTCCAGATAACGTTCCCCAAGTTTCAGCTGTTCTTTCAGCTTTCCTGCCGTATTTCCGGGATTGAGCACAAGCAGAAAGATGACCGCCGCCACGCACAGCAGTGCCAGAACTGCCAGTATGATGATCGCTGTGCCTCTTTTCTTACGAACTTCCTCATCCATCTGATGTTTTCTCCTTCCCGCTGTTTAAAACTCTTCCTCAAAAAGCTCCATACCGCCAAGGCTCAGATCCTGCGCTACCGAAAATTTCAGCCCGCCCTTAAAGATCTGCTCCTGCATTTTGTCATCTTCGTACAGATCATAATGGATCCAGCTGTCCAGCTCTTTCGCCGCATCCTTCTCCCATTTTGACCGGGGATAGGTGATCCTCTTTTCCCAGCTCCCGCCGGCCGGGATCTCCTCATCATTTTTATAATAGCTCCTGACGGTGGTATTTGTAAATTCAAATACCACCGTCACCATTTCGTCTTCGCCCTCCGGCAGATCAAACTCCGTTAATGTGGCGCGGAAAAGATCGTTTTCAAGCGTATCTCCTATAGCAGCGCCCTGAACGCCGCCGCCATCCGCCTCGTCCGGATCATATCCCGCCTCTTCATCTCCGGGCTCTGTCAGGTAAGCATTACTGCCGCCATCCGCCTCTTCTTTCGCATTTTCCGCTGCTTCCGTATCCGGGGATCCCTGCAGATCGGGAGCAGCTTCCGCCGGATCCGTCCCGGCATCTGCGGCCGCCTCCGTTATGGAAGGAGCTCCATTTGATCCTGTTTTTTCTGTCTCTTTCCCGCCGCAGCCCGTCAGGACCAACGCAGTGATGAGAATAGCTGCAATCTGTTTTTTCATATCGACTTCTGTTCCTCAGCCTTGGAGCTGCCGGCCACGCATCGCCGAACATTTCCGCAATGCGTGGTTATCCGGCAACAGCAGTTTTTTTAAGCCGCTATCTTTTTCAGCAGCCTGTCCATCGTCATGCAGACCGGCAGGCTGAGCTCCAGTATGACCACATCCGCCACAAAGGCATAGATGTTCTTTCCCATTCTTACGATGAGCGGCTGCGCATAAAGCAGGCTTTCCGTAAGGGATTTGATAAATAATATCCCGACCGCCACCGAGATCAGTATCGCCAGGAAATTCAGAACAGCCTTCAGCCAGGTTTTATCCAGCTTCTTGGTGAAGCGGAAGGTGATGCCGAGTATGATCCCTATGATCAGGTTTCCGGCTGCCCAGCCCGGCATGCCGCGCAGGCCGTTCGTCAGAAGGCAGTACAGAATCACGCCGGCGACGCCCACAAAGCTTCCGCAGAATATGCCGAAGGAATACAGGCATACCGCCATGATCACATAACCCAGGCAGAGATAGTAGTTCTCGAATACAGGTACCTGCAGGCACATGGTCAGCACCACAAACAGCGCGGTACTGATCCCCGTTGTACAGATCAGTCTGATCATGCTGTCCTTCATGAAGCTTTCCTTCCTGATGCTTTCCTTTCTTACGATACTCTTCTCTGCCATAAGCGCTCCCTCCCTATTGGATAGTTGCTAATGAAGCATTTTTATATGCTTCGTTATTGGTTACCTCGTCAATCTTTTTGATCTCTTTAGGAAAACGAACCTCGGCATTCTCGTCACTCAGCTCGATCTCCGCAATGGCTTTATCCTTCCAGAACGGGTATATATCGATCTCAAAGTACTGATTGTCATAGGTGAGGCAGTAACGGTCTTTCCGGATCTGTCTCTTTGTGGTATCCGTGTTCATAAGAAGCTTCAGATACTCTCTTTCGGAGAGACGCCGCTCGATCTCGATGCGTTTAATATCACTCACACGCCGCTTGATCGTCTGGAAATAAATGTAATTTCCGTCATAACCGCGCTGGCGCACCCGCACCTCGTCACCGTTGTCCGACTTCAGATAGGTCTGGACGATCTCCACACGCTGGCAGTTCGGCAGGGATTCCAGCCATTTGATATCCGGGTATTCGATCAGGTATTTCCGCTCGATCTCGAAAGGCTCGGGTTCTCCGAGGAACGACGAGATCTCGGCGATCAGCCGTTTCATTTTGTCATCAAAATCGGAAGAATTATCGATCACGCGGAAATGAGGGTGTCCCGTCCAGGCCGAGATGAGTTTATCATCCAGCTCTACCGCCTGTTTCACTCCTTCCGTCCTGGCTGCGTTATTTGCCTTCGTATAGTACTCTTCGGCACCCTTTGCTGCCGTCACCAGATGAAATACGGCGTCATAGCTGTCCCGTAAAACGGTTTCATTGCTCCCGATATACTCAAGAACCTGTGCAAATTCCAGCCCGTTCATATAGGCTTTGTTGTCCAGGGCGCCGCGGTCGCAGACGATGAGCACCTTCGGGACATTCATTCCTTCGGCAGCCTGTTCGAAAAGCTTTTCCTTTTCAAGCTGGAGCCGCATCTGGCACTTCTGGTACTCACTGTTGTTTTTGCAGTTCCAGGGGGCTACACCTCCGCTGATCAGCTCCGTTGCCGTCTCCGGAACGAAAAGCACCCGGTAGCCCATCTTCGTAAATGCATTCTGGATCCGGCTCTGCGCCGTCGTTTTTCCCGCACAGGGTCCGCCGGTGATGACGATCTTTGTGATCTCGGGCGAGGTCTGACCTTCAAGATTTTTCAGCAGTTCTTCAACGCTCACTTGAAAGAGCGCCGCCAGCTTCCGGATCTTATCCACTCCGGGCTTCGCCTTCCCGAGTTCCCATTTGGAAACCGCTTTATTCGTCACTCCGAGCTGTTCCGCCAGTTCCGACTGGGACATGCCGCTCCGGGTCCTGAGCTCCAGGATGTAATTTCCGAAAGTGTAATCATTCATTTCCAGGTTCCTCCCTTCACTTATCATTCTACTATTCTGCACAGGATTATCAATACCGCCGCTGTCGAATGCCGGTAGATATCTCATCTCACATTGTAGGCATCGACCGCTTTTGATTCCACATAAGCATCCGTCCACTCACCACCGGCATTCTCCTTGATCCGATACCATGTTTTATTATTGGCGGACACTTTTTCTATAACACCAAAGCTGACGCCCTCCTCGGCTGTACCGATGGGCGAACTGTTGGCTGAGGGTTCGGAATAAACATAGCCTTTCCATCTCGTGGTCACATAAGCTCCGTTTTCCAGAATAACCGAGCTTTCCCCGAAAACGATGGCATCCTTATCATATCTTTTATCGCCTCTATCGGTTTTTTTCACCTCAGGATCGCCAATGCTCCCGAAGTACAGGATGTTTTTCTCATAGGATCCCTTCGTTTCCGCGATCAGGGCTTCCACAGGCATCGACCAGCCGTGAATGCGTTTTGCTTTTGAATAATAGGTAGCTTCCACCTCTTTCCCGGAAGGAACAAAGCCCTTGGGAATTTCGATATCCGGATCGATATTCTCTTTATAATCCTCTTCCGACATAAAGACATAATAAGTCTCCTGCATGCTTGTCAGGCATTCGCAGATCAGATTAGTCTTCCCGCTGAACATATTCCAGGAAGTCTCATACGGTACGATCGCAACAATGTCGATAAATGCCGGGGCAGCCAGCGCCACATTCTGGGAGAAATAACACTCCTCCGGCTCTTTATCTTCCGGGATAGTTTCCGAAGAAGTGTATTGCATAAGTTTTCTTCTAAGAAGTGCTTATTGTACAAAGCAGCACATAAGCCACCACTACGATGGCGACAACGATCAGGATCTTCACACCTCTGCTGAGCTTTATTTTCGGCTTTGCCGCCTTATGCTCAAAAGACGGGGCAGCCGGAGGTGTGGGTGTGACCGAAGGCGCAGCGCCGGCCCCTGCCCGCACCGCCGTTTTCCCGATACCCTCTATCTTCTCTGCCGGAAAGATGATGTTCTTTTTCGGCGGTGAAAGAACGATACCCGCGAGCTTTTCTTCTTTCACGATCCGCGCAGCGGTCTCGGCACAGATCAGGCTACTCTGCTTTTGTCGCCACAGATCCGGACCATATCGCTGTAGGAATCAAATAGCGGTATATACTTCTGTCCCGTTGGAGACTCGATGATCTGGTAATGCAGGGTATGGGCTTCATCTGCCGGAGTCCCTCCCAGAAGCAGCACTTTGACTAGGCTATCCTTGAAACGGTCCGGCAGATCGGGACACTGTATCTTGGAACCGCTCCTGAGCTTCTGCACTTCGGCCGCGCAGAAATGCAATACATCATCCTGTTCTGCCGGGCCTCCCTCTTCCCCTTCAAACTGCACGGGGATCAGAAAGAGCATATTGCTGATGTCCACTACCCCGTCATTTATATTTCCGGCTGCACTTTGCGCTGTGGAAGGAGCTTCTGCGTTGCCGCTTACGGCTTTTTCCGGAGCGTTTTCCTGCGCCGTCTTTTTTTCCGTGGATACGCTGATCCAGGAGTAACATTTCTCAAATAACGGGATCAGTTTCCCGAAAGGATCGCTGCTTTCCGGAGCACTTTCGTAAGACAGATTGACCTTCATCTTTTTGTCCGGATACACTGCATTCAACGCACCGTCCAGATTTTCAATGACCGCTGCGATAGCGATAAAGATACAGTTCGGGAACTGGTCTGCCATTTTGATCCGGAAATTCTTTTCAAACAGGCTTCCGTCCAGATCCACCAGACTTCTCCCCACATTTCCCGCCAGGTCAAGCCGGGCAAAAGCATCTTTTCCCACGATCATCTCGGAGACCTCTTTACCTCCGATACTGATCATATGACCGCTGTTCCGCAGATCATCAAAGGCCCCCATATGAATGGGCATCAGCTCCGCAATCAGCTGTTTTTTCTCCGGGTCCTCTTTGATCCTTTCATTCAGCAGATTCCAGTTTTCAATGATATCCATTTTCCCGATCTCCTTTTCTGTATCTGTTTCCCCGGGGTATTACCCCTCCCCATTGATCAGAATTCCATCCACCAGCTCCTGTGGGGTTCGATGATCACTTTTCCGCCATAAAAGTTCTTTATCTTCTCCAAGGGCCATTTTACCAGATTATACCCTTTCCCACCGAACTTATCGGCACTTTGGGTGCTGACAAATAAGCGCAGCGCTTTATAGCTCTGCCCGTTTTCCTCCCGGTCGATCTCCGAAAGCGAAAAGCTTTCCCCTTTCGGTATACGGACATCCCCTCCGTCACCGCTCACCGTATCCGGAAGCGTTCCGATAAAGAAGAATTCATACGCTTTCAGCTTTTCATATGCTTCTTCATTCGTATAACGGTTCCCGCGGACAGAGCTGTACATGATCTCAAAGATCTCGATCTCGTCACGTATCTTTTCCGCCTCTGCCCTGCTGATCCGGATCGGAACGTTCAGCGCGCCGTACAGGATGATCCGCTCTGCCTTTCCGGCAAGCATATCCTCCAGGAACACGTGCATCGGGATCTGATAATACAGAAGTCCGGACTGGCCGAAACAGTTCTCCGCATCTTTTATGAACTGTTGATCGATCACACCATCCTTTAAGGAGATATAGATACTCCCGTCAAACACATACTTATCCGGAGACATATCACCTTCCGTAGCAGGTCTGCTCAGGACAAAAAACGGCATATCAAAAGTATCCAGATGATTCATCCTGCTTTCGGTAAAGATATCATCCAGGCCATGCTCCCTGTCCGCAAAACTCTTATGCTCTTTCTCCAAAAGTGTTCTCAAAGCTTCTTCCTCCGGGCGCAGCGCTTTTGTTTCTTTCCTTTCCGCGGAACGGGTCTGTATTTCCGTTACCGCCGTACTATTGCCGGCAATATAGCTCGTTGCCGTAAAAGCAGCGGTGGTGGCATTATCCTCTTTCTGCTTTTTCTTCCGGTATTTCAGCACCAGATACAGGATGGCGATCGCCAGGGCGATCCCTCCGATCAGGCAGCCTTTCAATACTTCACCGCTGCCGATAAATCCGTAAGACAATCCTGCGAACATAACAACATAATATATTTTCCCAAACCAGGCCAGATATTTTAATCCATCCTTCCGGTTCTGCTCCTTTTGTTGCATAAGCATTTGCGGTTCATTTTTTTCTGTCTTCTTCATATATTCCCCCTCACTGATCCGTGGATGGATCGAGCAAATACACATATTTATCCGTGATATTGCGATAGATTGTTTCATCATATTCCCTGAGGCCGTCCTGATCGCCGCCGGCTGACGCAGCAGCCGTTTGTGTCGGGATATCATCATAGTTATACTCTATTTTCTCTGCGATCCTCGTGGGTTTATCCACGACCAGTCCGGTAGCGGAAGGCTTCTTTCCCCTCCCCGAAGCACAGGACGCCCCAAAAAACATCACAAAAAAGCCTGCCGCCAGGAAGATCAAAAGGCGGCCAACCCTGAAACCCGTGTTTTTTTGATTTTCCAAATCCTTATCCGATATTTCCCTTTCCTGCATGCTATTTAATCGTCCCACGTTGATGAATAGCCCCGAATGATCTCGTTATATGCTTCTTCCATAGTAAGCTCGTTATTCATATATGCGTCACCGAGTCCACCCCTTCCGAGATCCTTCGGGATCTGATACATCAGACTCATATCATATTCCTGATCCGTTATCACCTGGACCTCCGCCAGCCCCACATAATTTCCGGCCGCATCATAGAATTCCTTATAGATCTCGTATTTATGATCCCCATACGTCCACCCGTCCTCTTCCACCAGACGGTCCAGAACATACTGCGCATTTTCCCATACCAGGGGAGCAGAAAAGTCCACCTATGCCAGTCAGACTCATCATCACTTCCCTCTTCCGGCTCCTCTTCCTCATCCGGTACCGGTGTCGGACTAAGTGTAGGCGCAGGTGTCACAGTCGGCGCAGGCGTCGGAGACGGGGTAACCAAAGTAGCTACAGCCGTCTTTTCTTCCGTTCTTTTCAGCAATCCTTCAAGCTGTTCCGACCGTTCCTCCGCCAGCAGCTCATTCAGGTTCCGGATCTCCTCCTCATATAGTTCCTCAGCCCGAGCCGGTTCTGCCTGTATCCATTGTTCATAGGCGTTTCTGAATCCTTCCAGGGCTTCTTCGCTTTCCGGATCGATTTAGGGCCTCCTTATATGCCCGGATCGCCTTCTCGTAATCCATTTCGCTTAAATAACGATCTCCCAGGGCAAGCTGTTCCTTAAGCTTCTTCTCCTTACCGCCGGAAGATAGCAAGAGAACGATCACGGCAACGATGCATAAAACCACAACCGCTATAAGAACTGCTATGAGAACAATATTCTTCTTTTTCTTTACATTTGTCTTCACTCACTCTTTCCTCCGAAACTATCCGGCCATATACCTTGATGAATATGCCAGGAGAACCGCCCCCGTGGCTCGCCGTTAAAATGGATACCTGAAGGTATCACTTACTTTATGACCACATGATTCACATACATTCCTTCCAAAAAGACCTTTCTGTTTCATTGGCCCTCCGCAAACGGGACAGACCCATAATGCAAACCTGATTATTGTGGTAAAAAATTTCTTATCATATGATCTATATCTATCAAACGAACTGAATAGTCTGGGGGGCATCGAAACAGCATCCCTTACAATCATACGTATATGAAACTCACTATCTGACTTAAATATATCTTCTCCTATCCTCATACTGTAATTTCCAAATTTTATGATAGATGAATCCTGAAAATCTGCCTTTGCTTCTTTATCGATCTTCCAAGGCTCTTCAAGAATACTTCTTAATATTTCCTCTACGCAGGTAACTGGTATAAGTGGCCGTACATTCATGTTATTTATAGGAATAAGATACGCTTTCCCTTCATAAGACGTAAAAACACCTTTACGTGAATAATCACCCTCTGAAGCATTGACGGGAATACCATCCAGTAATTCCGGATGATTGTTCAGTTTATCCAAAAATTCTTCCATATATGTATTCTTCTTTTGGTTTTCATGATTCAGTTCTTCCTTCAAACGGTTATACTCCGTAAGCAGATATTCTTTTCTACTCGGATCTGCCGTTAGTTCGATTGCTTTTTTCAAAGGTTCCTGCCACACCGACCTGTCGGACGCAGCATTATGAATTCTGTTATAGAACAGCAACAATGCATAGTTGTATTGAAACTCTGGCTTATCAAAGTATTTCTTTGCGTCCTGACCAAAAACAACCGATTCCCTTGTAAAATCAGGCGCTTTATTTCCATGCGTAATTATGTTATTTACCTCCGCACGGATCCTCTGAAGTGCATCCTGATATCCCGGATCCACTTGTTCCATAATAACTTTATCCGCATAAACATTGTTTGTGATATTATAGGTAGTATTAAAATTCTGTATCGCATCCTGAACGATAAAAGGCGTTCCGCAATATGAGCAGATATCTGCTTTACCGTTCTGGTCAACGCTTAATACTCCCCCGCAATTCGGGCACTGAGCCGGTATCAAAGGCATAATTTTGTCCTCCTCTTCAAGTGAATTTACTGATGCGTATTCATCGTCCAGTTTGTCTGATAATCATCCAGCATCTTACAACACCATGCGCCGTCATCATACTTTCTGTAGATCTCGTCATAGAGTCGCTGCAGCTCCTCCCGGGTTCCTTTCCTGGCAATACGCTCCACCTCTTCTCGATAGTTGTTGTATTCGGATTGTGACATGTTGGCCATTGCTGTTCGTTCCTCCTTTGTTTTGTATAGTTGCCATGAGAACCGTCCCCGTGGCTTTAATTCCTTTAAATCTTAACACAGGAATCTTCAGCAGGATCATTTTCTGACAAACGTCCTTCTCTTTATGACGAAATGCATATTTTTATACAACTGTTTTACAATCCCCGGAGTATGCTCAGATAATCCTGCCTCTGATCAACTACGGCATATATGATCACAAGCTTTTCATCCTCATTGACCTTATAAAATACAAGATCCTTTTCGAGAGTCAACACACGATATCCCTGCCGTTTGAGAACGGGATATCGGGGTTCATCTCCCAGAAAAGGATTTTCGGCCAGTTCTGATATGGATCGCTCCAGTTCGTCAAGATGCTTTATCGCTATATCATTACCGAATTTTTCGGCAACAAACAGAACGATCCTATGTATAAGAGCATCGGCTGTATCCGTACGCAGCACTTTATAACTCAAGATCTCCCCTCCTTAAGCATTGCCCTGAGATCATCAAAGGTATCGCTGATCGGAGCGGTCCTTCCGTTTCGCACATCTTCTTCCGCTTCTGCAAGGATCTCCAGAAGTTCCAGGCGTGATTTCATACGTTTATACTCTTCATATGATAACGATACCGTATCACCTCTTCCGTTGACAGTGATGATCACGGCTGTATTTGCCTCCCGGCATTGTTTTGAGATCTCATTGTAATGATTTCTCAGATCCGCCGATGGCCGTATTGTTTCCTGAATCGTCAACATGGTTTTCCTCCTTCCGATTTGTATATCAATATTATATCATTATATGTCTATGTTGTGAAGCAGCTATCCTGTACTGTTATTGTTCCAAGTTATCCGCAAGCTCCCGCCACAGCCGCTCAACCGGCTCTGACGGCCCCTCCGCCAGGAGAGCATACAATGTGTGAAATTCTTTTCCGCGTATTTCCTCCGCTCGTTCCGGATCAGACTCCATCCACCTTAAGTAGCTGTCGTGAAAGAGATCCAACACCTCTTCGTTATCCGGGTCGATGCGCACCGCGTCCCGGAAAGCCACGGTGGCTTTTTCGTAATCCAACTCACTCAAGTAACGGCGTCCCTCATCCAACTGCTTTTGCAGTTTTCTTTTATCCCCCGAAAAAAGGAGCACCACCGCAACAATAGAAACAAGCAGCACCATTGCTGATGCTGCTATGATCACGGGAAGTACGGATTGTTTCTTCTTTGTCTCCGTTTCCATTAAATCCCCCTACTCGCTCTCCAGATTCTTTTTCGCCGTGGAAAGCATCAGCTTGATGCGGTTCAGCTGGTTCACCTCACTGGCGCCGGGATCGTAGTCGATGGCCACGATGTTGGATTTCGGATAATGGCGGCGCAGGGCCTTGATGACGCCCTTACCCACCACATGGTTCGGCAGGCAGCCGAAAGGCTGTGTACATACGATGTTTGGCGTGCCGGAATGGATCAGCTCCAGCATCTCGCCGGTCAGAAACCAGCCTTCACCGGTCTGGTTACCGATGGACACGATGTCCTTCGCATATTCCACCAACTTGAAGATCGAGGTGGGCGGATCGAAATGACGGCTCTTTTTGAAGGCATCCACGGATACCGAGCGAACCATATCCATGCCCCGGATCCCCCAACGGGAATTGCGGGCAGTCTTTTTGCTCATGCCCAGATGCTCCGCCTTGTAGATCTGGTTATAGAAACAATAGTACATGAAATCGATCAGGTCGGGGACCACCGCTTCCGCTCCTTCGTGCTCCAGCAGATCCACCAGATGGTTATTGGCCGTGGGTGCGAATTTCACCAGGATCTCGCCCACGATGCCCACGCGGGGCTTCCGCTTCTCGATGATGGGGATATTGTCAAATTCCTCGATCATCTTCCGGCACATCTTCTTATAAGTCCCGAAATGCGGGTGCGCCGAAGTGATAAAGGCGTTGCAGCGTTCCAGCCATTTCTGGTGCACGGCCTCCACGCTGCCCGGCTTTTTCTCATAAGGGCGCATGCGGTAGATGCAGCGCATGAAGATATCGCCAAAGAGCGCCGCATAGAGCAGACGCACACCCAGCTTCAGGCTCAGCTTAAAGCCCGGATTGGCCTCGAAACCGCTCAGGTTCAGGGAAATGACCGGAATATGCCCGTAACCGGCCTTTTCCAGCGCGCGGCGGATAAAGCCCACGTAATTGGTCGCACGGCAGCCGCCGCCGGTCTGGGTCATCATCAGAGCCAGATGATCCGTGTCGTACTCACCCGAAAGCACCGCTTCCATCAGCTGTCCCACCACGCAGAGGGAGGGATAGCAGGCGTCGTTGTTTACATATTTCAGCCCAACGTCCACCGAATGCCGGTTGTCGTTGGTAAGGATCTTCAAACGGTAACCGCAGGAGGCAAAAGCTGCGGAGAACATGTCAAAATGCAGCGGCGACATCTGCGGCGCGAGGATCGTATAACCCTCCTTCTGCATCTCCTCCGTAAAGAGCGTACGCTCGTAACAGGTCGGATTGACGGTCCTGGTCCCGGCCTTTTTCTGCTTCACTTCCAATGCCGCGATCAGCGAACGGATACGGATGCGCGCCGCACCCAGATTGTTCACCTCGTCGATCTTTAAGCAGGTATAGATCTTGTCGCTGCCGGAAAGGATATCATTCACCTGGTCGGTGGTCACGGCGTCCAGACCGCAGCCGAAAGAATTGAGCTGTACCAGATCCAGATCCTCCCGGGTACGTACATAAGCCGCGGCCGAATACAGACGCGAATGATACATCCACTGATCGGAGACGATCAGCGGCCGGTCCAGCTGACCGAGATGGGCAACGGAATCCTCGGTCAATACCGCGATGTCATAGGAATTGATGAGTTCCGGTATGCCGTGGTTGATCTCGGGATCGATATGGTAAGGCCGCCCGGCCAGCACGATGCCGCGGCGGTGGTTCTCCTCCATATATTTCAGGACTTCCTCGCCCTTACGGTGCATGTCTTCATGTGCAGCGGCCAGCTCGTCCCAGGCCTTCTGCACAGCAGCCGTCACCTCGCGGCGGTCCAGCTCGGTAAACTCCTGCACCAGCGCCGCGCAGATCGTATCCACGCTCACAAAATTCATGAAGGGATGGCGGAACACCACCTCGCCGTGGGTGATCTCCTCCATGTTATTCTTGATATTTTCCGGATAGGAGGTAACGATCGGGCAGTTGTAATGGTTCCCGGCTTCCTTCGTCTCGTTGCGCTCATAAAAGAGGCAGGGATAAAAGATAAAATCGGGCTTCTGTCTGATCAGCCACTGGATATGCCCGTGAGCCAGCTTTGCCGGGTAGCACTCGGATTCGCTGGGGATGGATTCGATGCCCAGCTCGTAGATCGCGCGGGTCGAAGCCGGCGAAAGGATCACCCGGTATTTCAGCTCCTTAAAAAACATCGCCCAGAAGGGGAAATTCTCATAGATGTTCAGAACCCTCGGGATACCGACCGTGCCTCTGAAGGCCTGATCCGCGGGCAGCGGCTCATAGTCAAAGAAGCGCTTCATCTTGTATTCAAAGAGGTTCGGGATATTGTTCTCGTTCTTTGTCTTTCCGAGACCGCGTTCGCAGCGGTTGCCGGAGATATATTTTCTTCCGCCCGAGAAATGGTTGATGGTCAGGCGGCAGTTGTTGGTGCAGCCGCGGCATTTGGCCATGCTGGTGGAGAACTCCATGCGCTCGATCTCGTCAAAGGAGAGCATGGTGCTCTGATAAGGCAGGGAGCTCGAAGCCTCCTTATAACGCTCTCTTGCGATCAGCGCAGCACCGAAAGCGCCCATGATGCCGGCGATATCGGGACGTATGGCCTCGCAGCCTGCGATCTTTTCAAAGCTGCGCAGCACCGCGTCGTTATAAAAGGTCCCGCCCTGCACCACGATATGCTTTCCGAGCTCCGAGGCGTCCGAGACCTTGATCACTTTAAAGAGCGCGTTCTTGATCACGGAATAGGCCAGACCGGCCGAGATATCCGCTACGCTCGCCCCTTCCTTCTGGGCCTGCTTCACCTTGGAATTCATGAAAACGGTGCAGCGTGTCCCCAGGTCGATGGGATGCGGCGCAAAGAGCGCTTCCTTCGCAAAATCCTCCACCGAATAGTTTAGCGACTTCGCAAAGGTCTCGATAAAGGAGCCGCAGCCCGAAGAGCAGGCTTCGTTGAGCATGACCGAATCCACGCTCTGCTTTTTGATCTTGATACATTTCATATCCTGGCCGCCGATATCCAGGATGCAGTCCACTTCGGGATTAAAGAAGGCCGCGGCGTAATAATGCGCCACCGTCTCCACCTGCCCGTCATCCAGAAGGAAGGCCGCCTTCATCAGCTGTTCCCCGTAACCGGTGGAGCAGGCCCGGCTGATCACGGCGCCCTCGGGCAGTTTCTCTCGCATCTCGCGGAACGCGCGTATCGCCGTCTCCATGGGCGAGCCGTTATTGTTGCTGTAGAACGAATATAATAATTTGCCCTCTTCATCCACCAGCGCGATCTTGGTGGTGGTGGAGCCGGCGTCGATCCCCAGGAAGCAATGACCTTTATAGTCTTCGATCCGCGCGGTTTCCACGCAATGGCTCTTATGCCTTGCGCTGAAACGTTCGTATTCCGCCTTATCCGCAAAAAGCGGCTCCATGCGTTCCACTTCAAATTCCATATGGATGTCGGAATTGAGGCGCCCGTTCATATCCTCGAGCGTGCATTCCCCCTCTTCCGTCGCGTTCAGAGCGCTTCCGATGGCCGCAAACAGATGGGAACGCTCCGTATCCACCACATGCTCGTCATCCAGCTTTAGCGTGCGGATAAAAGCCGCTTTCAGTTCCGAAAGGAAATGCAGCGGTCCTCCGAGAAAGGCCACGTGCCCGCGTATGGGCTTGCCGCAGGCCAGGCCGGAGATCGTCTGGTTCACCACCGCCTGGAAGATGGACGCCGCCAGATCCTCCCTGGTCGCGCCGTCATTGATCAGCGGCTGTATGTCTGTCTTGGCGAAAACGCCGCAGCGCGCGGCTATGGTATAGAGAGATTTATAGCTCTTCGCATATTCGTTGAGCCCCGCGGCATCCGTCTGTACGAGGGACGCCATCTGGTCGATAAAGGAGCCGGTGCCGCCGGCGCAGATGCCGTTCATGCGCTGCTCCACGTTTCCGTCTTCGAAATAGATGATCTTGGCATCCTCGCCGCCCAGCTCGATCGCCACATCCGTTTTGGGGGCATAGCACTGAAGCGCCGTACTCACCGCAAGCACTTCCTGCACAAAGATCACGTTCAGATGTTTTGCCAGGGTCAGACCGCCGCTTCCGGTGATGACCGGGCGTATCTTCATATCCCCCAGCTCTCCGAGGGCCTTGCCGATCAGTCCCTTCAGACATTCCCTGATATTGGCGAAGTGCCTTTCATAATCGGCAAAGAGCACTTCATTTTTGTCATTGATGATGGCGATCTTAACCGTGGTGGATCCGATATCGATCCCCAGCCGATATATACCGTCCCGCATTTCTTTCCTTACTCCTGACTTTCTGATATCTCCCGGTCAAAGCCTCATTTTGCATTCTTTAAACGGCCGGCCGGGACAGCCTGTGTGTTACTGTTCTTTTCAGAGTGCGCAAAAGCCGCGCCCATTCAGAACGTAACCCCCTCATTATTTTCTTTATCTTTCTCCGAAGATCGCGCTGCCCACACGCACATGGGTTGCGCCTTCCTCTACGGCTACGGTGTAATCCCCGCTCATCCCCATGGAGAGGATCACACGGTCCTCCGGGAAATAACGGCGCATCCCGCCGTAGGCCAGTTCTTTCAGCTTCTTAAATACCGGGCGGTTCAGCTCCGGATCCTCTACGTAAGGCGCCACGGTCATGAGGCCGCAGAGCTTTATATGCGTCAGCCCGGAAAAAGCCCGGATCAGCGCTTCATTCTCTTCGATGTCGCCGGTACCGAATTTACTCTCTTCCCCGGCCACGTTCACTTCCAGCAGGATGTCCTGGACGATCCCTGCCTTCTGAGCCTGACGGTCGATCTCCTCCGCCAGATGCAGACTGTCCACGCTGTGGATCAGCTTTACGGCGCCGATGATGTATTTCACCTTGTTGCTCTGCAGATGGCCGATCATATGCCAGCGTATGTCTTCGGGCAGTTCCGGCATCTTTGCCGTGAGCTCCTGCACCCTGTTTTCACCGAAATGCCTCGCACCCGCATCATAGGCTTCCTTCAGCATCTCCACCGGTTTAGTCTTGCTCACCGCTATGAGCGTCACCTCGGAAGGATCACGCCCCGCTCGCATGCAGGCGGCATTCACCGCATTCTGTACCTGATAATAATTCTCTGCAACCGACATAAGTCACTCTCCTGTATTCCCCAATACACTTACTCAAAAACGAAGGAATCATCCGTCAGTTCCGACGCATCCAGCGCGATATAATCATATTCGCTCAGACCGTAAGCGGTATTCGGCTTGATGATCGCATATTCCTCATTCTGGTAAAGGATGCTGATCTGCCGGAAATCCGCGTAGCCCTTATTGATATTATATACACCCACCAGCTCGCCCTTGGCGCTCACGGGATATTCCGCCATATCCCCGATCTTTAAAAGATAATCCCCGATGCGCAGCTGGGTATCATCGACATAGTAATTCTCATCATCCGCCGCGTAGACCTCGATCTCGAGCCGCTCCGACGACGCACTTCCGTCCTCCAGGAAGGTCTTGCGCAGGAAAATACAGCGGTGGTCTTCCATCTCCTCCACCACATAGCTTTTCGGAACAAGGAAAAACTGTTTGTGCACAATGGAAGAAACGGGGATCTTCAGCCCCACCTCATTACTCCCGGCCAGCTCGATCTCGAGAAAACGGTCCGTGCAGAAATTCACAACCGAATTATTGAATTCCAGTACACAAAAACTCACATCCTTATCATAAGGGACCAGATTCACCGCTCCCCATAATTCTTCCTGGTTCTTCAGGAAGCGTACCCGTACATAACCCTCATCCTTCATCCGGGCGGCACGTTCCGGATCCATCGGGATCACCAGTTTCCAGTTCTCGCTCGTCAGCAGCTTGTAAGCCGTATCCCCCGCACCCAGCAGGGCATGATTGCTCAGCTGCTTTTTCTCATAGTTTTCATCTTCAAACTGCTCCGGCCGTACGCCGTTCGCGGAAAGACTCTCGTATCCGTCGGTATGATAGACGATATAACCGGCCTTATCCGTATGCGACAGGCGTACCAGCTCCGTCGCATAGCTGCCGCCGATCTCCGTGAGCGACTTCATCATATTGCTGTTTGCAAGCCGCAGAAGGCTACCGTCCAGAGAATAAAGGAAATCGTAGGTCTTGTAAAAGCTGTCGGGGCTGAAAGACGCCGAAAAACGGATGATGTCGGAACGCAGCTCCGACAATTCCTCATCGCTCAAGCTGCTCTCACCGCCCGCAGAACTGCTCATTTCATTCAGGCTCCCGGTCTCGTCTATGGCATAGACCAGATCCCCGACGCCCAGATGCTCCCCTTCACGCGCAAAATAG
The DNA here is from genome assembly GCA_016282915.1 of Lachnospiraceae bacterium. Taxonomy (GTDB): domain Bacteria; phylum Bacillota; class Clostridia; order Lachnospirales; family Lachnospiraceae; genus NK4A136. The sequence goes on along the minus strand of JAEELW010000012.1, from coordinate 30,121 downwards.
ACGATATAACCGGTATCCTTGCAGGATACGGTCTCCTCCTGCCGCAGAACCATCCCCCGGAACTTGTTCTGTATGGCCAGAGAGCCGCTCCGCACCTGATACGAAGCCACTTCGCCGCGGTTCAGCATCTGCACGAAGAGCATCACGATATAAACAAGAAAAAGGAGCAGAAGAATAATAAACATCCTGCTCCATTTTGCTTCAATAGTCAAGCCTCGCTGTTTGTCGCTGCCGCTCATGGTATAACGATCATAACGAGACGATGATATCCTTACGGAATGCTTCGGGAATACCGCTCTCATCTTCTGCGATACTGATGCAGAAACGCACTCCCCTGTCATCGCTCAGTTTTTCAAACTTCTTAAGTACATCTTCCAGCTGCCCCGGAGCAACACAGCCAATCTTCTTGAAATTGTCAAAATAAAGCTGCTCCAGATCGTGATCCTGCGAGATGATCCCGCAGATGAAACCGTAGAATTCGTCCGTGGTGGAGAAAGAATACTCTGAAACATCCACAAGGCGGATCTTATTGTTCAGTTCATACATGTGTTTCGTGTTCTTATCAAGGTATACGATATTACCGCTGGCCTCTTTGATCTCTTTGTTGACCTTGTTGAGCATTTCTGTTGTCTTGCCTTTACCTTGGTTGCCTACGATCAGTTGTATCATTGGACCACCCTCCGATCTTTATTGATGTAATTGAAATTATAACGTATTATGCACTTTATTTCAAGCCTGAAATTCCGAATAAAGTGTGTCCGCAGAAGGCGGCGGAAAAAGGTTGAATCCCTGCCGCCTTAGCGTCTGACAGCCACTTTCACGGTCTGCGACGTGACAGACGGCGAAGCGTTCGGAATGCTCCTGCGTCCTCTCCTTTGCCTGCGATGCGGCAGCGGTCTCCGCTTCTGCATTCGCCTGGCTTTTTTTCATATCCGGGGCTGGATAACTCCCTCTCCCGGGTCGCTCGCGGCGTGCCTCCGTGCACTCGCTCACTTGATCCGCCATCCATGGCGGATCTTCCCTGGACTTTTCATCCGGATATGAAAAAGACGGCTCATTCCGAACGCTACGCCGCCTGTCGCATCACAGGTTATGGAGCGTTCTGCAAGTCGCCGGGATGGATTATTGCAGGTTAAGCGTTTTACACGCTCCGCCGACTGCCGCACCGCAGGTCATGGAGAGCACTCAACGCACCACATCGTTACACAGCTGTGTTGTGATACGGTAAAGGCTGTCGGTATCCTCGGCACCCATGACCACGACGATATAGGGATGTCCCTGGGGAGACATGGCGTAGAGTATGATGCACTTTCCGGCAGCAGAGGTGCTTCCGGTCTTCCCGCCCACGATGCTGAGGGCCGCCGGCTGCGCCGTACCTTTCAGATACTGGTTCGTCGTGGAGATCTCACGGGTATTGACCGCGCCCTCCGCGGTGGTATAGGTGATGCTGACCGACGGTGTCTGTATGATCTGCCGGAATTCTTCATACTGCACCGCCGCCTGAAACATCAGGTACAGGTCGTAGGCGCAGGTATAATGCTCATCGCTGCTCAGTCCGTTGGAATTCACAAAATTCGTATGTGTCGCTCCAAGGAGCTTTGCCCGTTCATTCATCATCCTGCAGAAATCCTGCTCGCTCCCGCCCACATGGATCGCCAGCGCCAGGGCTGCATCATTGGCGGAATAGATCAGCGTCGCATAAAGCAGGTCACGTATCGTGATATGATCCCCTTCCTTCAGGTGAAAGAGCTGAGCCCCCTGTTCACGTATCGTCACATCGCCCACCGTGACCTTTTCGTTCAGATCCGGGCAGTTTTCCAGCACCAGCAGGGCTGTCATGACTTTGGTCAGGGATGCCGGAGCCAGTTCCGTCTCCGCGTTGTAGCTGTAAAGTACGGACAGGCCGTCGATATCATAGACACAGGCCGCTTTCACACTTCCGGTGGAGATGCTGCTCTTTTCCGTGATATCCGAGACTGCCGCGCAGAGTTTTTCGGCAAAAAGATCCATCTTTCCCCTGCTCAGCGCCGCATCCATGGAAAAAGCCGCATTTGAAGCAAGGCTGCCGTAAGGCAGCTCCACTTCCTTCTCGCCGCAGGCGCTCAGAAGCGCCGCAGCAAGAATGCATAAAATGATTTTCCGGGATTTATTTATAGATCTCACGCCACTCCAGCTCTCCGCGGTCCAGGGCTTTGATCAGAAGCTCCGCACTGGCCAGATTGGTTGCCAGCGGGATATTGTGCATATCGCAGAGCCGCAGCAGATTGTTCGTATCCACCTCGTGCATCATGGGATTTAAGGGATCCCTCAGAAAGATCACCAGGTCGATCTGGTTGTGTTCGATCTGTATGCCGATCTGCTGTTCCCCGCCCAGATTGCCGGCCAGGAATTTGTGCACGGTCAGATTAGTCACCTCTTCGATCAGACGGCCGGTGGTCCCGGTCGCATATACTTCATGCTGGCAGAGTATGCCGCGATAAGCGATACAGAAATTCTGCATCAGCTTCTTTTTTGCATCGTGTGCGATCAGGGCGATTTTCATGTGCTCTCCTTATACCTCCACATTCATATCCTCCTGGATCAGTTCCGTAAAGGAAATGGTCCCGGAAGGGCGCGGCTGCGGCCGGCGGAGTCCGACACTCAGCACAAAGCCCATGCCGCCGTACAGGCTGACAAGACTGGTCAGACCGTAACTGACGAAGGGCAGCGGCAGACCGGTATTCGGGAACAGTCCCGTGGCCACGCCGATATTGACAAAACTCTGAAAACAGACCAGGCCCCCTACGCCGAAACAGATGATGCGTCCCGCCAGGTCCCTGGCTTTCGTTCCGATATAGTAACATTCCCAGCTGATCAGCATCAGCAGCACGATAGTGACCGTCGTGCCCACAAAGCCCATCTCTTCCCCGATAATGGCAAAGATGAAGTCCGTCTGCGGCTCGGAAATGTAATTGCCGTTCTTGACCGAGCCCACCTCATTATTGTTGAGACCCTTCCCCCAGAGCTGGCCGGAGCCGATGGCCGTTATGGAATTCTGCTGCTGATAGGCGGTGCTCAGCGCGTATTTGTCCGGCTGCAGCCAGGCAAGGATACGTTCCTGCTGGTAATCCTCCACGATCTTCTGTTCCGGCTGAAGGATCAGGAACAGCATCACGATGGCGGCCGGCACCATCACGGCCAGCGTCCCCAGGATCAGCTTTCTGCTCAGGCCTCCCATATAGAGTACGATACAGAAGATGATCACGACCATGATACTCGTGGACATATCCGGCTGCTTCAGGATCAGCAGAAAAACAGGTATAAAAAGCGCGATCATCATGATGATATTGGTGACCGTGTTCATGTTTTCCCTGCGCTTCATTATATACTGCGCATAAAAAAGTATCAACAGGATTTTGGCCAGCTCCGAAGGCTGGAAACGTATGCCGGCGATCTCCAGCCAGCGCTGCGCATTATGGGAGGATTGCCCGAAAAACTTCACTACCACGAGCAGCGCCAGGTTTCCCAGATAAAAGAGCCAGTAAAACTTCAGCAGAAAGCCGTAGTCCAGAAAGGCCACCAGCAGCATGACAAAAAAGCCCATGACCAGCCCGGCCACCTGCCGCATCTGATAGCCTTCCTTTGCGCTGCCGATGGCAAATATGCCGATCATCGATACCGCAAACAGAAGTATCACCAGGCGGAAATCAAAATCACGTACACGCAGTTTCTGCTTCATCAGTCTCCTCCCGATACCGCTGTCGCATCCGACGCCTCTCCCGTGAGCAGAGTATCCGCATCCTCGGGGATAAAGTAATAATGCAGGCACTCACAGGCGACCTGCGCCGCAAAATCCGAAGAATAACCGTTTGCGATACGGACCGCGATGGCGACCTTCGGAGCATCCAAGGGCGCAAAGCCCACAAAGAGCGCATGGCTCGGTTTATTTTTTGCTTCCTGGGCTGTTCCGGTCTTGCCGGCCGCGTTCAGGCCCTCGATATTGAAATAACGCTTGTCCTCGACCACGCGGCGCATGCCCTTGTGTATCGTATTCCAGACGCTGTCGTCCAGCGCCACATAATTGCGCTTTTTCGGGGTATAGTAGTATTCGCTCGCGTCCGCACTGTTGCGGATCTCACGGATCAGGCTCAGTTCGTACACGGTCCCGCGGTTGGCAATGGCGGAAACATAACGCGCCAGCCCGACGGTCGTAAAGTTGTGGGTACCCTGACCGATGGCGGAAGGCACGGGGTAACGGTCCGAGATCTGCGGCTCCGATTCGGCGATCTCCACGCCGGTCCTGCTTCCCAGCCCGAACAGATCCGCATAGGTCCTGATCTTGTCTATACCCACGGGATCATTGTAGCTCGTACCGTCATTGGCCAGCCGGTAGCCCACTTCATAGAAAAAGCAGTTGCAGGAATTGGCGATCGCCCCTTCCACGTTCAGATTGCCGTGAGCGCCGCCCTGGCTCGCGATCCAGCACTGGTGAACGATATCCTTCAGCTTGTTAAAGTAGCCGGTACACTGTATGGTCGAATTCAGATTGATCACGCCCTCTTCGATCCCGGCTATGCTCATCGCCATCTTGAAGGTGGAACCGGGCGCCGTACGCTGCTGCGTGGCGTTGTTCCACAGAGGTTTGGAATGATCGGCGGTCAGCCTCGCCAGATAGGCGGAGTCGGCGCGGTTTGCCAGGCGGTTATTGTCGTAGCCCGGATACGATACCAGTGCGAGCACTTCGGCCGTGTTCGGATCCGTCACCACCACCGAACCGGAACAGGGCTCCAGCCCCAGCTGTGCCGGCGTCAGATAAAGCTTTTTGATCAGGTCCACTGTAAAATCGTAAGCCGATATGCTTCCCGCTTTCAGTGCCTTCACCCGGTCCGCATCCATCTGTACCGCGTCCTGCTCCCAGAGCACCAGACAGGTCTGTCTTCCGTTGATCCTGTCCTGCAGGAGCATATATTTAAACATTTTTTTGTTGAATTCCGTGTTGCTCTGAAGCCGGGAGACCACATATTCCACCAGCGCGCGGTAAATCTCGTCGGAATCCGCATACTGCGAATCGAGGTTCAGCTTGTCCGGATCCACCCACTGCTGCGAGATGCAGTAAAGCAGGAATTCCCTGATGCTGATCGTCTCTTCCACGCGGAAATCCATATAGGTCTTGTCCGTCGTATCGATGGCGCCTGAAACGAGGACACCATAGTTTTCACTTAAGAGCATATTGACGATAAAGCTCTCATAATCCTGCATCTCTCTTGGCAGGCGCTCATAGGGCGTATTTCCGCTCAGCATCTCCTCGCGGATCCGTGCAAGCGCTTCGTTCAGCTTGGCCTCAAACGCTGCATATACGGCCCTCTCCGTTTCTCCGGCATATGGTCCCCCCATGCGTGCGATATCGATGACATTATTGCTGTACATCGCGTTATAGACATCGTAGATCGGTATCTTGGGATTACGGCCTTCCTGTTCTATTTCCTTTTCATTTACGATATGCTTGAGCAGGATACCTGCGATCTTCTGCTCGAGGATCTTGTACATCGCGATCTGCATATCGGCATCCAGGGTCAGGTAGATATCGTTCCCGGCCATCGGGAGCGTGACATTGACGCTTTCGATGATACGCCCCAGATTGTCCACATAGACGGTCTCGCTGCCCTTCTTTCCCTGCAGCTCCTGCTCCATCGACTGCTCGATCCCGGTCTTTCCCACATAATCCGTATTGTCATAATTATCGCTCAGCGCCGAATAGCTTTCAAATTCCTCCGGCGAGATCCTTCCCGTATAGCCGAGCACCTGGGAAAAATACACGGGATCGTTATAGCGCCGCACGGTATCCTCCACGATGTTCACGCCCTGAAGGCTGTCGCTGTTCTCCATGATCACCGCTACCGTCTGATCGGACACGTCGGCTGCCACGGTGGTCGCGATATATTTCTGGAAAGAATTGAGACTCAGCTGATATCTTACGATAGCGATCTTTAAAAGCTCCGCCTTGCTGTAACCCATCATCGGAAAGAAAGTACCGGTCCGGTCATTCTCGTCGTGGGCATAGCTTCCGATCCCGAACTTTTTACTGCTGCAGAGGTATTCCATCACCTCATCCGGATTCGCGCTGCGCTCCGCATACAGAAGGTCATCGGTTTTGGCACGTCCGTAGATATCCGCAAGGAAACGCAGATGCTGGCTGCCGGACAGACTGAAACAGTAATTATCCCCCTCATCGAGATAGATCCCGAAATCGGAGAGCACTTCATCCCCGTTCTTTTCGATCATCCGTATCATGTTGATGATGATGGAATTGAGCTGTTCGTTCTTTCCGTTGCCCGATTCGATCGTATCGGTGATGGTCACGGAATAAGCCAGCTCATTATAGGCCAGCAGCACGCCGTTCCGGTCATAGATATTACCTCTTGCCCCGCTCAGGCGCAGCTCCTTCTGGGCTTTGAGCGTGAAATTGTCCATATATTCGCTGCCATGGACGATCTGCAGGCGAAAAACACTCCCGATCAGTATCACCGCGACAATGATCAGGCTCAGAAACGGCAGAAGATAACGGGAACGGAGAAACGCCCTTGCTTTTTCACGCAGTTCTTCCAGAAGCATTTAATCCTCCCTGCGCTCGCCGGATTCGGCCAGCGCCGCCATATCGTACTCAGCCTGCTTCTTTTTCTCGTCCGCTTCGATATTGACAAAGCGTTCCTCGATCCACAAAAGCAGGGGATAGACAGCGACCGAAGCGAGCATCGTTGCCAGAAGTTCCGGCAGCAGCCGCCCGGTAAGATATACACCAAAACGAAAATCGCCTCTTAATACATAAAAGATCAGATACTGCACAAGAGAAAGCGCGATATCCCCGACAAATACGCAGAGCAGAGGAAGTTTAAAGCCCCTCGCCTCATACAGGGGATGGGTAAGTCCCGCCAGAAAACCGATATAGAGATACAGCATCGCATAGGTCCCCAGCCCGTCCATCAGAAAGATATCCAGGAGCAGTCCGCTGAAGAAGCCGATCCAGATCCCGCTGCGCTGACCGCGCATGTAGGCATAGGAACAGCAGAGGATCAGCAGCAGATTGGGAACGGCACCGCTTAAGGCCAGTCCCCGTAATACGCTGCTCTGTATCAGAAATAAAAAGAAAACGGCAGGAATGCCGGTTATGAGCTTTCTCATCAGTCTTCCAACGCCACCTTTTTCTTCTTGATCACCAGCACATCGGACAGATGCTCAAAATCCACCACCGGGCGGATCTGTCCGGACATGGTCAGCTGATTGGAATCGGTATCGATACTTGCGATATTGCCGATCAGGATCCCCGGCAGATAACGGTCGCTGATCTGCGAAGTGACGACCTTGTCACCGATCTGCACCTGATGATCCTTATCGGAAAGCTGCGAAAATGTGATCAGCCCCTGGCGTATCATCTCCATATCGCCGGAAACGATCATATGATCCTGGGAATGCAGAACGGACGCGCTTACCTTGGAAGCATCGGAAATAATGGTATTGACCCGCGACCAGTTCTTCCCGCATTCAACGATGATGCCCACGAGACCCGCGCCTGCGATGACGTTCATCCCGGTCTCCAGACCGTCGTCCCGACCCTTATCCAGGATCAGGCTGTTGAAACGGTCGCCGTTTCCGGCTGCGATGATGTGCGCCCCGGTCTTTTCGTATTCGGAATAATCCGTATCCAGCTCGTACAGTTCCCTGAGGCTGCTCAGCTCGTAATGATCCTGCATCAGCTGGGCGTTTTCGCGTTCGAGTTCATCGATCTGCTCCTGCAGCTCCCTGTTCTCCTCACGGAGTTCCTCCATCGACTTACGTTCTTCCGACAGCGCAACAAAAGCAGCACCCACTTTGCTGATGCCCTTCTGAAAAGGGACCACAACAAAGCCGGCGCCGTCCTGGGCTGCCATATTATCGCTTCCGCCGGTAAACGTAAGGATCATCATCCCGACACAGACTACCGTAAGGATCAGAAGCAGATATTTCGCCGGAAGCTTCTTCCGTTCTGCTTTTTTTCTTACTACGGGACTCATTTTTCTTTATTTTGCATTTTCGATCTGGCTTGCAAGAGAAGCAAAGTGCGGCTCGCGCATGATGGTATAAAGCCCCTTCACAACGGTCGCGATGGGTTCCTCATCCATATTGACGTTCAGCCCTGTGGCTGCGCATATATTCTCTGCCAGATGACCGACCAGGCTGCCGCCGCCGGTCAGATAAATTCCGTTCCTGTAGATATCCGCACTCAACTCGGGCGGCGTACGCTCGAGGATCTGACGGATATTGTCGATGATCGTGCCGAAATGTTCCTGCAGGGACTCATAGACCAGCTCTGTCGAGATCTCCTTCTCCACGGGCAGTCCCATCACGATATCGCGGCCGTAAACCACCGCGTTCCTGTTCATCTCTTCCACATCAGGCATGGCGATCTTGAGCTTCTCCGCGGTCTTGGAACCGATCACCAGGCTGTACTCCCTGCGCACCGCGGCCTTTATGGCTTCGTCAAATTTCATGCCGCCCACTTTGATGAGCCGGCTTAAAACGATGCCTCCCAGCGAGAGCAGGGATACTTCCGTGGTATCATAACCCACATCCACAACAAGCACGCCCTGGGAAGTCTTTACGTCGATATCCATACCGAGCCCGTCGGCAACCGCCTTTTCCACGATAAGGATACGTCTCGCCTTTACGTTACTGTCTTTGACCAGGTCATAAAAAGCGCGCCGTTCCACCTCGGTCACATCCGTCGGGACCGCGATGTAAAAATCGGAGGGGCGGATGTTCCCTCTGGAAAGGTCGCTGATGAAATAACGGATGAGCGTGTTCATATTGCGGATATCCGCGATCACGCCGTTGACCACCGGATAGGAGACCTGAATATTGTCCGGTGCTTTTTCATACATATCAAAGGCAGAATCGCCATAGGCAAAGAGCGTATCTCTCCCCTCGATGGCGATCATGTTCTTTTCCATGAAATAGACATCATCGTTGCCGTTATAGATCTTTATATTACTGGATCCCAGATCGATCCCGAAAGCATTTACATTCAAGGGTTATTCCTCCCAGGCAAATTTTCCGCAAAGATTATAGCACAGATCTACAGATCTTTCAATGCCTGTACGCTCTTAAGTATGCCGTAAGCGCCGTGATAAAAGCTTAAACCGCCCTGAAAATAGACTGCATAGGGCTCTTTCAGCGGTCCGTCCGCGGACAGCTCGATGGAAGAACCGGAAACAAAAGCTCCGGCCGCCATGATCACATCGGCGTCATAGCCGGGCATGGGCCAGGGTTCCGGCATGAGGTGCGAATCCACCGGTGCCGCCGACTGTATCCCCTCACAGAAGGCGATCAGCTTTTCGGGCGCTCCGAGGGTAACAGACTGAATGATGTCGTAACGCTCCTCTTTTCCGTCCGGCAATACCGGATAACCCAGACGCTCATAGATATTCGCCGCAAATATCGCGGTCTTTAAGGCCGACGCCGTGACTACCGGTGCCAGAAAGAGTCCCTGGTAAAAGGAAGGCAGCACGGCCAGCGAAGCTCCCACTTCCTTTCCGAGTCCCGGAGAAGTAAGACGCTTTGCAGCGTTTTCAACGCATCTCTTTGTACCGGCGATATAGCCGCCGCAGGGGCAGAGCCCACCGCCGGGGTTTTTGATCAAGGATCCCACCACCATATCCGCCCCCACTTCCGACGGCTCTCTGGTCTGCACGAATTCCCCGTAGCAGTTATCGACCATGATGCACAGGTCTTCTTTGATCCCGCGCAGGAAACGGATCAGCTGCCCGATCTGTTCCACCGAAAAGGACGGCCTCGTCTGATAGCCCTTTGAACGCTGTATCGTCACCACACGGGTACGTTCGTTCACGGCTTCCTTTATCGCGGGATAGTCAAAGCTCCCGTCCTTCAAGAGCTCTACCTGGCGGTAGCTCACCCCGTATTCCTTCAGGGAACCGCTCTGATGCCCGTCGCCTTCATCCCTTATGCCGATCACTTCCTCGAGCGTATCATAAGGCTTTCCCACGGGACTTAACAGCTCATCCCCCGGCCGGAGATTTCCCATGAGTGCGATCGCCAGCGCATGCGTACCGCAGGTGATCTGGGGACGTACCAGCGCATCTTCGGTCTTAAAGATCTCCGCATAGACCGCTTCCAGGGTATCCCTGCCCAGATCGTTGTAGCCGTATCCGCTGGTGCCCAGAAGGCAGGCTTCGCTCACCTTGTGCTCCTGCATCGCCCGAAGGACCTTCAGCTGGTTCAGCTCCGCGATCTCATCGATCGCCGCAAAGCGTTCAGCGATATCCTTCCGTACCCTTTCCCCAAGCTCGATCACTTCGGGATCCAGGCCCATATTCTTATATGCTTCTATACGTTCGGTCATGGTATATTTCCTTTAAAAATTTTTTCTGATACAGATCGCTCCGTGCTGCGCACTCCCGCGATCTTAAGATCATTCACAATCCGCTGGAATGCCATAAAACAGGAATTCCGCTACTTGTTCATGATCTTGCGGGTTTGCAGCTCATGAGCCGAATCATGCAGGCATGTTCGGCTCATGAGTTACAAACCCTGTTGTATCAGAAGTCCAGCATGGCTTCCGTTGCATTTTCATGGATAAAGCTCCGGCGGGGTGCCACATCGCTTCCCATCAGCAGTTCCGTGGTATCGCTGGCCAGGATGGGATCCTCGATATCCACGCGCTTCAGCATCCTGCGCTCGGGATCCAGCGTGGTCTCCCAGAGCTGCTCCGGATCCATCTCGCCCAGACCCTTGTAGCGCTGGAGCGTAAAGCCCTTATGCGTCTTGCGGTATTTCGCCAGTGCCGCATCGTCGTAAAGATACTCTTCTTTCCCGCGGGAAGGCACCGCCTTGTACAGCGGAGGCATCGCGATATAGACATGCCCTTCCTGGATCAGTTCGGGCATGAAACGGTAAAAGAGCGTTAAAAGCAGCGTACAGATATGTGCGCCGTCCACATCCGCATCGGCCATGATGATGATCTTGTCGTAACGGAGCTTCGTGATATCGAAATCGTTGCCGTAGCCCTCGGAAAAACCGCAGCCGAAGGCGTTGATCATGGTCTTGATCTCGGCATTGGCCAGGATCTTGTCGATCGAAGCCTTTTCCACGTTCAGCGTCTTGCCGCGGATCGGAAGGATCGCCTGGAACTCTCGGTTACGCGCGGTCTTGGCGCTGCCGCCGGCGGAATCACCCTCAACGATGAAGATCTCGCATTTGGAAGCATCGCGCGATCCGCAGTTTGCTAGCTTTCCGTTGGAATCAAAGGAATACTTCTGCTTGCTCAGAAGGTTGGTCTTGGCTTTTTCCTCGGTCTTCCGGATCTTCGCCGCCTTTTCGGCGCAGCCGATCACGGCTTTCAGCACCTCAAGGTTACGGTCGAAATAATGGACGCATTCGTCTCCGCAGACCTTGCCCACGGCCCTGGCCGCATCCTGGTTGTCCAGCTTGGTCTTGGTCTGCCCTTCAAAACGGGGATCCCTGTGCTTGATCGAGATCACCGCCGTCATGCCGTTACGCACATCGGGCCCGGTAAAATTCGTATCTTTCTCCTTCAGAACGCCCAGCTGTCTCGCATAGCTGTTGATCACGGTCGTAAACTGCGTCTTAAAGCCCGTGATATGGGTTCCGCCCTCGGCATTGTAGATGTTGTTGCAGAAGCCCAGCACGATCTCGTGAAACTCGTTCACATACTGGAAAGCCGCTTCCACTTCCACATCCTCGGCCTCTCCCTTGAAGTAGACCACATCATGGATCGGCTCTTTTCCCTTATTGAGCGCCGCCACAAAGCCGCGTATGCCTTCCGGCTCGTGGAAGGTCTCTTCTTCCGGCTCCTCACCGCGCAGATCCCTGAAGATGATCGTGAGCGCCGGATTCAGATACGCCGTCTCATGCAGGCGCGACTTGATATCCTCGGCCTTGAACCGGGTCTTTTCAAAGATCGTATCATCCGGCGTGAAATTCACCTTGGTCCCGGTCTCTCTGGTATTTCCTTTTTCGGGCAGAAGGCCGTCCTTCAGCTTTATGACCGGCTCGCCGCGTTCATATTCATCCTCGTAAATATGCCCGTTACGCTTGATCGTCACCTTCAGGTGGCTGGAAAGCGCATTTACTACCGAGCTGCCCACACCGTGAAGACCGCCGCTGGTCTTGTAGGCGCTGTCGTCAAACTTACCGCCGGCATGCAGCGTGGTAAATACCAGACGCTCGGCACTCACGCCTTTTGCATGCATCTCCACCGGCATGCCGCGGCCGTTATCCTCTACCGTAGCGCTGCCGTCTTTCTCCAAAGTCACGCGGATACGGTCGCATTGTCCTGCCAGATGTTCATCCACCGAATTATCGACGATCTCATAGACCAGATGGTTCAGGCCCTTGGTTGATACGCTGCCGATATACATCCCGGGACGAACGCGCACAGCCTCCAGTCCCTCGAGCACTACGATGTTTTCCGCGCCATAATGTTGTCCCTGTACTGTTTCCTCTGCCATATTCTCCTCACTTGTGTTTTTTTCTTTTCTGCTTAAACCATATCCTCCGGCTCTGACTGTCATTTCGCAGTTTCGGTGTCTTCACTGCTTCCGGGGCAGTCTTTATACGCCATCACTTTCGTCATCTCCCTGTTCTTTCATCTCTTCCAGCTTCTGAAGGAAGGGATTCGGAGCAGTATGGGGCCGTACAGCCTCACTGGGTCCGAGCGCCTTCGGTGCTTCACGCTCAAGGATCGAAGGCCCCAGATCCCCCGGTTCCTCCCGAGAAAGATCCGCAGCTTTATCATACGTGACAGGTCCGAGGCTTCCGGCATCGGAGGGTCCCGTGTGTGTCGTCACGGAAGCGCTGTCAGCACTTCCCTCCGAAATGGAAGGCGACGGCCCGAGAGGCTGCGGTGCTTCCGCTGAAAGCGGCCCTGTCGGTCCTTCCTGCCCGGACTGTGCAGCCGGGTTGCCCTGCATATACGGATTGCCCTGCATATACGGATTGCCCTGCATGTACGGATTGCCCTGCATATACGGATTTCCCTGCATATACGGGTTGCCCTGCATATACGGATTTCCCTGCATATACGGGTTGCCCTGCATGTTCGGATTTCTCTGCATATACGGACTGCCCTGCATGTTCGGATTTCCCTGCATGTTCAGATTTCCCTGCATATACGGACTGCCCTGCATATTCGGCGCTGCCTGTGCGGCGTTCATCTGCATGTTCGGCGCGGCCTGACCTGCGTTCATCTGCACATCCGCAGCCGGCTGTGCGGCGTTCGCCTGCACTTCCACGGACTGCTGCGCGGCGTTCTCCTTTACCTCCGCTGCAGCCTGCGCTGCGTTTTCCTGCAGCTCCGCCGCAGCCTGTGCGGCATTTACCTGCATATCCGGGGCTGCCTGGCCTGCGTTCATCTGCATATTCGGCGCGGCCTGGCCGGCATTTAGCTGCATGTTCGGGGCTGCCTGGGCGGCGTTCATCTGCATGTTCGGCGTTGCCTGGGCGGCGTTCATCTGCATATTCGGCACTGCCTGGCCGGCATTCATCTGCATGTTCGGCATCGCCTGGCCGGCGTTCATCTGCATGTTCGGTATCGCCTGGCCGGCGTTCATCTGCATGTTCTGCATATATGCCGCCTGCTGCTGCAGAACAGCAGCATTATGCATATACGGATTCACCTGCATACCGGTTCCTCCGGGCATGAACGGATTCGGCGTGGCATTTGCCGCATAAGCTCCCTGCATATACTGCGGCGGCATAGGCATACCCTGCCGGTACATCCCCGGCTGCATATTCAGCGGCACTCCGGGTCTGGGCGGACCGGGACGGATCGCATTTGAGAGACTGATCCCGCCGGATCCCTTTCCCTTCCGGGTCACCGTATGCGGTGCCGAGCCCTTTTTCTTTGCCGAGGAGCGCTTTACGATCATGATAATAAGCAGGACCAGTCCCAAAGCCACAAGTACGCCAACGATGATCAGACAGATCTTTGTCCAGCCCGGCATATCCACGTCTGAAGCCAGCTCTATATCATCATCCGTCCAACTGTAATCCGGATCTTCCGGCGGCTCGGGCTTTACTTCCTTATCCGGATCGGTATCCGGATCCACGGAGCCCTGGGGATCCGAACCGTCGTTTCTCCAGGAATCATCGACGATACGTGTATCCGCCAGTCCCGCATAATAGAGGATATCGGAAGCATACACTTCAAAGCGGGGATTTGCGATGGGATTGTTCATCCCCGCATTTACCAGAGTTTCCTGGAACTCTCCTTCCGTTCCCTCACTCACAAGCTTCAGATAGATATCGATCCCTTCATCCCGGTCGTTTAATATACAGTCAAAGAGTTCAAATACCGCAGCGACCGAAGTGGAATAACTGATATAATAGAGCGGCGACTGGAAGGTATGGGGGATCTGCACCCAGTCCAGGCAGACGCCCTGCGGCAGATAGCCTTCACCCGAAAGCGTCATGCTGTTACTGAGCAGCGTTGCGTACTGCCCGCCATATTCCACACAACAGTCATAATACATCTGATTGAGATCATCCAGCGTCAGACCGCTGGCGTTGCTGTAGACCCTGTACTGGAAATCATCCTCTTTTACACCCTCAATGGCTGAATAGCACATATTATACAGAGAATAGAGATTCATGGTATCCGCGTACTGGCCGTAAAGATCCTGCGAATAATCCATGAAAAGCATCTCCAGCCCCTGGGAATGGATCTCCGCCAGATCCAGATTACCGGAACCGTAATACCAGGCGTCCTCGCTCATGTAATACATCTGGTTATAATGCCCGAATTCGTGTACCAGTGTATGCAGATCCATGATCGTACCGTCCGCACAGATATACAGAAAAGGTGCATTATACTCGCCGCTGATGGAGGTCGTATAGGCCCCGGGAGCCTTGTCTTTGCTCTGCTCCATATCAATGAGGCTGTGCGCTTCCATATAATCCAGCGAGACCAGCATATCGTTCGAGATCTCCGGCAGGTGTTTACGCAGAAGCCGCTTACCCTCACTCGGTGTCATCGGGACCGAACTCATGGCCTGGACATCCGAATAATTATATCCGAACATCTGCATGATGAGCGTATCCTGCAGCGGGACGAGATGATCCTTGACCCCCTGACGGTAGTCTGCCATATCCTTGAATTTATAATCCCTCTCATACCCCTCTTCATACATCCAGTCCGCATAATTGGAATAGCCGTAGCTCAATGCAAGTTTGCTGCGGACATCCACCATATCAAGAAAAAGATTGCCGAGCTCTATATTTCTGTCCTGAAGGATCACGGACAATCCCTGCATATATTCATCTCTGGTGATGGTACCCTGACCGTAGGCATCCGAAAGCTCGTCTTCCGTATAATCCTTGCCGCCTACGGAAGCCTTGAATTCCTTATTATAGATGATGTCGTACTGCAGCTCCAGATCCGTTTCCTTCGCCCTCAGATCCTTCTGCTCCTGCGTCATATCCTGATAATCCAGGATATCCTGCCAGTCGTCATCATCATCGATACGATCATGCAGCACATCGCTGTTGGCAGATGTGGCTATGGTCCGGTAACACTGCATTACCTTATCGGCCACATCGGTATACAGTTCGGAGCTGTATTTCAGTTCATCATCCCAGTAGGCATCATCGGCCACAAGGTCGCCATGGATATGCGCGATGGTACTGTTGGCATTCAGCTTGTTGCAGTAATCCTCCATGGCGATGATGATCTCCAGCACCTGGTCGGCGTTGGACGTATCATCCACGATCCCGTCCAGCGGGGCGATGATCGCATCAAAATCCTTGCCGTCCATATGCTCATACTGGTACTCGGAAAAATCCTTATCCGAATGATCCACATGATCCACGAGTACGCCGTCATGATCCCCCGCCGAAACATAGCGTCCCGGCAGCAGAAAGACCAGCAATCCCATTGCGATCGCCTTTTTGAATACATGTTTTTTTCTTTTCATCGTTTTTTTCCTTTTTCCGCAGAATGATCCCAAACACATTCCGCTTCTTTATTCTACACGTACGGTGATCTTCACCGTACGCCCGTGCACCTTTGTTTTCAATACGGCTTTCCCGTTCTGCTCCGCCCTTATCCTTCCGTATTCATCGACAAAGACTTTCCGTGAGGATGAGCTCCAGAGCGGCTTCTGATAAACAAAAGCGTTCCAGCGCAGTTCATAGTTCTCGCCCTTTCCCAGGTTCAGAACATATTTATTTCCGGACAATACGAGCTTTTCATCTGTCTGCAGCTGCGGCTCGCTCACCTGCAGACGCAGGCTGTAATCGAAACCGCCGCGGCCAAAAGGCCGGTAATGAGCATGCAGCTCATACTCGCCGCTCTCCTGTACGCTAAGCTTCGATCTTTCAACCGTCACATTCTCAGGCACATCCCAGACCAGCTCTTCGCTCTTCACTTTATAGAATCTCAGCTTCCTGCTCTCTCCGGGATGAAGCCGGATCGTACGTTCCACAGGCTCTTTAACGCAGATATCAAGCGTATATTCACGGGAAGGATCCTTTGCATCCACAGCTTTAAGCGAAGAAGTCCCGGAACCGATGGCCGTGAGCTTTCCTCCGGTGGTGATATAGACCACATCGTCCGTATAGGCGATGAGCCGGCCGGCATTATTATATACTTCCTGAAGTTCCGGCCAGAGCGCCTTTTTGAAATCAAAGGCACGCGATTTCAGCTGCAGGCTCTGCATCGGGTTCAGCACAAGTTCAGCGCTCAGTCCATAGACCGGAAGTGAAAGCTTTTCCGTATCTTTCACGACCACTTTCCCTTTCAGCGCCCTGCCGTTCACCCAGGCGGTGATGACGGCGCTTCCTGCAGAAAGCGCCCTTACCTGCCCATCCTCCACGACAGCCACTTCTTCATTGCTGCTCAGCCACAGGATATTGTCAAAATGTTCCTCATAACCTTCCAGGTCCAGCCGCATGCTGCCGCTTTCACCCGCAACAAGCTTAAGGCTCCGGTCCAGGAGTTTTGCCTTACAGATGACTACGGTAAAGCCGGTCCCCCGTTTAGCCGGATCCGCATCATAGTTTTCCTCCGGTCCCAGCCAGACCATACCGGTGTTTTTTACGCTGGCCACGCCCTTTTTCACGGAGACCAGCTTTTTATCCGAGCTGCAATAAGAATTATCAACGGAAAGCTTCTGTCCTTTGATGAGATACAGGGTACTGTCTTCCAGCTCCGGTGCCTGCGGCAGCGGATCCATGGGCGATACCCCCCCGGTCTCCCCGCGCAGTACGGAAAAGCAGAAAGTCACGATCCTGCTCGGAAGTATCCCTTCCTTACAGGCGATGCAGCGGATCAGGAGCTGCTTTCCCGCATATGCTTCCCCGATCGTAAACGGCGCCGTATATTCAAAGCTTTCTCCGGGTACCGGACGGCTCCCGTCCAGGGTGTACCAGATCTTTGCACCGGAAGAAAGGCTCTTTAAGCTTATTTTCTGCTCCGCTTTCACGGTAAGCCCGCCGGGAGGCGCGCAGGTCGGAGCTGCTGTCTGCGGGATCTCCACGCTGATGGTGATAAAAGCGCTCACCCGTTCGCCCAGAGCATCGTCTGCGCTGACACATACCTTTGCCGTGCCGTTTGCCAGGCCCTTCAGGCGGATCGCGGAAGCGTTTTCGCCCGCCGTTTCTCCCAGTGTGATCACTTTCTCATCGTCAACACTCCAGTGATACCCGTCCATGGGCATCTGCTCATCCTCACCGATATACAGCTGTGCATACAGTGTCAGATCGCCCTCGCGCGTGCTGCTGATCTTTGCTTCGTTGCCGCTGGTACTGATACGTATCCGGCCTATGGTAGTTATGGTAAATCTGAGGGTCAGCACCTCGCTCAGACTCATTTCTTCGGTCTGGGCCACCGCCTTCAGGACCAGGACACTGCCCACAAGATCCGGATCCACGCTGATCTTTTTCGCGTCATCATATAAGGTACTTTCCACGGTGGGCGTCGTCCCGTCGGTGGTATAGTAGATCTTTGCATCTTCGGTGATACAGCTCAGACCGATCTTTCTGCTGTAGTCGATGACGCTCCCGTCTTCCACATCACAGGTAGGCATGGCAGTCTGTCCGCTGCGGGGGATCTTTACCGTCACCACGCAGCTGGCCCCAAAGCCTTCATAAGACGCCGTCACCACAGCCTTTCCGTTTTTGACCGCCTTCAGTTTTCCGTTGGCATCTACCGTAACGACTCTCGTATTACTGCTGCGCCACAAAGGCTTCAGTTCCGGTATGGTCTCGCCGTCCTCATCCCAGAATGTGGCGGTCAGCGTCTGATCCTCTCCCGTAAGCACCAGGCTCGCAGGCTCCACGGTCATGCCGACCGGATAGGGAATATCCGGCATATCCCTGGTCATCGCCCGGATCACCAGATTGCCGAATTCGTCATCATCGCCCTTCACATCGCTGAAATTGTTCCGGTCGGACGAAACAAAGCTCTGCCCCTGCATGACACCGACATTGACGCTGCGCTCTTCCCCGCGCATGAAACGGTGCTCCAGGGCAACGGAGGAACCGGCCTCGTCAAAGAAGATCACAACACTGTAGCGGCTTCCCCGGTTTAAGTTCACCGCTTTTTTCAGCTTCACCGTATAGCTGCCGGTGTAGGAGATCCGCCCCCGGGTCGTAGCTTCCTCCACAAGGGTACCGGATAAGGGCGAGGTCCCCTCCAGATCCTTATAGATCTTCACGGTATAAGGCGCTCCCCCGTTCTTCAGGAGAGAGACTTCAAAGCTGACCGCTTCCAGACGTTCCCTGGCAGCATTTCCGCTGCCGCCCACCGTGAATACATTGGCATAGCCGCAGACTCCGGTCCAGTCTCCGTAATAGCCCGCATCATGGATCTGGGAATCGTAATAATATCTGTTATATCCGTTATATTCCCCGCTCAGGTCAAAGGTCCACGCCCCGCAAAGGGAACGGTCCTCATAGGAAAGCCAGAAATAGGAAGAATATGCTTCACAGCTGTTTTCACTCCCGCTGCTGCGGACCAGCCAGGCACCGTTCTCTGCGGGCACGAACTCCCCGTCGGGCGAAAAATTCTCCTTCGGATAATCATCATCCCAGCCCACAAGTACCACAGCATGATCTGCGGGCCGTTCACTGTTTCCGCAGAAAAAGGCATTGCAGCTGACATTCATACAGCTCTGTTCATCGGCCATGGCAGCGCCGACGGCACCGTTCGCGATGATGGCACCGCGTACCAGCATGGGATTATCCTTCAGTGAAATATGATAGGCATTCTTCAGATACAGCCCATCCGAATACTCATTCTCCGCATTCAGGATACCGTCCTGCGATAAAGAGGGAAAAGACGATGAAGGCAGCACACTCTCCGATACCGTGCCGCGCTGCCACAGGGTCTGTGAAGCAAAGAGATAATTACCGCCGTTATCGGGAATGCGTTCCCGCTCCGTTTCCTCGATACGGTCACCGCTGTCTCCGGCGGCAAAGGATGCCGTGCCGTCCGTATAGCTCCAGCCGGCCAGATGAGCTTCACTCAGATCCGTATCTTTGTTTCCGAGGCCATGGCCGGCCGCGTAAAATTCCGCCAGCGCAACTGCCGAATATGCCCAGCCGGCAGCATAGTCCTTCTGATCCCGTGTTGGCGGAAGTTTTTCATTAAAATATGCCAGCCAGTCATTTTCGTGATCGCAGGGATAAGCCGGATCTTCCGCCACCGCGCCTTCCGGACTGATCAGGCTCAGTCCGCTTTCCGGCGAAGGATTGTCATCCAGCACGGCATTTACGGTCCCGATAAAAGAAAGACCGTTCCCGAGCACCGCCGTTTCCTGCAGATCCGGGATATAATCCGGCACAAAAAGAGGACCGGACAGACTGTTTTCCGAGGGAGTATCATCATTATCCGAAACGGTATCATCGGAAGAAGCCGAGCCGTTTCCGGACATGGAAAGATCCCCCGCAGAAACGGGAGTATCCTCCGCAGGATACGGCACATCCTGTGCCGAAACAGGCAGCACTTCCCCTGCAAGAAGCGCAGTTATAAGTAAACGGACGAGCAACGTCCTGTTCTTGGTCATCATGTCCCTTCGTTCTCCTCAAAACGCAGGTTGTTTTACATAAGAAAACAAAAGATATTTTATCATATCCGGCCGAAGGGGTCAAATAGGATTCACCGTGAATTCCAGCTGCATTCTGATCCCGGTCCCGTCGCAGGCCGTGACAGTGATACGCTCCCTTCCGGGCTGGTGTCCCGTGACCACCAGACAGCTGCGTTCCCTGTCATAATATGCGCTCAGCACATGAGGATCGCTGCTCTCCACACGGGCTCCGGCAAGCAGCACGGTACGTCCCTGGCTTGTGCCGGTCTGTTCCGTCAGAAGATACTCCACGCTCTCTCCCCCCGCTTTCACCGTCAGTGCTCCGGTATCCGCAAGGCTGCCGTCTGTATTGCAAAGCCACAGCTTTTCCGCCGCCGGTACGGCGATGTAAACGATCTGCGCCTTTTCACCGCTCCCGTCCCGCGTTACGGCACTGACACGTATGCCACAGATATATTCGTTGACCTCGCTCCCCGAAAACCAGGCCTTCTGTTCCTGAAGGGCTTCCATGGACGGCATCGTCAGCTTTCCGCCGGAAAAGCGGAAAAGATCCGGCAGCTCGAGCAGTTCCTCACTCTTCGGATTGACGGAAAGCTTCCAGTCCGTGATCACGCCTTCCTTATCTCTTTCCGGGCTCACATCAAGGATCTCACAGCTCCATTTCACGCCGCGGTCCGTTGCCCTGCCATAGCTGTCGCCGATCACGGCACTCGTCTGCACGCTCTGTCCGTAAGCCAGATAATGATAAGGCCCGCTCTGTTCATCCTCTGCCACAAGGCTTAAGCCGGAGGCCGGGATATCGACCTTCACGGCGATCTCCGCGCTGTGCCGTGTCCCGTCGATACTCTTTACCTTCACCACTGCTTCTCCTTCTCCCCGTGCGCTGAGCGTTGCGGATCTGCCGTCAGCAGCCGGCTTCACCTCAACGATCTGCGGATCCGACGAGCTCCAGGAAAGTGCCCCCGGCGCATTGCTCAGCAGGCGTATCGTGCTCTCATCCCCGATGGAATTTACGGCATTCTGCGTAAAGAGACGGAGTGAGCAGATGCTCCCTTTCTTGTCTTTTCTGATATCATAATTATTCCCTACGGTATTGCTGCTGATCTTGATCTCGGCGGTCTTTTTTTCGCTGATGATAAAGCTGCATCGTGCCATCGCGCCGCATTCATCCTTTGCATAGGCAACTACCGTGACCTGTGCACCCACGACCGCATTTTTACCCACCTTTACCAGCCCCTTCTTCGTAATGCTCACGCCGCTCAGATCCTCACCGGCCAACGCATAGCGGACGGAACGCTTCGAGGCATTCTTCGGCAGTATGGCCGAAGCTTTATACCCGGCCTTTCCTCCGAGAGGAATGACAGACTGTCCGCTGAGCTGCAGACTTTCTACCGGTTCCGCCACAGTGACCCGTATCTTTCGTTTCAGGCCGCCCGCATCCGCTACGGTACAGGTCACATAGGCTTTTCCTTTTCCTACCGCCTTTATGGTTACGCCCTGCCCCGACGCAAGCGGTGTGACCGTAACGACTTTCTCGTTACTGCTCTTAAAGCGGAGAGGCATATTGATCTGTTCATCATTCAGAAAGACACGGCTCATCACGATCAGGGAAGTCGTATCCGGTTTGACCATACTTACCCTTTTCGTATACAGTGTAAACGAATTGATACTGCCGCTCTTTTTATCCAGAGAGAGCTTCAGGAAACTGTCGTTTCGTCCGGTCGTCAGGACCATGCGCTCTGCTTTGTATCCGATCACACGAAGCTGAAGCTCGGCCGATGCCCCTCCTTTATCCAGGGAAGTGGCACGCAGCTGCAGCCGTCCGCCCAGAGGAGCATCCTTCGAAAGGCGGAGCTTTCCGCTTTTTGCATCAATGGATGCCCAGGACGGCGCATCCTTCAGCTCCCAGCGGAGCTTTTTATTCTTCACATCGCCCGGAAGCAATGCATCCGCACGGTACTTATAGCTTTTCCCTGCTAAAAGACAGATCGGTCCGGCAATGCGTATCTCCTCAACCAGCTGTTCCACCGTACAGCGAAAAACGGCACTCTTCCCCGAGCCGTCCATAACGCTGCAGATGATATCGGCGTCGCCTTTGCCCTTCGGGATCACCGTCGCTTTTCTGCCGTTCTCCGACACTTCCACGACAGCCACATTCACGTTACTGCTGCTCCAGACCAGGGCAACGTTTTCATCCGTCAGTACATTCGCCCCTCTCTGATCCTTCAGTTCTACAACACGCAGTTCATAGCTGTCCGGCGTCTCTGCGGACGCGGAATAGCCGATCGTCCCCGCACTGCTGTTGAGCGCTATGCTGTCAACCCATACCCTGCCCTGTTTTACTTCGATCGAGACGATCTCCGACTCCACGGGGATCGGATATTCCGCATAGCACTGAACACTCACGATCCCGTCCCGGTCTCCCAGGACACACAGCTCGCCGGTCTCCGCATTCAGTTCCGTGAGAAGACCGCCTTCATCGGTTACACGCCAGCGGAGTGCGGAAGCGATGGTCCCTTCCGCTTCCGCCATGAGCCTTATGCTGCTTCCCAGCGGTATCTGTGTGGGAGCGTTCGTGATCCGTATGAAAGCTTCTTCGCTGACCCGGCCCGGATCCACGCTCAGGACTATGCCGCTGCTTTCACCCAGAACACCGATGGGCGTTACGGCTGCAACCGAAAGACGTACTTTCTGTATCTTTTCTCCGTCACAGAGCGAAGACAGAAGGAGCGGCTCCGTATAGAGCTGTCCGTTTACGATCAGCCCTTCCTTTACCGCCGGATATTTTCCGTTATCGCTGTAGATCAGCGTACAGTTTTCGCTGTGCCCGCGATAGTTCTTTGCTTCCGCCGTGACAGTGCAGTCACCGCTGAAGGTAAACTCCGGTTTCAGTACCGAGCCTGCGGAGACACTCGCGATATAGCGTCCCAGGCCGTCACGTATCGTGAGTTCCGGCGCGGTACGGTCGCTCTTAAAGATCTCCGCGGCATCCATGCAGCCATCCGAAGCGCAGCCGGCCAGGATCTGCTCCATCTCCAGCGGGGGATAATAACCTTCCGCACTCATATAAAGTGCCGCCACACCGGCAGCCACTGCCGCAGCGGCATGGGTCGACGAACGTTTCGCATATCGGTTCTTCGGTTCGGTGGAGCTGATATCCACGCCGGGCGCATAGATCAGAACACCGCTGCCGTAAT
Source organism: Lachnospiraceae bacterium (assembly GCA_016282915.1). Classification (GTDB taxonomy): domain Bacteria; phylum Bacillota; class Clostridia; order Lachnospirales; family Lachnospiraceae; genus NK4A136. Next base: position 6,849 of record JAEELW010000012.1, on the reverse strand, counting down.
CGGAAAAAGCCGCTCTTTCCAGGTCGCGGTCCAGGGCTCCCACCGAGATCACTCCCGTGTAAGCCGCAGGATATTTCAGGGCATTGCTGCCGTCATCTCCGGCTCCGGCCAGCATCGTTACGCCTGCGGCCCGAAGACGCGAAACCGCCTCCGCTTCTTCCGGTACATAACGGTCACCGCAGAATACCGCAAGATCGGCGATATCCGCCCGGCGGCTGCCGTCTTCGTTCAAAAGCGATAAAAGCCCCGCACAGAAGGAAGCCGAAGTGAGGACTCCTTCCTCATCCAGTATCCTGATGCCCAGGATACTGACCTCCGGCGCGATCCCGGCCGCCGCCCGGGAATTCCGAAGACCCGCACCGATGATACCCGCCGCATGCGTTCCGCTCCCGTCAGCATCCCCTTCCGGATACTCGAGTACGCTTTCCGCCGTGATCCTGACATTTTTCCCTTTTTTATCGGCGAAATCCCGCTGCGACGCATCCACGCCGCTGCCAAGCACCGCCACATTCAGATCGCTGCTTCCCGTTGTCACGCTCCAGGCCGCGTAGGTATTGACGGGATCGTGCATCCACTGGTAATCCTCCGACCAGGGCTGCAGCAGGCTGTCCCCATCGCTTCCGCTGCCGTACCAGCTGCTCCAGTCCGTTTCCCGGGGCAATAGCTCTTCCAAAGCCTCTTTTTCGGAGACTGATGCCGTAACACGGTCTTCATTTCCGATCTCATAACGCATGTTCGGGCCGACGCAGAACCCCTCCGGGACACGCTTCAGCGCTTCCTCTGCATCGCCGTCCTTTAAGTCCAGCACGAGCACGCCGTATTCCAGCTTCTTTATCTCCGCATCGAAATAAGCGGCCAGGTATCCGGCCTCCTGCGCATCCTTTACAAGCGCCACCAGCTCGCCGGCCGCATAATCTTCCCCGCAGGACAGGCCATCCAGAAGAGAGGAAAGATCCTCCGTCTGCTCCGCTGTTTCCTCTTCCGCAGCTTCTTCCGCCGGAAGCTCATCCGTATTTCCATACGGTTCTTCCTCCGGAAGCAGATCTTCCGTTCCGTCTTCTGCGGCTTCTTCCTCCGGCACAGTCTCCGCATTTCCGGATATGCTTTCTTCCGGAAATGCATCACCGCCCACGTCTTCCGCAGCCGCAAAGAGCGGCATATCTCCCAGCAGCAGTGAAACCATCATCACCCCTGCAAGCTTACGTTTTATCTTTATCACAAAACCCATAGAGCTCTTCCCTCCCCGTTTCGTATACAGACCCTAATATATATCGGCTTTTTTTCGTTCTTTGATTATGGTATAATCCGCGCATGAGAGTCTGTGGGATCATAGCGGAATTTAATCCGCTGCATAAAGGACATGAATATCTTTTAAAAGAGGCCCGTACGCGCAGCGGGGCCGACTATCTGCTCATCGTGATGAGCGGGGACTATGTACAGCGCGGCGAACCCGCTCTGTGCGACCGCTATGCGCGCTGCAGGATGGCTCTTGAAGCCGGCGCGGATGCGGTGCTCCTGCTCCCCCTGCCTTTTGCCGCAAGCAGCGCCGTTTATTTTGCCCGCGGGGCCGTATCACAGCTGAAACACAGCGCAGTCTGTACGGATCTGTTTTTTGCCAGCGAGAGCGGCAGCCTCGAGGCGCTGAAGGAGCTGATCCCTCTGCTAAAGAATACGCTCCCCTATGAAAAACGCCCCCGTCCGAACGATCTTCTGGGGGCTGCCTATCTGGAAGCGGCCGAAACTCTGGATGCGGGATTCACTCCCCATACCATAACGCGCATCGGCGAAGCACATGACAGTGACACCGACAGCGGTGCGCTTTCTTCAGCCTCGGCTTTCCGCAAACGCCTTCTGGCGGGTGACGACTGCGCGGATCTTCTGCCGGACTATGTGACCGGCATACTGAACGGATACCGTAAGAGCGCCCGCTTTGTAAAGACCGCGGATCTCTCGGATATGCTCTATCATGCGCTGCTGATGCGGAAAGAGGCGGGATACCGGGATTATTATGATCTTTCCCCCGCGCTTTCCGACAAGATCGCCGCAAAGCTCTCCCTTTATTCCGATCCGGAAGGCTTTGCCATGGCCCTGAAAAGCCGCGATATCAGTCTGAGCCGTATCCGCCGCGCCCTTCTGCATATCCTGCTCGGGCTCCGTTCGGAAAATATACGTACGCTCTGCAGCGAATATGACTACTGTCCGTATCTTTCCCTGCTCGGTTTCCGCGCTCCGGCTACCCCGCTGCTGCATGCGATCAAAGGGAATGCCGACCGTCCGCTCATCTCCAAGGCGGCGGATGCGCGTATGCTACTTGCGGCAGACGCACTGGAATGCTTCAATACGGAAATGCGCGCCGCCGATCTGTACGCCTATCTTGCATACGGATCCGGACGGGTCTCCGCCTGGAAACGTTCGCCCGTGATCCTTAATTCTTAAAGCTGTGGATCGGTGCGGGGATACGTCCCTCACGTGCCACAAAGGCCTCGCAGGAGAAGCCGTTCACCGGCATCACCGGAGCGGATCCCAGCAGGCCGCCGAATTCCAGCACATCTCCGAGTTTCTTTCCGATGGCGGGGATCAGTCTTACCGCCGTTGTCTTCTGATTTACCATGCCGAGCGCCATCTCGTCCGCGATGATACCGCTGATCGTAGCCGCAGAAGTATCGCCCGGGATCGCGATCATATCCAGACCCACAGAACAAACGCAGGTCATGGCTTCCAGTTTTTCAAGATTCAGGGCTCCGGCCCGCACCGCTTCGATCATGCCCTGATCCTCGCTGACGGGAATGAAGGCTCCGCTCAGGCCGCCCACATAGGAGCTGGCCATCACGCCGCCCTTTTTCACCTGATCGTTCAAAAGCGCCAATGCCGCCGTTGTTCCCGGCGCCCCCGGCTGCTCCAGCCCGATCTCCTTTAAGATATCCGCAACGGAATCGCCGATGGCCGGTGTCGGTGCCAGGCTCAGGTCGATGATGCCGAAAGGTACATCAAGCATCCTCGATGCTTCTTTTGCCACCAGCTGGCCCACACGGCTCACCTTAAACGCCGTCTTTTTGATCGTTTCACACAGTTCTTCAAAGCTTCCGCCCCGGATGCTCTCAAGCGCGGTCTTGACCACGCCCGGACCGCTGACGCCCACGTTGATCACGGCATCAGCCTCGGTCACTCCATGGAAGGCGCCTGCCATAAAGGGATTGTCATCCGGCGCGTTGCAGAATACCACAAGCTTTGCGCAGCCCAGGGAATCATGATCCGCCGTGCGTTCCGCCGTCTCGCGTATCATCTGCCCCATGAGCCGCACCGCGTCCATATTGATCCCGGTGCGGGTGCTGGCAAGGTTCACCGAGGAGCACACGCGGTCGCTTTCCGCAAGTGCCTGCGGTATGGAACGGATCAGCAGCTCATCCGCCGTCGTCATGCCTTTGCTCACCAGCGCGGAATAACCGCCGAGGAAGTTCACGCCCACGGCTTTGGCCGCCTCATCCAGCGTCTTTGCGATCGATGCAAATTCCTCCGGTGTATGGCAGCAGGCTGCGCCCACCAGTGCGATGGGCGTCACGGAGATGCGCTTGTTCACGATGGGGATCGCATATTTCTTTTCGATCTCCTTTCCCGTATGGACCAGATCCTTCGCCCGCGTTGTGATCCTCTCATAGATCTTTTCACGGCAGCGCGACAGATCCGCATCGACACAGTCCAGAAGGCTGATGCCCATGGTGATGGTGCGCACGTCCAGATTTTCCTTTTCGATCATCTGATTGGTCTCTACGACCTCATGTATATTGATCATCTTTCTCTCCCGTTATTCTCCTCAGATCCTGTGCATGGAATCAAAGATCTCTTCGCGCTGGCATTTCACGATCACGCCGATCTCCTCGCCGATCTGCGCCAGTTCGTCCGCGATGGTATCAAAAGCCTTCTCCGAGGCCGAGATATCCACGATCATCATCATGTTAAAGAATTCCTGCACGATGGTCTGGGAAATATCCAGAATGTTCACACGGTTATTGGCGAGATAGGTGCATACCCGCGCGATGATACCAACGGTATCCTTTCCTACAACTGTTATGATCGTTCTTTTCATTATCTCCTCCTGTATGGGTTATTTATTCGGGAAACTACAGAGTGATGCATTCCGACGGCATATCCCGCTTTGCGATATCTATGGGAAAATCATCGCCGCGCCATACGGTATCGCTCATCTCAACTTCCATACGCACGGCTTCGTAGGCCAGCTCCGGAAGATTGTTCTCATGGCTTAAATGACTCAGAAAGATATGCTGCATGCGCTCGTTCAGAAGCACGGACAGAAGACGCCCCGAAGCCTCGTTGGACAGATGGCCGCGCTTTCCGAGGATGCGCTGCTTCAGCGGATATGGATAACGCCCCGTCTGCAGCATACGTATATCATGATTGGCTTCCAGAAAGATGGCCGAAAGTCCCATCAGTCCGCCGATGGTATAATCGTCATATACGCCCAGATCCGTGACCACCGCCGTCTTTATGCTGCCGTACTTAAAGCGGTATGCTACGGGATCCGCCGCATCATGGGAGATATGCATGGGGTCGATGCGCAGATCTTTTACGGAAAACGCCTCATCGCAGTTTACGGGAATGCACAGATCCCAGTCCATACGGCCGAGGCTGCGGTCTTTCTTCAGGGCCTCGATCGTCAGCGCCGTGGCGTAGACCGGCATATGGTATTTCCGCTGCAATACGCCCAGTCCGGCGATATGGTCCGCATGTTCATGGGTCACCAGTATGCCGTCCAGGTCTTCCCCGCTCAGATCAAGAAGCCTCAGCCCTTCTTCGATCCTCTTTCCGCTGATCCCCGCATCCACGAGCAGATGTGTGGTATCGGTCCCCACGTAGATCGCGTTTCCGCTGCTCCCGCTGGCAATGCTCATCATACGCATGGCCGCTCAATCCTCCCAGCGGATGGAGATCACATCTCCGGAATCCAGAGTTTCCATATATTCCGCCTTATGTCCGTTTCTTGTGGTGATGAGCCTGCGACCCTTCACGTTCTGCAGGTCAAAGTCGATATGATCAAAGACATCGACAAAAACATACTCGCCTTTTCCTTCCAGACGCAGCTCTTTCCCGTTCACATTGATCAGTATGCTGCGTACCGGCGCATTATCGTCTTTGTCAGCGTCTTCTTTTCCGCCTTCTTCCGTCTCTTCCGTCCGGCTCGCCGAGGGAGTGTAGCTTCCGTCATCCTCCGGCAGCTCGTCAAAGCTGGCTGCCAGCCCTCCGGAAACGCTTTCCTTTTTCTCCTCTGCGGGCTCTTCATCAAAGAAACCGAAGTCCTCTATGTTTTCCGGGACTTCCGTCTCTGTCCTGTCTTTCTTTTTCGTGCTGCGGAAGCTGATCTCCTTCTTTGCTTCCTCTGCCTTCAGCCCCCATTTGATCGAAAAGTTATCATAAACCTTCGTATTGTCATCCGCGACTTCATTGTTGACCAGGATCTCCGTGTCCTCATCCAGGAGCACGTCCATAAAATCCCGCACCTCACGCACGGTGACATAGTCGCGGATCACCACATCATCACCGTCTTTGATCTCGTAAAACTCCGTTTTGATCTCACCGTTCACTTCCGCCACACGGGGCAGGAGGATACGACTGTCATTGGCACGGACCGCGATCATCGAGCGGAACTCCGGAACCTCTGAGAGCTTCAGCTTCGCCGCCTCCCCTGTCGTCGACGGCGTAACATTAATGGTATCTCCGGCATGGATCGGCGTATGCATATCCGCCGGCTCTCCGTTCACGCTGATCTGCGCCGCCTCACCGAGGCTGCCCCGTTTAAAGGCTTTCTTTCCGTTGACCGTGTAATTGATCTCCTTCCCCCGTCTGGGGAATAAGCCTTCGTTGGGGAAATCGGCATGCATGGCCGCATCCACCACAGCGAGACTGCCGCTGTCATAGATCTTGATGTATTCGCCGTTAAAGCTCACATGGATAAAATTGCTGCTCTGCTCGTAATAATTCAGACAGATACCGATGGGCGTGACCATGAGGGAATCCTTTTTCATATCCACGTCCGTGAAACGGACTTTTCCCATGACCTCTTCGCCACGTACGGCCACACGTTCCGAAAGGATCCCGAGGTGTTCGGAAAGCTTTCTGGTATAGCCTTCGATGCGGCCGCCTCCGCCCACCACAAATACGGCGCTGACCGGCTTACCGCCGTTCAGTTCCTTAAACTTTTCGGCCACCTGTGCCGTCATCTCTTCCAGCTGCGGCTCCAGGATCTCGAGCACCCTGCTCTTTTCGATCTTCTGGGGCAGCCCCATGATATCGTTATATTCGACCACGTCCGAGTTTTCGATGCCTCTTTTGATGAGCTCGGCCGTGTTGAAATCCACAAGACATTCCCTGGCGATCGCTTCGGTGAGGCAGTCACCGGCACGGGGGATCATGCCGTAGGCTACGATACAGCCGTCCCTGGTGATGCAGATATCCGAAGTGCCGGCTCCCACATCCACAAGGCCGATGTTCAGCATACGGTAGGTCCCCGGGATCGCGACCGTGATCGCCGCGATGGGCTCCAACGTCATGTTCACGACACGCAGCCCGGCGATCTCCACGGCTTTATACAGACCGTCCACCACCTCATCCGGCAGGAAGGTGGCGATCATATCAACGCCCGCGCTGCGTGCTTTATGATTTTCCAGATTCCCGATCTGGTATCCGTTCAGATAAAAACGGATCACGGAATAACCTACACAGTAAAAATGCAGATCCGAACTGTTTTTTTCGGCAAAGCTGCTGTAGGCTTTCTCGATCCCCATGGACGTGAGCGCCGCCACATCCTGGGCATCCATCTCCTTTTCCTGATCCGGC
>JAEELW010000157.1 GCA_016282915.1 Lachnospiraceae bacterium | reverse complement strand
CTTGGAAAGGAGCCCCGTCTGCTGGTCAATGTTGTAGATGATCACGCTGTTGTCCCCTGCATTGGAGCAGACCAGATAACGGAAATCCTGGGAAAGGTTCAGGGCGGAAGCCGCCGAATCCCCGGCATGATAGTCGTTGAGCGTGGAAATGCTCTGGATCTTTTCAAATTCGGGATTGTCATTTTCTTCATGATAATGATAGACATCCACGCATTTGCTCGCTTCGTGAACGATGTAGATGAACTCCCCGTTCCTCGAGATCTTGATGTGACGCGGGCCGGAATACTGTTCGGAATGGATGATGTCCACCATCTTAAGGGTACCGTGGGTATGATCCACACGGTAGACCTTGGTATGGTCCAGGCCCAGATCCGCAGCCAGCAGATACTTGTTGTCGCGGGTCATCTTTACGCAGTTCACATGGGGCCGGAAATTGCGGTCCACCACGCTGCCGATGCCCTTATGATAGACTTCGTCGGTGATCGCACCGATCTTGCCGTCCCCGTCCAGGGAAAGCACCGTGATCTTGCCGTCATGATAGCCGGCCACAAAAAGGAAGCGGTCGGCATAATCCGTCGAAAGATAGCAGCCGCGCATACCGTTGACCGAAGCGACCGAGATCGTCTCCAGCGTCCCGTCTTCCCGGATCCGGTACGCTTCCACGCCGGAATCCGTGATCGAATAGAGGACGTCACGTTTATGCGTAATGGTCATATAGGAGGAGTTGGAGATCTCTACCTGGTCCTTCTCATGAAAAAGCCCGTTCTCCACATCCACATCATAGATACGTATCCCGACCTTGCTCCCCTGCGTATAACAGGAAACATATGCCACATATCTGTCCGCCATATAGATTACCTCTCACTACTATTCGGTCCCGTATCACTCACCGCGCAATTCTGTACGAAGTCCAGCTGAATTTGCTACCCATACATTAAGCATAAAGCGGTATGCGTGACTACGGGCCGGAATTATTTGCAACATGCCTGCCGAAGAGTATCTATCTCTCTTCCAGTGCCTTATATTCCTTATGTACCCCAACGTATTTATAGGCCGGGCGGATGATCTTGCCCTTGTTGACCAGCTCTTCCAGCCGGTGTGCGCTCCAGCCCGAGATCCTGGCGATGGCAAACATCGGCGTATAGAGCTCCTCGGGGATCCCCAGCATGCTGTAAAGGAAGCCGCTGTAGAAATCCACATTGGCACAGACGGGTTTGAACACACGGCGGCTCTTTGTGATCAGCTCCGCCGAGATGCGCTCCACCGCATCGTAAAGGGCAAATTCCTCCATGCGCCCCTTCTCCTTTGCCAGCTTTTGAACGCAGTCCTTAAGGATCACCTTGCGGGGATCCGAAAGCGTATAGATCGCATGTCCCATGCCGTAGATCAGACCGCTTCTGTCAAATTCCTCCTTGTTCAGGACACGGCTCAGATAGGCCGTGATGGCATCCTCATCGGAATAATCCCCGATCTTTCCCTCCATATCGCGGAACATCATCTGGACCTTGTGATTGGCTCCGCCGTGCTTGGGTCCCTTCAGGGAAGCGATGGCGGCCGCGATGGCCGAATAGGTATCGGTACCGGAGCTGGTCACCACATGGGTCGTAAAGGTCGAATTGTTACCGCCGCCGTGCTCGGCGTGGAGTACCAGCGCCGCATCCAGCACCGCGGCTTCCAGAGGCGAGAACTCCCCGTCCGGCCGCAGCATATAGAGGATATTCTCCGCCGTGGAATACTCCTTCTTCGGCGTCTTGATCAGAAGGTTTTCGTTTAAGTCAAAATGCCGGTAACCGTAATAGGCATAGATCGCGATGAGCGGCGTCTTGCCGATCATCTGCAGACACTGGCGCAGCACATTGGCCACGCTGGTATCCTCCGGATTCGCATCAAAGGAATACAGGCTCAAGATCGCTTTCTGCAGCGAATTCATGATGTTCGCGCTGGGATTATGAAGGATCACGTCCCGCACGAAATCGCCCGAAAGCTCCTGCAGGTCCGTAAGGATCGCCTTGAAGCTCTCAAACTGCTTTATATTCGGCAGCGCGCCGAAGAGCAGCAGGTAGGTGATCTCTTCAAAGGCATAGCGTTTTCCTTCATTTCCGGCGATCAGATCCTGCACATTGATGCCCTGATAATAGAGCTGTCCGTCGGCCGGAACCTTCACTCCGTCCACGACCTTGCTGCCGTTCACATCCGAGATCTCGGTCAGGCCTGTGAGCACGCCTTTACCGTTGGAATCGCGCAGGCCGCGTTTCACATCGTACTCCAGATACAGACTCTGGTCGATCTCCCCGCTGGCCATGCAATATTCCACCAGTTCGTTAAAGAGCTCGTTGCGGTTCTCGCTCAGCTCCATCATGGAATCCTGATACATCTTCTCTTCTTCCTTTCCTCTCCGTCTGCGTAAAAGAAAGCACCCGCTTCCTTAATCCGCCTTACGCAGCAGTTCTTCCCATTCCTTTATGATGGAACGGTCCTTGAAATAATCGATACGCATGGCTGCACGTACCCTGGCCAGCGTCGCATTGGTCTTTTCCACAGCCCGCTTCGTCCCTTCCTGCAGGATGTCATAGACCGCGTCGATATCCTTCTCCCACTTTGCGCGCTCTTCGCGTATGGGCGTCATGGTCTTGTCCAGAACGCTGATCAGGAACTTCTTGCAGGTGCCGTCGCCCAATCCGCCACGGCAGTAATGTTCCTTCATCTCATCCAGATTTTTGTAATCCGGAAGGAATTCCCTGAAATCCTCCTCCGTGGAAAAGGCATCCAGATAGGTAAATACCACATTTCCCTCCAGATGGCCGGGATCCTCGATCCGAAGATGCTGCGGATCCGTAAACATCCTGCCGTTGACCTGTTTTTTCACGGTCTTCGGATCATCCGAAAGATAGATGCAGTTCCCGAGGGATTTGCTCATCTTGGCCTTGCCGTCCACGCCGGGCAGACGTCTCTGCGTCTCGTTCTCGGGAAGCATGGCTTTGGGCAGCACCAGGGTCTCGCCGTAGACGCGGTTGAACTTTTCAACGATCTCGCGGGCCTGCTCGAGCATGGGCAGCTGGTCCTCGCCCACAGGCACCACCGTGGCATCAAAGGCCGTGATATCCGCAGTCTGGGATACCGGATAGGTAAAAAATCCCGCAGGCAGGCCTTCGTCCTCGAAGCCACGCATCTGTATCTCGGCCTTGATGGTCGGATTCCGGGAAAGCCTTGCCGTCGTCACCATATTCATGTAGTAGAAAGTCAGCGCATGCAGCGCCGGCAGTGCGGACTGCACGCAGATCGTGGTCTTTGCCGGATCGATACCCACGGAAAGGTAATCCAGCACCACATTGATGATGTTGTCACGGATCTTTCCCGGATTTTCCGCATTGTCGGTCAGGGCCTGATCGTCCGCGATCAGGATATTGATCTCGTCATATTCCCCGGAATTCTGAAGCTCTACCCGGCGCTTCAGCGATCCCACATAATGCCCCAGATGAAGCCGTCCCGTGGGCCGGTCTCCTGTCAGGATGATCTTTTTTTCAGCCATTTCTTTCCTCCCCTGCCGCTGCCTCTTTCATTTTCCCGTGACAGCAGCATACTCTTTCTCTTTCTTCTCCCGGCGCTTTGCAGCCTTTCGCTTCCCCACAGCAGCCGCCTGCTTTTTTCGCACAGCAGCAGCGTTTTTTCTTTATCAGAAGCTTCGTCCGTATGAATTCAAAGGTATAGGCCTCCCCGCGCTTTGCATTCATCTTCAGGAGCCCTTCCAGGATCTTTCTCGTACGCGGATGCAGAAAGTCCGTGATATCGCCCCGGTTGTAATATTCCCAGGCCGAAGCGTCCGTATATTCGTCTCCCTTGTATACCTTCGACGCCGCCAGACGGTCCATGAACATCTCTACGATGTAGACGACCGGCATGCGGGTGGGTACCATGCGCGCCTTCGGCTTCGTCCCGTCGACGGAAGCTCCGCCTTCTCCCACAAAATCGAGCCAGTATTCGAAATGGTGACGGTTACGCCCCTTATGATGGAGCCAGGCTTCGGAATAGCCTTTTTCCTCCCGCTCCGCCACATTCGGACTGCGCCAGCCCTGGTAATAATGGATCCCCATCAGGAATTCCGTGGGGGAATACTTGGACAGATCATGACAGAGTCCCTGTTTATAAAGCCCCACCGCAAAACAGTGCTTCCGAACAAGATGGCGGTGACGCGTGATCGTTTTTAAATGTTCCCATGCCTTATTCATATAAATCTCCTCGCAAACGAAGATATTTTACCATATCTTCCCGATGAATTAAAGGGAATATTTCCGACCCCTGCCATTTTGTTCCTGTTCAGTGGCTTACCGGCTACTGAACAGGAACGTGCCTGCCGCCATGCAAAATCGGCTTCGCCGATGGGCTGCAAGCTTGCTGACCAAAGTTTTGGCCCGTAGCCATGCAGCAAGTGCATGGCTCGGGTCTGAACTGTAACGCCATTTTCCCCTGATGGTTTGCATAAGCCGGGATATTATGCTATGCTTTGTTTCGGTTCTGCCGGCCGGAATAAAGTAAAACTCCGCCGGTCAGCGCTTATGTGGATTCCCGGAAAGAAGTTTTCGCTGATGGCTGCTGAAAAAAAAGAGAGAAAAGTCTATATAGAAGCGATCCGCGTGATCGCCACACTCTTTGTGCTCTTAAACCACGTCCCCGCCAACATGCTCTACCAGCAGCATGAGGGTGCGGCCCGTTACGCCCTTCTGGCCATGATGTTTGTCAGCCGTACCTGCATCCCCTTCTTTTATATGGTCTCCGGCGCATTGCTTCTGGATCATGAAGAGCCTTTCGGCGTTGTCATGAAAAAACGCATCCTGCGCTTTGTCGCTGTGCTCTTCGTCGCGGAACTGGGGATCTACCTGGCCAATGCCGCGGTCGCTTATCTCCATCATACGGAGATACAGCTTTCCCCCTTCTATTTCCTTTCCTGCTTTATCGCCGGAAAGCTCCCCGGAGCAGAGACCTACTGGTATCTCTATGCCTATCTTTCCATGCTCTTCCTGCTTCCCTTCCTGCGTCCCATCGTAAAGGGACTCGGCAAAAAGGAGTTTTTACTGCTGCTGATCCCGCATGTGGTGATCTGCGGCATACTTCCGATCTATAACCGCGCCGCGTCTTCCTTTGGTCTCATGCATCTGGAATTCAGCGACGACCTGGGCTTTCCGCTGGCTGTCTGGCGGCCGGCTTTCTGTGCCGTCTGCGGCTATGTCCTCATGAAAAAGATCAAAGCCGAAAGCATACGCCCCCGGCATCTCCTGATACTCTTTGCAGCCTCGGTCCTCGGCGTTGCCGCGGGTGTCTGGGCCACGCTGGATTATGCGGAAGCCCATGGCGAATATGTCACAAACTATTACCACTGCGTCGACTACATTATCACCGCCTTCTTCGTGCTCTTACTGCGCTACCTTTTCGAGGTACGCTTCAAGAAGCTTTCCAAAGGCCGTTTTGCAAAGATCCTCTGCTTTTTCGGTCCTCTCTGTTTCGGCGTTTACCTGCTGGATCCTTTTCTCAAGATGGCGCTTTATCCCGCATATACCCGTCTGGGCGGCGGATATACCGATACCCTGCTCTTTTCCCTTGGCTGGGTCTTCTTCAGTTTTCTGGCCTGCAGCCTGCTCACCCGGGTATTAAAGATGATCCCCGGAGTGAAACGATTCATCTGAGGCTGCGCATCCTCCCGTACGGGTTTTCGGCCGCCGTCCGGCGGTGCGTCCTTTTTCGAAACGAAGCTCTGCGGAATCTTATTCGCCTTCTTCCTCATCCCCCAGCAGTTCGTCAAATTCCTGCCCGTCCAGATATTCGTCAAAGGCGTCGGAGGCTTTTTCGTATTCCTCCTCATCATCGATATAGCGCAGACTGGGATTTCCTTCCGCATCCTCCTCATGACCGTAGATCCACACCTCGCCGTCATGATTCTCGCCTTTTTCATCGAGAGGCAGCAGCGCGATATAGTCGCGGCCGTCACATTCAAAGATCGTCACGATGGAACAGTCCACGGGGCCGTCGTCCAGCTCCAGTGTCACATACATCTCGTCATCTTCGTCTTCGTTCTTTTTTCCCATTTTCTTTTTTCCTTTCCTGCTGCATTTGCGCCCTATCATAGCATAAAAAGCGCTGTCTGAAAAGACCGCCGGAATGTTCTTCCTCCCTTTATCTTTTATATTTCGAAGCCGACCTTTTTCAGTATAATATCTTGCTTCAGTCTGACGATTATGCTAATATGATTTTGAGCAGATATATCTGATTACGTTTCGAACGTAGCCTGAGGGCGAAAGCATTTATCAGGGATCAGGGTGATGCTCTTTTTTATGCTGATATAACTCCAGATCCGTATGCTCCATGCTTCTTCCTCCCAAGAGAACTACAGTTCCTTCAAAAACCTGCTGGGATGCACGCGCTGCTTTTCATTCTTTTTGCGATAGAGCAGAAAAAGTTTGTCGCGGGCGCGGGTCATGGCCACGTAGAAGATGCGGCGCTCTTCTTCCAGCTGCTTATCCTCCGCCGCCTTGCGCTGCGGCACATTCCCTTCGTTTAAGTCCGGCAGGATCACAAGGCGGTATTCCAGGCCTTTCGAACCGTGCATGGTCATAAGCTGCACCGCATTTCTTTCCTTCGCGGCCCCGCTGTTTTTCAGGCTCTCTTCGCAGTCTTCGATCAGCTCCAGCCATTGTCCGTAGCTTTCACAATCCTTCGCGCTGTCGCAGATCCCTCCCAGCAGCTCCTCCACGGCCTCCGTATCGCCGCTGTTTTTCTTTGCCTCCTGCTTCAGCCACGCCTCATAGCCCATGTTCTTCCGTATATACATAAGCGCCGGATACGGCGGCAGACCGGAGAGTTCCCGAAGCTGCCTCTGAAGCCGCCGGACGGCTTCGGCAGTCTGCGGCCGCAGCTCCGGCCTGAGCGCAAGTTCGGACAGTTCCGCCCGCTCTCCGTCCAGAAGTGAGCGGCGGATGTAACGCTGCGGCTTGTTCATAAAGCGTAGCAGGAGCTTTCTGCTGTGATCCCCGTGCGCATAAGCGAGGATCGCCAGGAGATCCTTTCCGACGCTGCCGGAGAACAGGCTTTCCACCTGCTCCTTCAGATAAAAGGGAATGCCCTCCTTTGCCAGTACGGCCGCATAATAGCGCGCTCCTTCCCTGGTCCGGAAGAGCAGCGCCATATCCCTGAAGTCCATATAATGTGAGGCTTCTTTCAGGATGCCGCAGAGTGCCCCCGCCTCTCCCGCCTTATCGCTGAAAGCCATGCGGTACAGGCAGGGCGCTTCTCCCCGGGCAGCTCCCAGCTTCTTTGCGAAACGCGCGCTGTTGTGCTCCACCAGATGCATGGCCGCATCCACGATCCCGCGCCGGGAACGGTAGTTTTCCTTCAGGGTCACCTGTACCAGCTCCGGATAATCCTTCGGAAAGCCCAGCATGATGCCGGGATCGGCGCTGCGGAAACCGTAGATCGACTGATCGTCATCGCCGACGATAAAGAGGTTCCTGCGCGGCTCCGCGAGCATGCGGATGAGCCTATACTGCATGGGATTGATATCCTGGAACTCGTCCACGAGTATATAACGGTACCGGTCCTGCCAGCTTTGGAGCAGTGCCTCCCTTTTGCTCAGAAGCCGGTAGCATTCCAGCACCATATCGTCAAAATCGAGCTTTCTTTCCTCCGACAGGATACGCTTATACTCCGCGTATACCTTCAGGAATTCTTCCTTTGAGAGCAGGCCGCGGCTGCCGTCATAGCTTTCCGGCCCAAGACCGTCGTTTTTCAGGCGCGATATGCAGGCAAGCGCATCCATAACGGAAGCTTCGTCAGCTTCATATGCCTGCGGCAAAGCATTCCTCCCCTCCCCGGAAGAGACGGATGCCGGTCCATGCACACTGCTTTTTCCGCCTTCGAAAGGCTGCTGCGATGCTTCAAGCACTCCAAAAGCCTCCCGCATACAGCGCTTTTTATCCTCTTCCCTCAGGATACTGGAAGCATCGTATCCAAGACTTTCTTTGAGTATCGAAAAAAAGACCGCATGAAAAGTACCGAAACAGACGCCCTGTCTCTCACAGAGCTTTAAGAAACGCTCCTCCATCTCCAGAGCCGCCGCCTTTGTAAAAGTCACCACCAGGATCTGTTCCGGCGGCACCCCGTGCGCAAGGATCAGATGCGCGATCCTCCTTGTGATCACAAAGGTCTTGCCGGAGCCCGGTCCCGCAAGGACCATCATGGGGCCGTCTTTGTGCTTTATCGCCTGTTCCTGTTCGGGATTGAGCCTGTCACCGGAGGAAGCCCGGCTGTCCGAAGAAGAGACCGTTGCATTATTATTCATAGGCATACCTCTCACGCAGGTATTGCCTTCTCAGAGTGTGTCTATAGTACTATAACAAACAAGTGTCGTCAAGAACAAATTAGAAAACAGGAAATATGCGAAGGATCCCGAATAGATTCGCAGCGTCAGGCCGGCGCCTGAAGGATCCGCAGGATCGCGGAAAAAAGAGACGGATTGTCCCGGATCACCAGGGCCATTTCCTTCCTGGCTCGGCTCAGTCCGTGAAAGACATTTCGTACACGCCCCTCCTGCGAAGAACGCAGAAAAGACTTTTCATCATAATAAAAACTCTCATCCAGAAGCATGAGCACTTTTTCATATTCCTTGCAGGCGGCTTCCCTTGCTTCGATCCCTTCGCTCCGTTCACAGCCGGTGCTCCGCACATAGGTAAAGCCCGCTTTTTTGAGCCTGTTCAGAAGCTTTTCTTCCTCCGCCGTATCGTTTGCATAATAAGCCTGTACCGAAGGGTAATCCCTGCGGCCGCTTTCGCTGCAGCAGAGCAGACGGCGGATAAAGGAGGAGAGTTCATTGTTTAAGCGGATCCGGTTGGTCAGGCGGTAGCGTATAAAGCCCGGGACCGCTTCCAGAAGTCCGGCCCCGCCCAGGGCGCGTTCCTGCGCTGCCAGTTCATCCTCACGGTCATAGGTCACGATGAGAGGCGCTCTCCATTCTTCCGAAAGCTTAGGTGCCTCATCAAGCGCCCTTTGGCCGATGCGGTGGCCTTCATCGATCAGGATCGCCGTATAGGGCTTTCTCAGGTTCAGGCCCTGTTCCGCCTCGCAATAATAAAAATCCACTCGTTTCAGCCGCCTGTCCAGTTCTTCCAGTTCCGTTGCATGTGCCCCGAAATGCAGCACACAGACAGGCTCGTATTGGGACAGTTCCATGGCCAGATCATAAAGCAGCAGGGTCTTGCCCGTACCCGGCAGCCCCGTAAAGCCCTGCAGCGGCACCGTCCCCGCCCTGTTTTCTTCCGATGCCTTACCGCCGGCCTTCGCGCCGGAAGCCGCCGCGATATTCTTAAGGATCTGCTTCCGTATGTCCCGCTGCTGCGACGTAAGGAAATAATCCTTCCTGAGAAAACGCGCCGGATCGGATAAGGGCGAGATCAGATAGCTGTCTTCCTTAAACAGTTCCTCCACCGCACCGGTATAAGGATCGGTCTGATCTTTTAAAAGCCCGGCCAGCTCCTGCCAGTCGGCCTCCAGGAGACGCCCTGCGTTGGAAAGGCGCATAAGCCTGTCCTCTCGGTCCACATAGGTGTAAAAATGCATGGCCTTTCCCAGGGTCGCGAGGTAATAGCGGTTCTGCAAAAGCTGCGCCTGTATGGCAGCATCCGTCACATTCCCGCTCTTCAGTTCGATATTGATCACGCTGTCTTCGTTGATGCGCAGCAGATCAAATTCCTTGCCCAGCTTCGGCATCGTAAAGGAAAAATAAAAATCGAGCTCCGAAGCATCCTCCCACACCCTGCACAGGTGGTCCGAGAATGCCCGGAGCCCTTCGATCTCCCACTGTTTGATCTTCAGCATACGCCCCCGCCGGGACAGCTGTTTTTCCAGCCGTCCCAGGGTCTGCTCATCCTTTACTCTTGTCAGCGCATAGATATTGAGCGGTCTCATAGCCTTACTGCACGCCCTCAGCCTCCAGAAGCGCGATCCCCTTTTCGAGACGCTTTATGCTCTCTTCCTTCCCCAGAAGCTCTGCGATCTCGGTAGCGCCGGCCGGCGTCATCTGCTTTCCGGAAAGAGCCGTACGTACCGGCCAGAGCACATAACCGTTCTTGTATCCCTTCTCCGCGGCAAAGCCCTGCAGCATTGCATAAAGGGCATCATTGGAATAATCTTCCTGCGCGGCAAAGAGCGGAAGCAGCTCCTTCAGCACCTGAAGCGAGGACTCCTTCGTGGTCTTCATCTTTTTGTGCACATACATCTCCGTATCGTATGCCGGCAGCTCATTAAAGAAATCCACCATCTCCTCGATATCCGGGAACACCTCGATCCTGGTCTTTACCATGGCCGCGATCTTCTTTTTATCCAGCCCCGGCTTTAAGAACTTCTCAAGGTAAGGCTCCGCCATCTCACAGAAGCGGTCAAAATCCATGGCCTTTAAGTATTCGCCGTTCATCCAGCGGAGCTTCACGACGTCAAAGACCGCAGGAGATTTGCTGATCCTATGGTAGTCAAATTCCTTTATCAGCTCCTCCAGCGAGAAGATCTCGCGGTTATCCTCGGGACTCCAGCCCAGAAGAGCGATGAAATTCACAATGGCTTCCGAAACAAAGCCCTGTTCGAGCAGATCCTCAAAAGAGGAATGCCCGCTGCGCTTCGAAAGCTTCTTGTGCTCCTCATCCGTGATCAGCGGCAGATGGATATAGACCGGGCTCTTCCAGCCAAAGGCATCATAAAGCCGCTGGTATTTGGGCGAAGACGAGATGTACTCGTTACCTCTTACCACATGGGTGATGTTCATCGTATGGTCATCCACCACATTGGCAAAATTATAGGTCGGGTAGCCGTCGGATTTGATCAGGATCATATCGTCCAGCTCCGCATTTTCCACGGTGATATCCCCGTAAAGCTCGTCATGGAAGGTGGTGCTTCCCTCGTTCGGGATATTCTGGCGGATGACATAGGGCTTGCCCGCTTTCAGATTCTCTTCCACTTCCTCTTTGGAAAGAGAGAGGCAATGCTTGTCGTAAATGCTGATCTCCTTGCCTTCCACCACTTCCGTCTTTAAGCCCGCAAGCCTCTCCTTATCGCAGAAGCAGTAATAGGCCTCGCCTTTTTCGATCAGCTCCTTTGCATATTTCATATAGATCCCGGTCTTAACACGTTCGCTCTGCACATAAGGGCCGTAACCGCCGTCCTTATCCGGACCCTCGTCATGCGTAAGCCCCGTCTTCTCAAGGGTCCGGTTGATGATATCAATGGCGCCTTCCACAAAACGCTCCTGGTCGGTATCCTCGATACGCAGCATGAAATCGCCGCCTTCGTGCTTGGCGATCAAAAACTCATACAGAGCCGTGCGCAGGTTTCCCACATGCATCTTGCCCGTCGGACTGGGCGCATACCTTGTTCTGATCTTTTCCATTTTTCTTATTCCTCCCCTGTATTCGTACTTAATTCTTTCTACGATAATACCATATTCCTATGCCGCTGAAAAGAAGGGCGGCCGGGATCACGCCGATAAAGAGCACGGAAAAGAATCCGCGCACACCGTTTCCCACGAGGATCGGATCGTAGGCATAGCCTTTCACCGGGATATCCGTATTCTCCGCCGTCTCGCTCACCTCTCCCAGCACCTTCATGAAAAGCTCATAATTGCTGCCGTTCACGGCCCGGTTGATGTCCTGGTAAAGGAAATAATCCGTGGCAAAAACGGCCATGCGGCTTTCCCCCTTTGCCAGGTAACGGACCGAAAAGATGCCGAGGGAAAAAGGTCCCTCTTCCCGAAGCGTATCCGTCTGTATATAGGCCTCCTCTCCGGTCCGCAAAAAAGTCTGGGACGTCACATCCGGCGTTTCCTGCACCCGCAGTCCCCTGGAGAAGGGCATATAGATAAAACGGGTACGGTCTTCCGAATAGACCGATGCGGTATATTCCGTCTTTACGATCTCGGGCAGAAGGAATTCGCCGGAACTGTTATAAAAGGCCGGATCTTCTTCCGTCACTACTCCCGGCAGTACCTCAACGCCGTAGGAACGAAGAAGCGCATGGTAATTTTCCGGCTCCTCCCCTTCGGTGCAGGCCGTGACGCAGACCGCTCCTTTCCCCTTATCCAGGAAACGCTGTATCTTTCCGAGGTCGTCCTCGTTCAGATCTTCGAAAGGGGCCAGCAGAAGCAGTGCATCCCCGTCCTCCGGGATCTCGTCATGAAGAAGGAGATTGATGCCCTCCAGCTCATAATTGGCGTTCAGGATACGGCTCTTTAATTCCTCCTCCGGCTCGTATTCGTCATGCCCGTTCACACAGTAGATCTTCGGTACATGGTCGCTCACGACATAACGGATCGCCGCGATGATGCGGCCCTCGCCGTCGTAACCGGAAACCGTATAATCCGTAGCGATATAGCTGCCGCTGGTCACGTCATAGGCGTAATCGTAACGCAGCTGGAAGCATTCATAATAATCCACCACCCGCACCCGGCTGCCGCAGCAGACGATCAGACTGTTCGGCACGGGCTCGGTATCCGTATAGGAGAGATAAAACTCCGGATGCTGCACGGGGTCGATATAATCCACCTTCAAATAACCCGTTTCTTCCTGCATGCGCTTTAAGGTATACGCGATCGTTTCATCGGCCTCATCCTCGGCGGCAAGCACAAAGATCTGTACTCCCTGATCCAGCGCCGAAAGCACTTCCCTTCCCGGATCCGTCAGGGAATGGATGCCGTTATAGGTCAGGTCGATATTCTGTACCTGCGGCGGAAGGACATGTACGAAGAGGTTCAGCCCGATCACCACAAACAGGAGAAGCCCGGCCTTCAATATGCTCTCAAAGGCTCCGAGGATACCGAAGGTGCGCAGGTGAAAACGCCGCGCCGTAAGGATATAATCGGTAAAAAACAGGGCAAGCCCCGCCACGGACAGATAATAGACAAAATCCGGCCAGCAGAAGGTTCCGTACAGACTGCGGTCAAAAGGCGCGCTCAGGTCAAATACCGCCAGGCTGCGCGTCACGATATTTCCTTCACTGCTGATCATCGAAGAGATCGAAGAGATCATCGTGCTCAGGAGCAGGACAAAAAAGCTGAGCACCGCGGCTACGATCTGGTTCTCGGTCAGCGCCGAGATCAGTATGCCCACGGCGATGGCCGCCAGCCCGAAGAAAAAGAATGACGCCACTGCCAGAAGGTTTTCCGCAGGCGGCACATCTCCGTATATGCCCAGGATCAGCGGATAAGCCAGGAACATGAGAAAGACCGGTGCAAAGACGCAGACCGCCGCCAGATATTTCCCGATGACGATCTTCCAGGCCGGCACCGGCGCGGTAAAGATCAGCCGGTCGGTATGATGCTTCTTTTCCTCCGCAAAACTGCGCATGGTCAGAAGCGGCAGCGTAAAGATAAAGATAAAGAGCACCGCGTTCAGGATATAGGAAAGATAGGGCATCCCCCTTTCCAGGCCGTAGTAGCGGAAATACCAGCCCGTAAAGAAAAGGGTCACGGCCAGAAAGATCCAGCCGCTCAGCGTTCTGAAATTGTCCAGCCACTCCTTTTTAAATACCGCCCACATCCTGCAAAAACCTCTGATACCCGCGATCTTAGGAGCTGTTAATTTTGTAACAGCTCCTTATTCCTTTACATAGGTCAGATCCAGATATACCTCCTCCAGCGTGGTCCGCTGCACGCTCAGCTCCAGCACCGTCATCCCGGCAGCCGAAAAGCTTTTCGACAGCTCCTCTCTCAGATCCTCCCCCGCTTTCGCCGTGATCCTGATCGTACAGCTGGAGCTGTCCTCTCCAACGACCGTAAAGCTTTCGATCTCTTCCTTCGACTTCACGATCCGTTCCGCCGCGGTGGAAGCCCCCTTCAGCACCATGGTCAGCCGCTGCTTCGCATTCACTTCCGCCAGCAGCTTTTCCGGCGTATCGTTCGCAAGAAGCTTCCCTTCGGAAAGCACCATCACATGATCGCAGAGACTGTCCACCTCGCTTAAGATATGGGTGGAAAAGATCACGGTATGTTCTTCCCTGAGCTCCCTCACCAGTTCGCGCATCTCTGCGATCTGTCTCGGATCCAGTCCGGAAGACGGCTCGTCCAGTATGATGATCTCGGGGTCCGCCAGCAGTGCCTCGGCCAGCCCCGTACGCTGTTTATATCCTTTGGAGATCTGCCGTACCAGATGCTGCCGCACGTATTTAAGCCCCATGCGTTCGCACACCCGGTCCAGTTCGGCTTTTTTCTCCTTCCCTTTCAGTCCCTTCAGTTCCGCCGCATAGCTTAAGTTTTCTTCCACGGTCAGATCCGGATACAGCGGCGGCACCTCCGGCAGATAGCCGACCTGCTTCCGCGCCTTCCCCGGCTCCCGCACCATGGAGATGTCATTGATCAGTATCGTTCCGTCATCCGGTGCCAGAAAGCCCGTGATCATGCTCATGGTCGTGCTCTTGCCGGCGCCATTGGGCCCCAGAAAACCATAGATCTTTCCCTTCACTGCTTCAAAGGAAAGATCGTCCACAACCTTGCGTTCTCCGTAGGATTTTGATAAATGACTGACCTTCAGCACAGATATTCCCCAAATTCATACAGCGCAGCCGCACGCGCATACATCTCCGGAAATTCCCTGCGCATACGGTCAAGACAGCGGCGTACAAAACCTTTCTGCTCGTCACGGTTATACTTCAAAACATTCTTATGGCCCCAGAGATGGGTAAAGAGCGACTGTTCCCTCAGCTGCTCCAGACGGTCACAGAAGGCCCAGACGCTGACGCCTCTTTCCTTTGCCACCATCGGAAGGATACGCTGCTCGGCAAAGACCATGGGACAGAGCCTGTCCTGATGCTCCCTGCAGGCCTTCATAAAACGAAGGGACTCCTTCACATAGGCGTCCCGGAAGGATGCTTCCCTTATGAACAGCAGCGCCGTATTGGCCGGACGCACAAAGAAATCCCAGCCTGCCGGATAACGGTAATCCTCCGCCATCGCAAAACTCCCGGGATCCGGATAGATCTCCGGATTCAGCTCTTCCCTGTGGATCACGGCGACATTTTTGTCCTTCAGCATCTTCCCGATGCTGCGCCAGACGATCAGATCCGTATCCAGCATCACGGCCGGCTCTTCCTCCAGCGAAAGCGCGCAGAGCTTGCCTGCCGCCCAGAACACAACAGGATCGATATCCTCCGGAACCGAAAAAAGCTCGCAGCCCCTGGAAAAGATATCACAGAGTCCCCTTTCTTCAAACCATGCCTTTGCCTGCGCATCGGCATAAAGCCGTGTACGTCCGTTATAGCGCTCATATGCGGCAACGGAAAGCATCAGGCAGGCCAGGTCGTGATCCTGCATGATAAAGGCCCTCTCGCCCTCTCCGCTTGCCGGTGCTGTCCAAAGAGAATAGAAAGCGTTCATAACTCAGATCAGATCCAGGCCGTAACCCAGCTCCTCGATGATGCGCCGCGGCCGGTATGCATCCGGCCCAGACGGCTCTTCCGCCGCTTCCTGAATGCGCACGCCCCGCCCCGGTTCGGTAAAACCGCCGAGGATAAAGCTGCCTTTGTGATAGCTTCCGCCATAAAAACTCCCGTTGAGCAGATATGCCCTGCTCCCCGCCGGAGAAAGACCATAGGAAAAACTGCCGTTCAGATAACTGCCGTGAAAATAGCTTCCGAGGGGATAAACTCCGCGCAGGAAACTCTCACGCGAAAAACTCCCGTTCCGGAAGCTTCCGAAACCGAATGAAAAACCGCTGCCCCTGATCGACAGGGCAGAAGAAAGAAAATTCTTATAACTGCCTCCGAAAAGCCAGCGCAGATAACTGCCGCTCAGCCCCGAGACGGCACGGTAGCTCCCGCCCCCTCCAAGCGCACGGCCGATATAGCTGCCGCCAATGTAACTGCCGCCGGAATAACTCCCGCTCTGATAGCTGCCGCCGGCAGCTTTACGGTAACTGCCCGCTGTATAACTTCCGCCTGCTGCAGGTCCCGGAACATAGCTTCCGCGCCGGAAACTTCCGCCGGAAATGCTTCCGATCCGGAAACTGCTGCGCTCTTCTCCGCTTCCCTTCGAAAGGGGCTGTCCGGCAGCATCCTCCGGATCTTCTTCCCCCTGATACGGCCGGTAACAGAGGTCCTCGGGAGGGATACAGGCACAGCCGTTAAAATACAGATCGTACACACATTCCTTATCCGCGACCGCCAGGCGCTCCGCATGCAGAAAGCCCTGCTTGGCATAAACTTTGACAAAGACCGGCACACCGTGTCCCAGCGTGACAAGCTCCTGCGCGGTGGAATCATCGCAATGCATCATAAAGCCGCCGGCCGGCAGAGGCGGTGACAGTTTGTTATTGCACTCGCCGTTCCAGACGCACCAGACGGAAAAAGCCGAGAACTCTTCGCTGTAATTCTGCCATGTGAAAAAGGCATACCCTGCATGGAATGCCGCAAGTTCATTGATCCTCTTGTCGTACACGCTGACAGCCTCACCGGGCTGCCTGTCCAGCCAGCTAAATCTCTTCGACATATATCTTTTCCGTCAAATGCGCATAATACGCATATAGTAGTATTATATCACAAATAGAATGGTTTTCCAAGACTTTCGGGAATCGATAGGAAAGCGCTGCCCGTGCAGGACCGCCGACTCCGCTTCTCCATTCGGCTGGCTTTTTTACGCATCCGGGCCTGCTTTCCAAAAAATCATGACTTGCCGGTGCTTCCAAAGCCGCCGCGGTCTGCTCCTTCCAGATGCTCGCATTCCTCAAAGAGGATCGCGGGCTGATGCTCCATGATGCGGAACTGGCAGATCCGGTCGTTGACATGCAGCTCGGTATCCCGCACCGCGAGTACCGGCATATACCACTGGTCATTGTCGCCGCAATAGCTCTCGTCGATCACGCCGCAGTGATTGGTCTGGATCAGACCGAAATTCTTGAAGGTGGAACTGCGCGGGACCACATGGGCTTCATAACCTTTCGGCAGCTCCATGGCGACACCGAGCGGCACCAGTTTAAAATCGCCCTTTTTCAGCACGATATCCTCGGCACAGCGCAGGTCGATCCAGTCACTCTTGCCGTCGATATAGCAGAGTTTCTCGATCCTGTCACTGAAATATTTGATCCTGATCTTTTCCATTCTTTTCACCTTTCCGAAGCTTCCGCGGGATCCCCTTTTCATCAAAAACGAGGAACGCCTCAGCCGGTCTCCATTATGCAATGAAAGTATCCGCGGAACATGAGTTTCCGGATAACCCGGAAGCTATCCTTACTTGTAATCCCCACAGTAAAGGACCGGTTTTACCGGATCCGTCTGCTTCAGGCTTTCCTGCACATCGATCACCCGCTGGTTGGCGCTGCCCTTCCACTGCAGGCGCACATCCTTCTGCTCCTCGATAAACTCTCCGTCGACGAGCACATCCACATACTGCATCACGGGATAATGCAGCACTTCTTCCCAGTCATAGCCGGTATAGAGCCAGATGGTCTTGTCCGGGAAACGTTCCTTCACTTCCTCCGCAAAGCTGCGCACATCCAGGCGGTTGCCCGGGAACAGCGGATCCCCGCCGGAAAAAGTAAGTCCGGAGATATAGCTTTTCTCCAGCTGTTCAAAGATCTCCTTCTTTGCCGCCTCGTCAAAGGGCAGCCCGCCCTCCGGATCCCAGGTGATGGGGTTATGGCAGCCCTTGCAGCAATGCTCGCAGCCGGCCACCCAAAGCACTACGCGCAGGCCGTCTCCGTTGAGCATGTCGTCATGTGTGATGTTATGGTATCTCATATCCCTGCCTTATACTCTTTACTCTCTGTTCTGTCGGAAAGATCCGTATCTTACGGCTTCACAGCCTTCTCTTTTCCTGTTCCCTTCCGTAAGATCATTACGATCTCCCGAAATCGTCTAAAGAATTATTATATACTAAATACTCTTCTCTGTCACTACTAAAAATCAATATTTTGTGTCGGAAGCGGCCAGAATCACAAGAACTTGTTTTCATCCCTGTTTACAGAGGTGTTTCGTAAGCCAAACGGAGAATTGATCAAAACAATGCTGCATAGAATCAATTGCGTGCAAATAATATGTTTTCAGCTGCATTCCCGTGGAAGGACCCCTGTGATCTGATCCCATTCCCGGATATTCCTAAGGATCATCTCGCGGGTCTGCGTGATGACCGTCCTGCTGCTCTCCATGGAGATCCGCCCCCTGAGAAGCGGCAGTATCGTGACCAGAGCGTTCCAGATCCGCTCCGCCATATCAAAGCAGTTCTTTTCGGAGAGACCGATCTGCGCCGAAAAGCTTTCCGCTACCGTCACCGAGGTGATCAGCTCCGTGAGCCTGCCGTTCAGGACCGTGAGCCTGTGATCCGTCGCAGCGCCTGCAGTATCATTGCGAAAGCGCTCCTTACAATACTCCTGCGCCTTTCTGATCTCGCTTTTCAGCTTTACGATACAGGCTTCGTTGGCATGATGCAGCGCCTGAAGCAGCTTTCCCTCCTTCAAAAGCCCGATCCTTTGCCTTGTGAACTGCTCCCGGATCTCCTCCAGCCGCCGTTCCCTCTCCACCAACGTCTCCTTTTCCGTATGCTCCGCGATATCCAGCAGTTCCCGTAAAGCCGAAAGCTCCTCATCATAAGTTCTGTTCTTTACGATATCGGAAACAAGCTGATTCAGGTCCGCGATACTGCGCTGACTCTCAAGGCCGTAATCGACCACGTAATTGATATCGTCCCAGCGGGCATTCTCCATACTCTTCTCCAATAATCATGATTCAGGCTTCCGCGCAGCGCGGCACTTCGATCTCATCATCCGGATCCGGCAGCTCAGGATCCCCATCCGCATCCTGCGGATATCTTCCTCACTGATCCTCATGCCCGCACGGATATGTTTTCCGCGTAGCGCGGCACTTCGATCTCATCATCCAGTTCCAGCGCCGCAAAAAAGCGGTCCGCATCCTCATAGATATTATCCCCTATGATCCCCAGCTCCTGCGGGGAACGGATCAGGATCCTGCCTTCGTCGATCTTTAAGCATTTACGCAGCAGCTCCTCCGAAAGGATACGTCCGTATCCTGCGTCCCATCTTTCGCGGAAAGGCATGGATTCCTTTACCCGCGCCAAAAGCCGGCGGATAAATTCCTTTCCGCACAGAGGATAATAACATTTCCCGATATTTAAGGATTCCCCCGGCCGTTTCAACCGGATATCCGCGATAAAGATCTCGTCCTTTAAACAGCTGGCCTCAAAGGCATAGAGATTGACGCCGATCTGGTTCTGCTCAAAAAGACTGATCATGTTCAGCACCAGGATCCCGCGGTTACGGATCTGTTCATCGCTCGTTTCACCGCTGTAGACCAGATTGATATAGACATCGATGAATTTCTTCTCTTTTTCACGCTCAAGACGGAACATCGTCTTCGGCGTCTGCGCAAGAAAGCCCGGGATGTTTGGCCGCGAGCCCACTACTGCCGGTACGGAACGGCGGAAGGACTGCTTTTTCACATTGACGTTCTCCAGCTCCCTGCGTATCTTCATGAAAAGCTTAAAGCCCTTATCGTATCCGCCGTGGCAATAGGCAATGGCCTGTTTCAGCGGCGCCCCCGCAAATTCCTCCGGCATGTTGATGCTTTTCTGTGATGAAAAGACTCTCTCGTTCACCGCCGGATCTCCGGAAAGATACAGTTCAAGCTCTGTGAGGGAATGAAAATCCGCCCGGTACAGCCTGTAAGTTTTATCTGTTTTCAGATTCGAGATGCTTATGACCGGCATTAAACTCTTTTACC
This sequence comes from Lachnospiraceae bacterium, assembly GCA_016282915.1. Taxonomy (GTDB): domain Bacteria; phylum Bacillota; class Clostridia; order Lachnospirales; family Lachnospiraceae; genus NK4A136. The sequence goes on along the minus strand of JAEELW010000157.1, from coordinate 11,164 downwards.
CTTTTCCCTGATCGCCTCTGCCAGCTTCACAAAAAGTCTGTACAGCGCATAATCCCCCGAGGACTCGGAAATGAAGCCGGCCAGCTTCTCCTGCAGGAAACCGAGGTATTCCGCTTCTTTCGTCTGTACAAACTCATAATTCATGATCTTTTCATCCGAAAAACTGCTGTTTTCCAGATACTGCCGGATCCGGTACGCATCCCTGGTGGTAAAGATCCCCTGGGCCGGGATGCCGCAGGCTTTCTCCCACTCATCCGTGGCCTTCCGGAACGCACAGCCGAATTCAAACCAGTCCGGATAATCCTTCAGGATCTGCTCTTCTACCCGGTTGTCGTAATCCATATAGATCGGGATCATGCGCTGCAGAACGGATTCCTCGATCTTTTCGCGGGTGCTGTAGTTGGTATCCGCCCCGCTCCCGTCGGTATTGCCGGCGGCGATCACACGGAAATTCGGATGTCTTTCCACCCTTTCCCCGCCCGGGAAATGATAATAGGAGTTTTTCTGGTTCGTCAGGAAGGAATTCAGTTTTACCGTCGCTTTACTGTTCCCGTTATCCAGCTCATCGCAGAATACGATGCCTCCGTATTTATACAGCCGGTAGAAATTGGATTCATTATAGGTTCCACCGGCAGTCACATAACCCAGGATATCGTACTCCTCATTGATGTAGCCGATATCGGTGCAATCCAGTCCCAGAAGCTCGCCGACCTGCTTAACCATGAAAGTCTTTCCGCAGCCCGAAGGTCCGATCAGATAGGGATTCACATTTTCCATGACCGCCGTGATCACATCGTCAAACATCGCATGGAAAAGCTCTCCCCGCTCCATGCGTCTTTCTTTTTCCTTCATGACCAGGGCAAATCTGTCCTGAAAAGGGACGTTCCAGTCCAGCAGCGGATTGACCGCGGGTATGGGGCGCAGGGTCTTTACGCCGCTGCCGTAAGACGAAGCGGCCGGCTTTTCCCCTGTGGTCTCTTCCCGCACAACTGCCGGCTCCTCTGTACCTTCTTCCTGCACGCCCGCCTTCTGCGCAGCCGCCCTCTCTGTACCTTCTTCCTGCACGCCCGCTTTCTGCACAGCCGCCGGCTCCGTCTTCCGAAGTTCAGCCTCCGGCACCTTCCCCTTCAGGGAATTGAGCCGCTCGATCAGCACCATCAGTTCTTCGTCATTCCTTGAACGTTCCAGGATCGTTCTTACCTTTTCATCGTCTGCGGCTGCGTTCTCCACTCTGCGGATCACCTGGTCCGCCTCCCTGCGCAGTCCGTTCAGCTCTGCAGCCGCTGTTGCCAGGATGACCTTGGCTTCGGAGCGGTAACGGTTCAGATCCGCTTCGGCATCGGAGAACATCTGCTTCAGGAAGAGCTCCTTTTCCATAAAGACCGTCTTTTTCTGACTCTCCTTATACTCCTTTACCGCAGCCTCCAGTTCCGCTTTCGCATTCTTCGTTTTTCCCTCCAGGAATACCTCCGTCAGGCGCCGGGCTTCCTGTGCCCTGTTTTCCGCCTCCTCCGCGAGTTTTTCCACATTCCCGGATCTCCGCTCGAGGAGCTGAAGCATTTCCCTGCCGCATTCCACGATCGCCGCCGCCTCGCTTACGTTTTTCTCCGCCTGAGCGAGCCGCAGCGGATCGATATCGTAAAGCCCGTTGGTCCTTCTCAGCTTCAGCAGTTCTTCTTCGAGCACCGCTTCCCCGCCGATGGTGCCCGTTACCGAAAGGCGCTCCGCGACACGGATCAGATGCATCAGATAAGCGATGTCATCCAGCAGGAACTCCCGCACATCCAGTGCATGTTTTTTTATCTTCAGAAAGATATCGTGCGCGTATTTCTTCGGCATGATCTCGCGGACCAGCACGATATAGTTTTCCTTATCATGAAAGGAGGAAAAGAGCAGGCTGTCATACAGGCCTTTAGCGAGGATCGCATCCTCGACCACCAGCGCACGGAAGATCATGGCCTTCTCCTCCAGCCCGGGCGTTTCCTCTCCCAGGACAAAAAGCTCATCATAAAGCCCGATCGCCTTTTCCAGCAGGGATCCGTAGACTTCCCCATCCTTACTGTTGTCACGGATCGACTCGACCACATCCAGATAAAGCTCCAGAGGTTTGATCTCCGGCTCGTCCCTGCCGCTTCTGATCCGCTCCAGCCGTTCGGTGAACAGCTCGAGTTTTTCCGTTTTTGAAAGCGATCCCAGTTCCGCGATCAGCCTCGAAAGCCTTTTCAATGCAGGTTCTTTACCGTTTTTTACTGCCATGCCGCCCCCTTACTTTTCTTCAATGCCATAGATCTTTCCGACCTGGTCTATAAAATATTCCGACGATCTCGGATAGGACATATCCAGCAGATGAAGCTCCGCCAGCCTGTCTTTTTCATACAGCATAAAAGCCAGCGTTCCGAAAAGGATCTGCGGTTCGTCCTCCGCCAGCTTTCGGAATGCAGCTGCCCTGCTGATCCGGAATCCTTCCCTTTCCGCGGAAAGGATACGGTATTCCTCCTTTTCGTCCGAAGCACAGAACAGCCGGCCGCCCCAGGGCAATGCCCAGGCTTTCCAGTCCGCTGCTTCTCCCGCGCTCAGCGCAGCGGCACGCGCGGAGGGTTTCACTTCTTCAAGGCGTTCGCATTCTTTTTCATAATGTGCGATCTCTTTTTCCCCGTCCCGGAAAGAAACACTCAGCACGGGAGGCTCTCCCGCCAGGGAAAGGATCATGTCCCCCGTGAACAGATAGGCGTCCTCCCGGAAGGAGGCAAGGATGCGTTCCGTCTCAAAGGCGATCTCCGCACACAAAAGATCCCCGGGCTTTAACGCATTGCCGACCCTCACTTCGTATACATCATTATGCTTTTGAAGGATGCGGTAGGGAAAATGCAGCATCCTGCCGTGACTCACGCCGCTGAGCTGTCCCTGTCCGAACCAGTCCCGGACGCTATCCTCAAAATGCAGCGCATCTTCTTCATCCCCATGCAGCTTTTCCAGAATGAACTTTACGATGGGAAGCAGTAGATGATGTGAATATGCTTTGGGAAGGAAAAGCGGGGAGGAAAGCTCCTGCCAGCCGCTTAGGCGTGCCTCAAGCTCCTGTGGCGGAAGCCCCTTCGCAGCCGTCAGGATCCTCCGGGTATATTCATCGCAGATGACCGGCGACTTCGGTGCTTCCAGCGCATACTGCCTCACGAGCCGGTCAAAAAGCAGCGGAAAATACTCGTCGGCACTGCACAGATTGATCGTCGTATCCTCATACCAGGCAAGGATACCCTGCAGCGGGGCATTCTCTCCGAAAAGCCGGTAGCAGTTGATCATTTTCAGATTTTTGATCGCGGAGATCTTCCTTAAGACCGCGCCTGCCTCTCGGATCATTCCCATTCCTCTCTTCCGGATATCTTACTGTCAGTCATTATACCGAAATCCGCAGCTTCTGAACAGCCCTTTTACAGAAAAACGGGGACTCCCGGCCTTTCCGTTGTTTATATGAAATAAAAAAAGCCTCGCTCACCTCATGAGCAAGCTCTTTCGCTCTTTCGTACTTTCGCCCGCGCTCACCTCAAGAGCTACGCTCTTTCGGTGTACGCTTTCGCTCTTTCAGGCTTTCTCCCGCGCTCACCTCAAGAGCTACGCTCTTTCGGTGTACGGCTTTCTCTCTTTCCTGCTTTCGCCCGCGCTCACCTCAAGAGCAAGCTCTTTCGGTGTACGGCTTTCTCTCTTTCGGGCTTTCTCCCGCGCTCACCTCATGAGCAAGCTCTTTCGCTGTACGGCTTTCTCTCTTTCGGGCTTTCGCCCGCGCTCACCTCAAGAGCTACGCTCTTTCGGTGTACGGCTTTCGCCGTATATCAGTGCTGAAATGTCGATGCTCATGCGAGCAAGCTCGCCCCGCATCTCCCTTTCATCACTGATGCGCGGGCTCAATGCTAACGCTCACATGCTTTTTCTTTCTCCGATCTCGGCCATCTTGGCGTCGTTCAGGCGGGAATCGCCATGCACACGGGAATAGGAAAGATAACCGTTCATACGGTCGATCTTGGTGAGGTTGCGGCTGCCGCATTTCGGGCACACATCCATCTCCAGCTCTTCATGGCCGCAGTCGTCGCAATAGGCAAGGCTTAAGTTCACGCCCTCGTAAAAGCCCATCTCCATCGCGCGGCGTACCAGCGTACGCACCGCACCGGTATTGTAGGATACCGGATACTTCACATACTGGATCTTACCGCCGTTGAGCTTCTCCCAGAAACGGTCCTCCAGATCCTGCTTCTGGATCGGCGTGATATCCTCGGTCACATGGCAGTGGAAGGAATTGCTGACATATTCGCGGTCGCTGACGCCCTCCACGATACCGTATTTCTTACGGAACTGCTGCACCTGCAGGCCGCAGAGGCTTTCCGCCGGCGTTCCGTAGATCGCATAGAGGTTGCCGTCCGCTTCCTTGAACTCACTGATCCTCTTGTTGATATGGTCCATCACCTCCAGCGCGAACTGCCCGTCTTCCACAAGGCTCTTGCCGTTATATAACATCTGCAGTTCATTCAGTGCCGTGATCCCGAAGGAAGCCGTCGCATATTTGAGCAGCGGTTTGATCTTGTCATGAAGGCCCAGATGACCGTTCAGGAAGCCGCCTTCGCAATAGGCCAGCGGATTCGTCGACGCCCGCATCTCACCGAGATAAGCGTAGGTACGGATATGCAGCTGGCGGATCAGATTCAGATAATAATCCAGCACCTCATAGAAATCCCTGCTCTCCTGCCTTGCTTTTGCAAGGATCATCGGCAGGTGAAGGGATACGGCGCCGATGTTGAAACGCCCCACAAAGATCGGCTCGTCCATGTCGTCGGCGGGATGCATCCCCCCGCGCACATACCAGGGCGAAAGGAAAGCACGGCAGCCCATGGGCGAGATCACCTTGCCGTACTGCTTATACATGCTCGCGATATAGCCCTTGCCGGTCAGCGACAGCCAGTCGGGATACATGGTCTTGGCCGAGCACTCCACGCCGGCTTCGAACACGTCTTCCAGCTCACCGCCGGGGCCGTGCAGCTTTTCATCATAAAGAAATACGATCTTGGGGAAGAGCACGGGCTTCTTATGGCCTTCTTTGCCCTGTCCGCGGCGGCGTACATTCAGCATGCTGATGGTGGCCTGCTTCGCAAAACGCCCCGTGCCGATGCCGCCTGTCACCGTGATGAAGGGATAATCGCCGCGGCTGCTGGCCACGGTATTGAACTTGTACTCCCAGCCCTGGAAGCCCTGCTCAAAATCACGCACCACATCCTTCCAGGCTTCCGCTTCCGCGCTGTCACGGTCTACGCCCAGGAGTTCATATTTCCGTATATATTTGTCATAAGATTTCTCTGCGTAAGGCTCAAGGATCTTGTCCACCTCGGGCACCGTGAAACCACCGTACTGCTGAGAAGCCGCGCTCAGCACGATATCGCCGATCACGTCAAAGGCCACATCCAGCGTCTTCGGCTCGTTGTACCAGATATTGCCCATCTCGAAGCCGCCGCTCAGAACGCTCTGCACATCAAAGAGACAGCAGTTCATGGTATCCCTGCGCGCCGACATGTCATGTACATAGATATAACCGTCCCTGCAGGCCTGCAGTTCTTCGGTAGTAAGGAAAAACTTCTGGTAAAGCTCCTTGTTCAGCTGGTTGAAGATCAGGGAGCGCTTCGTGGATACCAGGGCGCTGTCAGTATTTGCATTTTCCTTATCCCCGATATACATGATGGACTGGCTCTTTTTGTACACATCGTCCAGCATGCGCACGAAATCCTGCTTGTAATTGCGGTAGTCCCGGTAGCTCTTGGCCACGATGGGCTTTACCTTTTCCAGCGCGCTCTCGACGATATTGTGCATGACGGGGATGGGGATCTCGTCACAGTCCATCTCGTCAACCTTTTCCACCACATAGCGGCAGATCAGCTTCTTTTCCTCGTCGGTAAAATCCGTCAGCGCACGGTAAGCGCTCTTACCGACGGCATTGATCACCTTCTGTACGTTAAATTCCTCACGGGTATTGTCCTTCTTGATGACCCGTACGTCTCTTTTCGGCCTGAACTGCTCGCTGTAATCGATCTCGCTCATAATATTCTCCCATATTGTACTATATAAAGTCTCATTCTTTTCGCCCGACACCAGATGTTGTGTTAACTATTATATTCAATCAGGGTCTGCCTGTCAACGGTCAGGCTGCGTTTCGGCAGACTTCAAAACAATACAAAAGAAAGGGCATAGATCCCTTTCTCCGTTATCCCGGCAGCGCCGGCTTCCGAAGCCTCAGAAAAAATTACTGCTCCGTCGTATTCTTCTTATTCTTTGCCTTCCGCGCGAAAACGCCGATCAGAACCGCCGCCACAACGGCTGCGCCGAAAATAAGAAAAGTCACTCCGTAATAGACAAATGCATCCAGAATCTGTTCCATCTTTCTTCTCCTCTTTGCTGAATACTCAGATATATGCTCCCTGCTCCATCCGCTGTTCAAAGTCTTCCACAGGCAGGGGCTTGTCAAAGAAATAGCCCTGTGCGATGCTGCACTGTGCTTTTCTGAGGGTCTCGACCTGCTTGATCGTCTCCACGCCCTCGGTCACGCACTCCATGCCCATCTCGTGCGCCATCTGTACCACATGCCGGAACATCAGGCTCGTGATGCTGTTCTCACTGTCCAGATCGCCCGGCAGGAAACAGCGGTCGATCTTCAGCACATTCCAGGGGATCTCGCGGATCAGGTTCAGCGAAGAATAACCCACGCCGAAGTCGTCCACCGAAGTGCAGATCCCGCGCAGCTGCAGGCTGTTGACCACGCGCTTCAGATCGCGGAAAGCCACGTCCGTCGTGGTCTCGGTCAGTTCTACCTCGATATACTGGTGCGGCACATGATGCCGGTCGACGATCTCCATGATATGCTCCAGGAGGTTCACATCCACCAGATGCTTTCTGGAAAGGTTCACGGAAATGCGCACTACCTGTCTTCCCTGATCCAGCCAGCGGCGGATATCTTCACATACCCGGTCGAGCATGTAGAAATCCAGCGCACAGATATCCGTTCCCTGCTCCAGCACCGGGATAAATTCCATCGGCGGGACCACTTTCCCGTTTTTGATCCAGCGGCAGAGCGCTTCCGCGCCCACGATCCTTCCGTCAAACACATTGACCTTGGGCTGGTAATATACGTAAAACTCCCGGTTCCGGAGGGCGTCGGGAAAAGCATTGTGCACGCGTACCATTTTTTCCCGCAGCGCCAGCATCTTCTCATCGCTGAAGACGATGCTTCCGTATTGCTCCGTCTTTGCCGTATTCAGCGCGCCATACACCCGCTCAAGGATCTGGCCGGGGTGCTCCATCACGAAATCATCCGGAACAATGAATACGCCGGCGGTAGCCGAGATGAGCGTCCGCTTCCCGTTTTTCTCATCATACTGCACCGGCACACCCGCAAAGATCTCCAGTACCTGGTCGGTCAGTTCCTTCTGGAAGAACATCAGGAAATTATCTCCGCCCAGGCGGCAGACAATGCCGTCCTCTCCGGCCGCCATCTCCAGCAGTCGGAAATACTCGAGCATCACCGCATCCCCGCGCTCTCTTCCGATATCACGGTTCACCATCGAGAAGTGCCGCAGGTTATAACAGGCCGCCGTATATTTCGTGATACGCCCCCGGGCATTGACCCCTTCCAGGAAACGGTTGTAGGAGCGCACATTCGGATAACCGTCTTCGTCATAATAGCCGAGACGTTCCACGGCATTGGAAAGGCGGTTGCGGCTCACAAAGGAAAGCAGGCAGCGCACCACCAGATCGATCTTTTCCAGTTCCTCACCGCTCAGATCCTGCGCGTCCTCCGATACAAAGACCCTGCCGATGACAACGCTGCCGGCCGCACCGATCAGACGGCGGGTGATGATCTCCGTATCCGCCTTCCCGTTATCGAAATCAACCAGGATCTCGCCATCCTTCGCCGCCTCCAGCTCGGGGCTCATATAAAACTCCGTCACGCCCTTGGCCAGGCGGAACAGTTCACAGATCTGCTCCAGCACCCCGATCAGATCCTCGCGTACAAAATGCTCCGGATCCGTCATGATACTGACCATCTGTTCAAACAGCGTATAGAATTGTTCCAGGCGTGCTTTATCCAATGCTTTCAGGACCTTTCAACAGGATTGTATCAACTGTATTCATAATATATTACCAAATCTCACCCGTTTTCGCAAGCATAACCATAGATTGAGGGAAAGTATATTTATTTTTCTTTTATAAATGAGGCCGCCGAAACCATATATCAGCTATCCGCAAACGAACATATCCTTTTGGAATGTGAGACACGTGAGGATTAAATCACCCCCCGTTTTCACGGGGGGCGATGCATTTGACCGTTAAGTTTTTCCTGATCACGCAGTTTCTGTGATCATTGTTATTACAGCGTAAATTTCGAGATCATGTCGCTCAGTTCCGAAACGGCCTTCTTGCATTCTTCGACCTGGCCAACGCTGCTTAAGGTCTCGGAAGTCATGTCCGAAGTGCGCTCCGCGATGTTCGCTACGCCGTTCGAGGTCTCGTTGACATTGGAATCGATACCGCCGATGGCACCGGCGATCTTTTCAATGTCCGCAGCCAGGCTCTGGGCACTGCCCTTTATGGTCTTCATGCTCTCGCCGAAGGTCATCGCATCTTCCTTGTACTGGATGCTCACCTCGCCAAACTTCTGATAATCGGACAGGACATTGGTCTCCAGGAAGGAAGTGGTCTTTGACAGGCAGTCCGACATCATATCCACGGCACTGTTCACTTCCTTCACGATGCCGTCGATATTCTTTACCGCTTCGGAGGTCTGGGTCGCCAGATTGCTGATCTCCGATGCCACCACCGCAAAGCCCCTGCCCGCCTCGCCGGCTCTTGCCGCCTCGATGGATGCATTCAGGGCCAGCAGGCCTGTCTGGGAAGAAATGGACATGATGGTATCGGTAAGTTCGTTGATCTTGTTGACCGCCTTGGAAGCCTGGATCGCTTCCTGTGATCTGACCTTGACTCCCTGATACATATCCATTGTTTCCTTGCTGGCTTTTTCCGTTGTAGCCGCCAGTTCGATGGCGCGCTTCGTCACCTCGTCGGAGAGCCTGCTGCCCTCTCCGGCCAGATCATCGATACCGTTGGCATTATCCTGAACATGCTCCACATTCTGTGCGATCACGGTGGTGGAAGCCGCCGTTTCCTGCATACCCGCGGCCAGTTCCTCGGTCGTTGCCGAATTGTTCTCGCAGATCGTTCCGACCTTCTTCATAGTCTCTTCCAACAGATCCACGTTGCTGTCGATCCTGCTGCCCGTAGCGGAGATCTGCTCCACCATCTCACTCATATTCTCACGGTTACGGGACAGGGCACGGGCAATGATGCCGATCTCGTCCTTTCTGCCCTCGAGGCTTTCCGATTCCCGGCTCGGTGAAAAATCGTAATTGGCGGTCTTGTTGATGACGGGCACCAGCTGTCCGAGGCCCCTCATCAGCAGCGTTGTAAACAGCGCCACAAGCGCCACGGTCACGATCACGCAGATGATACCGAAAAGGATCAGGGTGTTACGCATGCTGCTCACGCCGGCCATCATCACATCCTTATCGGCCGTCACGATCACGATATTGCCGTTATTCGTAAAGGCGTAACCCGCCACCTTATAGGAGCCCTTATACTCGTAAGAGCAGGAACCGTCCGGAACGCTCTTTCCAGCTGCCAGGTCCGCAACGATACCCTTTACCGCCGCATTCTCCACCGGCTGGCCGATCTTTTCGGGCGTCTTATGGTAGAGCATGGTGCCGTCCGGCGATACCATATAGGCGTAGGAGCCGTCCACGCCGGAGATCTCGATCTCGCCGATCAGCTTGTCATAGTCGATACGGATCAGCTTGTCATAATCCGATGTCACCAGCACGATATTGCCGGTATCCGTGAAGGAATAACCGGCCAGCTTCAGTGCTCCCTTGTATTCGTAGATACAATAGCCGTCCTCCACCTTCTTTCCGGCCTGGATGTCGGCAACGATACCTTTCACGGCCGCATTCTCCACGGGCTGCCCGATCTTTTCGGGATTGGTGTGCCAGAGCATCGTCCCGTCCGGCGCCACCATGTAGGCGTAGGAACCTTCCACGCCGTCGATGGTGATATTTCCCAGAAGCGAATCGTAATCGATCTTCATGAACTCATTATAATCCGCAGTCACGATCAGGATATTTCCCTCTCCGGTAAAGGCGTAGCCCGCAAGCTTCAGCGCATCCTTGTATTCATAAAGCACAGAACCGTCCTCTACCGTCTTTCCCGCCTGCAGATCCGCAACGATACCTTTTACCGCAGCATTTTCCACGGGATTGCCGATCTTCTCGTGATTGGGATGCCAGAGCATCGTTCCCTCCGGCGATACCATATAGGCATAGGAGCCTTCCACATCCCGGATCATGACATTGATCAGGATATCGTTCAGCTGCCAGGTGGCGAGGGTTTCCGCGCCGTTTGCCTCTGTCGCGATATCCACGGCCTTGGCCACTTCTTCCGCGAGGTTCAGCGCATAAGCCTTGTAGACCGTCTCGCCGAACTGTCTGGAAAAGTTGATGGAGATGGCTGCTTCCTCCGCCAGGTTCTGCGCATATCCGCCGTATGCCTTCTCTCCCGACTCCGTGGCAAAATCCACGCCGATGGCCGCTTCCTCTGCCAGATTCTGGGCATAATTCAGATAAGTATCTTCCATTGCCTTCGATGCACGGATGGACGCCGAAATGATCAGCACCACCACGGTAACAACGACGATCGCGCTGATCAGCAGCGTGATCTTGGTACTCATCCTGGAAAAGAATCCCAGTTCCTTCCCGTTTCCGCTCATGCTTCCTCTGCTATCCGACATTTTATACCCCCTTTCGCATACCGCCATATCGACAAAGCAAGCGCCTGTCCCTGTCTGCATCCCTGGCGTATCAGCCTTGTCTATGACAATATATGCACTATAGTTATAATAAACATATAACCTTTCACTGCCCTGTGTCAATCCGATTATTATATCTGATAGAGTAAAAACGTTGTCAGCTGAAAGAGATTAGAGTATCCCTAAGGATCATTTCCAAAAGACCTGCTGTTGGTATTTTATTCCATCTCCAGCCTTCTGTCAAAAAAGGTGGCCTTGCGTACGCTGCGCTCCCGCAAG
>JAEELW010000156.1 GCA_016282915.1 Lachnospiraceae bacterium | reverse complement strand
TGCCATATACAGGGAGATTGTTCGTCAGAACACGGGTGATACGCTTCCTTGTTTCATAGCTGCGATTGACAAAAATACGCATCCGAGACCGGAGATCATTCAGCTTGACGATGCTTTACTGGACGACGCAATAGAAGAGGTAAGGCGTAATTGCAAGAAAATCATCATGCTGAAGAACAAGGAAATTGACCCTATTCGATGCGAGAGTGATGACTGCGATTACTGCCGAGATACATACACCTGCAAAGGTATAACGTCGTCAGAGTTTGAAACAATGGATGATAAAGGCGGTTCAGATGCCGCTTAAATAAAACATAGTGGTGCGTTATAGCAGCGGTGATACCCGAACCAAACTATTCACAATCTGCGCAAAAACGACACACACATCGGTATTACCGCTACTATAGCGCACCACGGAAGGAGAGGAAAAATGATAAAGGCAGAAGATGGATTAGTGAAAATAGAGGGCTATACGTCAATTTTGTTAACGGAATTGACAGTAATAACAGCGTCTTTGGGAGAGAAACTTCCCGAAGATTTGATAATGATTGCTGTCGGTCTGGGACTTTCACATTCTAAGCAGTCAAAGAAAAAGTCAGAGGATGAAAAACTGGCAGAAGAGTTTATGGAGGAATTGGTCAAAAGGGTAAAGGAAAAGAGAGAGGCAAAGGATGCACAGACTGACTAAAGCAACTTCAATTCCTAAAAAGGTCAAGGATAAAGTCTGGGAACGTGACGGGGGTAAATGCGTTATCTGCTCATTTTATCCGGCTAATCCTTGTTGCCATATTCTTAGTAGAGCGCATGGAGGCCGTGGGGTAGAAACTAACATCATCACACTTTGCAATCGCTGCCACTTCATTTTCGATTCCGGGACGCGGGAGCAGCGTGAAAAATACGAAGGTATAGTAACAGCCTATATGAAGATACATTACGGGGATGATTGGTGTAAAGAGGATCAGGCTTACAAAAAATGGTAAAGGGGGTGACGTATGGTTAGATCACCACCAAAAGAATAATCGGTCTGGCACGATTGAATATGGTATTTCACGGATTGAGTGGCTGTTTGCCATGAGGCAGCCGCTCTTTAGGAGAAAAAGATGCAGTTTGAAAAAGAACGATGCGAAGGAATGAGATGCGTAAAGATATACGGACGATATCACGGAGAGAAGACGTTTCCGAGTCTGAACAATCTTTTGGCAGATTACGGGAGCAATCCGCATAAAGGGAATGGTACAAAGCAGAAATTCCAGAACATTTGCATAAATGAGATTCGTTCGCAGCTTCGTAAATGGAAGGCGGAACATCCGGTTATCCTGCATTACTACTTCTATGAGCCGCAGAAGGGCAAGGTTCGGGATCGGATGAACATATACGCCTTTGCTGATAAGTGTTTTGAAGACGGGCTTGTGAAATGCGGCGTGATTGTAGACGACAATCCAAAGTATCTGCTGAACGCAACGCATGACTTTTTTAGGACAAGTGGAACGCCTGGATTTGAGGTGTATATCGAAGAGGTGGACGAGGATTTGTTAACAATCCCATTTGGGGAGGAAATGTAAATGGCAGAAAACAAAAGATACTTTTGGCTGCGCTTGTATGATGATTTTTTCACAAGCAAGCGAATTAAGAAACTTCGTGCATTGGCAGGTGGTGATACATACACGATCATCTATCTAAAAATGCAGTTAAAGGCAATCAAGGATGATGGGTATTTGTACTTTGACAATATCATGAAAGATTTTGCAGAAGAACTCGCGCTTGACATTGACGAGACACCGGATGATGTGCGCGTTACGATCCAATATCTTTTGTCTGTAGGACTCTTGGAGTGTAGCGAAGACGGTGAACAGTATTTTCTGACGTACTTGCCAAACCTCATAGGATCGGAAACTGCATCAGCACAGCGGGTTCGAGATTACAGAAGGAGAAAGAAAGAAGAGAGCGCGTTACTTTGTAACAACAGTGTAACGGATGTGTTACGCACTGGTAACGCAGAGATAGAGAAGAGAATAGATAGAGAAGAGAAAGAGAAAGAGAATAGTACCTCTAAAGAGGTAAGACATAAACATGGCGAGTACGGTCATGTCCTCTTGACAGAAAAACAGTACCAGAAACTTATCGCTGATTACGGAGAGGAAGCAACCGGAAAAGCCATAAAGAAGGTTGACGAATATTGTCAGCAGTACGGGAAGAGATATACGGACTACAATCTTACGCTTCGCAAATGGGGATATGACGGAATAAAAACAAGCGGAGATCGGATCAGTGACAAGTTAAGGGGGCTTTGATGAAAAGAGAAGAGACAAAGGCATTGCTAGAAATCCTTATACGGGCATATCCGAGAATGAAGATTGTAGAGACAAAAGAGGACGTAGACCTGTGGCATGAGTGCTTGGAAGACTTTGAGTATTCCAAGGCGAGGAAAGCGGTCATAAATCTTGTCAAGGTCACGAAAGACTTTCCACCGGACATAGCTGCCGTAAGAGAAGAATATAGCAAGATTATGGCAGAAGAGAACAGGGAATTGGGAGAGATAAGAAAGTTTTATGAGCAGGCACGTTCCTATTATCCAGGATGCGGAGATGTTGGTTATGGATGGATCGACTTCCATGAACGGGCAAAGACGAAAGATGAAGCGGAGCGGCTACAGAATCTGATTATCTCTTATGTAAATACAACGCAATCGGATGTAATCGACTTTGTTGATTGTATACGGACAATCAGGCGAGATTCAAAAACGCATGAGATATCAGTTGAAAGGGAGGATAAATGAAACATTTAGGAGATATCACAAAAATCAGCGGGTCAGATGTCCCGATAGTAGATATTATCTGTGGCGGTAGTCCCTGTCAGGATTTGAGCGTTGCTGGATTAAGAAAGGGTCTCTTACATTCTGACTTGGGAGATGGAGAGACGACAAGATCAGGTCTGTTCATGGAACAGATAAGGATAATCAAAGAAATGAGGGAGGCAGATAGAAATGGAAGGTCAAATGACAATATTCGACATATTAGGCCCC
>JAEELW010000155.1 GCA_016282915.1 Lachnospiraceae bacterium | reverse complement strand
ATCTTGTTCAGGTCGCCTACCACGCCGTAGTCTGCCACATCAAAGATGGGAGCATCCTCGTCCTTGTTGATCGCAACGATGATGTCGCTCTCTTCCATGCCGGCCACATGCTGGATGGCGCCGGAGATACCGATCGCGAAGTATACGTTCGGACGGACGGTCTTACCGGTCTGGTCTACCTGCAGATCCTTGGGCTTCCAGCCTGCATCCACAACTGCACGGGAGCAGGAAACGGTGCCGCCCACTGCCTCTGCCAGATCCTCGAGGATCTTGAAGTTTTCGGGTGAACCTACGCCACGGCCGCCGGAAACCAGGATCTTTGCATCCATGATATCCACGGTATCGGAAACAGCCTTCACCACTTCCTTGATGGTGACATAACGGTCATCCGGAGTAAAGCCGGGATTGAACTCGATCACCTCGGCCTTTCTGCCGGCTACGGGCTCCATCTTCTGCATAACACCGGGACGTACGGTCGCCATCTGCGGACGGTTGTCCGGGCAGGCAATGGTAGCGATGGTGTTGCCGCCGAAAGCAGGACGGGTCATCAGCAGCTGATTGTGCTTCTGCTCGTTCTCCTTGCCGGGGATGGGATTCAGAGGGAAATCTCCGATATCCAGCTGTGTGCAGTCTGCCGTAAGGCCGGTAGCCACACGCGCGGAAACGGTAGGACCCAGGTCACGGCCGATGGCGGTAGCGCCTACCAGCACGATCTCGGGCTTGTACTCGTTGATCACGGAAGCCAGTGCATGTGCATAAGGCTCGGTGCGGTAATCCTTCAATTCGGGATCATCCACCACGATCACCTTGTCGGCACCGTACTCTGCCAGACGATCCGCAAGTCCCTTCACACCGGAACCGATCAGAACGGCAGCCACCTCCGTGTTCAGAGGCTCGGCCAGATCCCTGGCCTTGCCCAGCAGTTCAAATGCGATAGGGCTGATCTCATTGTCTACCTGCTGTGCGAAGACATATACGCCCTTGTAATCTTCTAATGCCATTATATAAATACTCCTTTCACTTATATTCTATGATATCGATCGCTCCGCGCTTCGCGCTCCCGCGATCAATGCCGATATTCGCAATCCGGCCTGCCGGCCTTCTTGCTCATGTCGTCATTGCCGTCCCATGTCTTTATGAGCCGGCATGACTGCATGCCGCCCATAAAGCCGCCGCACGGCTTATTATCATCAGATGATATGCTTTTCGTTCAGCTTCTCAACGATGTAGGAAACGGATTCTTCCGGTGAATCAAAGGCCTTCTTCTCGCCGGCACCCTTACGTACCTTATCGGAAGCCTTTGCGATCTTGGTAGGAGAACCTGCCAGACCGATATTGCAGTCATCCACATCCTTCAGATCGTCGCGGCCCCAGGTGGTGATCTCGGCCTTTACGGCATCAAAGATACCGCCAACGCTCATATAACGGGGCTCGTTCAGCTCGGACAGAGCCGTGATCAGGCAGGGCATCTTTGCCTCTACCACATGATAACGGTCATCGTACTGACGCTTTACGGTCACTTTCTTTGCAGCCTCATCCACCTTGATATCCATGGCATAGGAGATCACGGGGAGCTTCAGATGCTCAGCGATCTGAGGACCTACCTGTGCGGTATCACCGTCGATGGCCTGACGGCCGGTGATGATCAGGTCGTACTCCAGATTGCGGATCGCGCCTGCGATGGTCGTGGAGGTTGCCCAGGTATCCGCACCGCCCAGTCTGCGGTCGGTCACCAGCACAGCCTTGTCTGCGCCCATAGCCAGTGCTTCCTGCAGCACATCGGTAGCCTTGGGCAAACCCATGGTAAGCACGGTCACTTCTGCACCGTACTGATCCTTCAGACGAAGGGCAGCTTCCAGGCCGGCCTTGTCATCGGGGTTCATGATCGTGAGCATTGCAGCTCTGTTTAATGTTCCGTCGGGATTGAATTCCACACCGCCTTTTGTATCCGGAACCTGCTTGATACATACGATTATCTTCAATGTCTTTCCCTCCTATCCTTACTTCAAAATATTGGCCGAAATGACCATACGCTGTACCTCGGAGGTACCTTCGTAGATCTCGGTGATCTTGGCATCGCGCATCATGCGCTCCACATCGTACTCACGGATGTAACCGTAACCGCCGTGCAGCTGCACTGCCTTGGTGGTCACTTCCATGGCAACCTCTGCGGCACAGAGCTTGGCCATAGCCGCCTCGACCGAATAGGATACCTTGGGATTCTTCTGATATTCTGCCTTCTTCATAGCCGCTGCGTATACCAGATACTGGGCTGCCTTTACCTTGGTAGCCATATCTGCCAGCTGGAACTGGGTGTTCTGGAATGCGCCGATGGCTTTGCCGAACTGCTTACGCTCTTTCACGTAATTAATGGTCGTCTCCAGTGCGCCCTCAGCAAGGCCCAGAGCCTGTGCGGCGATACCGATACGGCCGCCGTCCAGGGTGTGCATGGCGATGTTGAAGCCCTTGCCCTGCTGGCCCAGCAGATTCTCCTTGGGAATGCGGCAATCCGTAAAGATCAGCTCGTAGGTAGAGGATCCGCGGATACCCATCTTGTTCTCTTTCGTACCGAAGGTGAAGCCCGGCGTTCCTTTTTCAACGATGAAAGCGGAGATCTCCTTCATCATCTTGCCGCGCTTCTCGATCTTGCCGGTCACGGCAAAGATCACATATACGTCCGCTTCCTTACCGTTGGTAATGAAGCACTTGGAACCGTTCAGTACCCACTCATCGCCGTCCAGCACAGCCTTGGTCTGCTGACCCTGCGCATCGGTACCGGCACCGGGCTCGGTCAGACCGAAAGCACCGAGCTTCTCACCCTTTGCAAGGGGGATCAGGTACTTTGTCTTCTGCTCATCGGTACCGAAGGTCATGATGGGATCCACACAGAGCGAAGTATGTGCGGAAACGATAACGCCTGTCGTACCGCAGACTTTGGAAAGCTCTTCCACACACATGGTATAGGTCAGGGGATCTGCGCCCTGGCCGCCCCACTCCTTGGGAACGGGAATGCCGAGGAAGCCGTATCTTGCCATCTTCTCTACTGTCTCACGCGGGAAACGCTCCTGCTCATCCACCTCCTGTGCCAGAGGCTTCACTTCATTTTCGGCGAATTCTCTGAAGAGCTGTCTCGCCATTTCATGTTCTTTGCTTAATGAAAAATCCATGACTCATCTATCCTTTCATAAATATATTTTAAAGGCTCATGCCTTAAAATCACAACTTGTCAACAGGAGTCTTG
This sequence comes from Lachnospiraceae bacterium, assembly GCA_016282915.1. Taxonomy (GTDB): domain Bacteria; phylum Bacillota; class Clostridia; order Lachnospirales; family Lachnospiraceae; genus NK4A136. Next base: position 29,527 of record JAEELW010000155.1, on the reverse strand, counting down.
GTCTTGTCCGCATTGTAGACATAGAAGCCCTTGCCGCTCTTAACACCAAGATTTCCTCCACGTACCATCTTACGAAGAAGAGGGCATGCACGGTACTTGCCATCCTTTGTCTCGTTGTAGAGAACATCCATGATCGCAAGGCAGATATCAAGTCCGATATAATCGCCCAGCTCCAGGGGCCCCATAGGATGATTTGCGCCCAGCTTCATAGCCGTGTCGATACCCTCGATATCGGAAACACCTTCCATCTTGATGAAAGCCGCTTCGTTGATCAGCGGGATGAGGATACGGTTTACAACGAAACCTGCAGCTTCGTTGACCTGAACGGGCGTCTTGCCGATCTCTTCGGAGATCTTCTTGATCTTCTCAACGATGTCCACCGGAGTGTTCACGCCTGCGATCACCTCGATGAGCTTCATCCTGTCTGCGGGATTGAAGAAATGCATGCCTACAACGGGACGGTTCACACCCTTTCCGATCTCGGTGATGGACAGTGAAGAGGTATTGGATGCGAAGATGCAGTCTGCCTTGCAGATCGCGTCAAGCTCCTTGAAGGTGGTCTGCTTAACGTTCATATCCTCGAAGGCTGCCTCTACGATCAGGTCGCAGTCTGCGCAGATATCCTCTTTCAGACCGGGAGTGATGGCTGCCGTGATCTTGTCAACCTGCTCCTGGGTGAGCTTGCCTTTCTCTACGAGCTTCGCATAGCCCTTAACGATCTTGTCCTTGCCGCCTTCAGCCCACTCCTGCTTGATATCGCAGAGAGCTACGCTGTAGCCGTCAACCTGTGCAAATGCTTTTGCGATACCCTGTCCCATGGTACCCGCACCGATTACACCAACTTTCATTTATCTTTCCTCCTTATTATTTTGTACTATAGTATGCTTCCTGAACAAGTTACGTATTTCCGTTGTATCCATTCGGACCGGGAGCCTGCCCCGGCATACCCTGCCGCATTGTCTGCATTCCCTGTACCGGCGGCATGCCCTGCATCTGCTGCATCATCGGCATGCCCTGCGCCGGCTGCATTCCCTGCACCGGCATACCCTGCTGCATCCTCATGTTCTCCATATAGATCTGCTGCTGAAGAAGCTGTTCCTTTTTCTTATTACCAGACATTACGATGATGATGATCACTGCTGCCGCTATGCCGATCACTCCGGCCGCGATCAGCAGGATTCCCATCATTAACATGCCCGATCCTGCCACCATCATACGCAAAGATCCTTACTTATTTACAAAAGTAACGACCTTCACCTTGGTGGGATCGTCCTTCTTCTTCAGGAAATTGCCCATACCGGCCTTCTGATCCTCGGTCTCGAAGCAGTCTCCGAAGAGCTTCTCTTCGATCGCTACGGCTTCATCGATGGAGACCTGCAGGCCTTCGTTGATGGCCTTCTTGCAGTTGCGCACCGCGATGGGCGCCTGTGCCGCAATGCCGTTCGCCATCTTGAGCGCCGCATCCATGAGCGCATCCTTAGCGCTCTTTACTACCTCTCCGGCCTCGTTCACTTCGGCGGAGACCACCTGGTTCACAAGACCGATCCGGTATGCTTCCGCAGCTTTGATATTTCTTGCGGTATAGATCATCTGCTTTGCCATGCCCGCGCCGACAAGACGTGCAAGCCTCTGGGTGCCGCCGAAACCGGGGGTGATACCCAGACCCACTTCGGGCTGGCCGAACATTGCGTTATCGGAACAGATGCGGATATCGCAGCTCATGGAGATCTCGCAGCCGCCGCCCAGCGCAAAGCCGTTTACCGCAGCGATCACGGGAACGGGGAACTTCTCGAGCTTTAAGAACACATCGTTGCCCTTCTTGCCGAAAGCCTCGCCCTCCGCCTTTGTGAGCGTGCTCATCTCGCCGATGTCCGCGCCGGCCACAAAGCTCTTCTCACCCGCGCCGGTCAGGATCAGGCAGCGCACCGCATCCAGATCCACGGCATCAAGTGTAGCGGAAAGCTCCTCCAGCACCTGGGAATTCAGGGCATTCAGCGCCTTTTCACGGTTGATCGTGATGATCCCCACCGCATCCTTCACTTCATACAGTACAAATTCCATTCTCTTCCTCCTCGTTAATTGCCGTTCCGGATCTGCGCCGGCTTCAGCTTTTTGGTTTACATAAAGAAGGGGGAGTCTTTAAACTCCCCCCTCTGTCTTATGCTTCTCTCTCTACGATGGTAGCGCAGCCCATGCCGCCGCCGATACACAGCGTGGCCAGACCTTTCTTTGCTCCCTTTGCTTCCATCTCATGCAGCAGAGTCACCAGGATACGTGCGCCGGATGCGCCTACCGGATGCCCCAGTGCGATCGCGCCGCCGTTGGGGTTCAGCTGCTTGTCCACATCGATACCCAGATCCTTGCCTACCGCAACGGACTGTGCCGCAAATGCCTCGTTCGCCTCGATGATATCAAAGTCCTCGATCTTGTAATCGCACTTTGCCATAGCCTTGCGGGTAGCGGCAACGGGACCGATGCCCATGACCTCGGGACGTACGCCTGCCAGAGCGCCGGCTACGAAAGTAGCCATAGGCTTCACGCCCAGCTCCTGTGCCTTCTCTTCGCTCATCACAACGATCGCCGCAGCGCCGTCATTGATACCGGAAGCATTACCTGCGGTAACAAAGCCGTCCGGATTGAGGGGTTTGAGCTTCTGCAAACCCTCGATGGTGCTGCCGGGACGGGGTCCTTCATCGGTATCGAAGCTGATCACTTCCTTCTTTTTCTTCACTTCCACGGGAACGATCTCTTTCTTGAAAGCGCCGCTCTCGATGGCTGCGCAGGCCTTCAGCTGGCTCTTGAGTGCGAACTCATCCAGCTCTTCACGGGTCAGGCCCCACTCTCTTGCGATATTGTCGGCCGTCGTGATCATATGATAATCATTGAACGCATCCCAGAGGGCATCCTTGACCATGGTATCTACCAGACCGCCCTGGCTCTGGGAAGGCCACATCATACGATAGCCGTAACGTCCGTTCGGGATGGCAAAAGGTGCCAGGGACATGTTCTCCATACCGCCGGCCACAACGATATCCGCATCTCCTGCAGCGATCATCTGTGCAGCCATGTTCACGCAGTTCAGACCGGAACCGCATACCACGTTTACGGTCACTGCCGGTACTTCGATGGGAAGCCCTGCCTTGATGGATGCCTGACGTGCCACATTCTGTCCCAGTCCTGCCTGGATCACGCAGCCCATGTAGACCTGATCAACCTTCTCCGGTGCTACGCCCGCGCGGTTCAGTGCCTCTTTGATCACGATCGCGCCCAGCTGTGCAGCCGGCGTTGTGGACAGTCCGCCGCCCATGGTACCGATCGCCGTACGACAGGCACCTGCTAATACGATTTTCTTTGCCATTGTTTTTCCTCCGTATGATGTTTGTTTCCGATGATAAAACGATTTTTTTGCGCGATGACTCGCGCCACATTTCATCTTATCATAAGTACACGCTTTTTGCAAAGGAAAAAAGCCGTAAAAATGCGCTTTTTTCCTTACAGTGTTACTATTCACGGCCCTCAGGCCGTGATAGTAACGGGTTTTGCCATTTAAGATCGCCTGCGGCGATGGGCAAAACCTATCTCACGCTTTAAGTATTGGGCCGTAATCGCGCAGCGGGTGCGCGATTCGGCTGTGAATGGTAACTTACAGTTCCTGCCCCGTCAGCAGCTCATAGGCCTGCAGGTACTTCTCGATGGTCTTATCCACGATCTCCTGCGGCAGCTGCCAGTCATGCTCATTGCTCTTCAGCCAGTCTCTCGCGAACTGTTTATCAAAGGACGGCTGTGACTTTCCTGCTTCGTAACCTTCCTTCGGCCAGAAGCGGGAACTGTCGGGTGTGAGCATTTCGTCACCCAGCACGACCCTGCCCTCTTCGTCCAGACCAAATTCAAACTTGGTATCCGCGATGATGATCCCGCGGGAAAGTGCATAATCGGCACAGGTATTGTAAAGCTTCAGAGTCAGATCCCGAAGCTGCGCCGCATATTCTTCTCCCTTACCCGGGAACTCCTTCTCCAGTACCTCCACGGAACGTTCAAAGGAGATGTTTTCGTCATGATCACCGATCTCGGCCTTGGTACTGGGGGTATAGATCGCTTCCGGAAGCTTCTCGGATTCCTTCAGGCCTTCCGGCAGTTTAATGCCGCAGACCGTGCCGTCCTTCTGATAGGAAGCCCAGCCGCTGCCGGTGATATAACCGCGCACGATGCATTCGATGGGGAGCATACGGAGCTTACGGCAGAGCATGCTCTTGCCCTCAAACTCCGGCTTGCGGAAATACTCCGGCATGTCTTTCACATCGGTACTGATCATATGGTTCGGTACGATATCCTTTGTCATATCGAACCAGAAACGGGACATCTGCGTCAGCACCGTCCCTTTCTTTACGATCGTGTTCTTTAAGATCACGTCAAAACAGCTGATCCGGTCCGTTGCCACCATGATCAGACTGTCGCCGTTATCATAGATCTCTCTTACTTTCCCTTCCTTTACCGGTTTCATTGCACTACCTCCTGCTCGTGTGAAATATTTACTCCGTATCTAAAGCTGCCTTCCCTCGTATCGTTCCACGATACCCGCGATCTCCTTTGAATACTGCGGGTAGGCCGCCGCCAGATCTTTGATCCTCTGTTTTGCATGCTCCGCCACTGCGCGGTTGTATTCCAGCTGCTCCCTCAGCTTACCCCTGCGGCCGATCAGTGCATGACGCACTTCCACCATCTCCCGCGGATCCACCAGCGCCCTGCATTGCCTGGTCCAGATCTCCGGATCCCGAATCCCGTTCTCCTCCAGGCAGTCCGTCAGCCGCTCATAATAATACTCCAGATCTTCCTTCAGCTTTTCGTCCTTCTGCCTTGCCCCGACGACATCCATATAGCGCTGCCAGTCGTCTTCCAGTTCCGCCGAAGATTCCACCTCGTATTTTGTGTACATATAGGCGAGAAGATTGGTATTGTTGACATAGCGGATCTTGACCGTATTATGCAGGCCGATCATCCTGTCCCTGAGCTTTTCGAGACGTTTGATCTCCTTCGCGGCATCCTGGTAACGTACAAAGAGCACCGTAAGTGCAATGGCCCCGGCCCCGCAGATCAGAAGATAACCCCAGCTTACTTCCATGCCGTACATCTGCTGCAGCATCAAAAGTATCCCGATGGCGATGACCATGGCCACGGCACAGATGATCGCCACGCCGCGGCTGTTCTGCACCGTCATCACGGCCTCCCGCAGCTGATAGCGGTTGGAGGCCTTTTCCGCCTCCATCTTCCGAAGATCCATCTTGACCAGCTTGCGGTAATCCTCCGCTTCGCGTATCCTGCGTATCCCGCCGGGAACATCGTCTTCATAGCGCTCCAGCAGGTTTACCCTATGCTCTTCCAGCTGTCCCGCCGCCGCAAAGACCTGGCGTCTTTCCCTTTCGAGCTTCTCGATCTTTCCCGCCTGCTCCATGATCACGGCCCGCCGGTCCGAAGGCAGGTCTTCCAGATCCTCCATATCCATGAGCAGCGAATTGACCGCGTCATATTCGTTCTGGTACTGTTCCGCTTTCTCCGCACCCTCACGCATCTGCCCGAGAGCCTCCAGCACATAGACCGTGCGGGTATCGGCATCCGAAAAATACCGTTCCCCCAGTTCCGAAGCGGCCCGGTCTTCCTCAAGCTCTTCGCCGTCCCATTCTTCTTCGTCTTCGAGGTCGCGGTAATACCAGTTATTCCACTTATTCCGCAGCTTCCGAAACAGTCCCATGGATCACTCCGACATGTATTTCCTGTAGTTATCCTTTTCCTCTTCCAGCATGCGCCGCGCGCGTCCCTCATATTCGCCGCGCTCGCTGCCGATCCGCATCCTGCGCAATTCTTCCAGCTGTGCTTCGCGCCCTTCCCCGGGATAATCCTTCCGGATCCGCTCGATCTCTTCCTCTACCTCCGTCGGGACCGTGATATCTTCCGGAAGCGTTGCTACAAATTTCAGATATTCGTCATCCGGCAGTTCCATCCTTTTTGCCGCCAGCCAGGAAAACATAGCCTGCCTGCTGCCGTCCAGCTCATAAGCCCGTTTAAACAGTTCCGCCGCTTCCGCAAAACAGAACATGCGCGCATGGATCACTCCCATATCCTGCAGGATATGGCTCTTCTGCTTTGCATCCGGCCCCCGCATGCCCGAATCGTTCAGAACGCTCTCCAGCGTATGCAATGCCAGCACATAATGCCCGCCCCGGAGGAAATAATCCGCCAGCACCATTCCCCGTCGGGTATCCGGCATGGCCCTGCCCGCCCGGATCACGCGGCTGATCCGCTTCTGTTCCTCATCCGAAACATAATGCGCCCAGGAAAGGATCTCCTCCACCAGGCTCTCGAGCTTCATGCTCACCTTGCGGATCTTTACCAGCTTCTGCACCAGTTCGCGCAGGCCGCACTCCTCCGAAAGCCACTCCAGCATCTCGTTCGATACAAAGGAATCGTCCAGAAGATCCGCGTTTTCACAGATGTAATAACACAGTTCCTCAAGGCACCATACGCGGATATATGTATTTTTGATCACCAGCGGGGTGTTTGCATAGCGCCCCACGCATTGATAGATCCCGGCCACTTCTGCTCCTCACTCAAGCCATATGAAAACTCGTTTCCCATTCCAGTCCGCTGGACGGGAAGATCTCTCCAAAACCCAGATCCGTCACCACTGCGCTCACCTTTGTCTCGGAAAGCATGGTGAGCTTCAGACGGATACGCGTGCTGCGCCGTTTCCGGAGCGGCAGTCCCTTCAGATACATCGGAACATGGCGTACATCCTTTCCGTTCAAAGGAGTTACGATAAATTCCAGACGGTCTGTATCCTCCAGCATCAGTTCGCACTCCCTGGAGGTATCATACCAGTTCTTGCCGGCGTCAAGCAGTGCCATATAAGAATCCTCGCCTTCCCGCAAAAGCCGCATGCCGAGATTGGACTTGACCTTGTCCTGTCCGAGGAAGACACTGTTGCGCTCCTCCTCCGATACCTCGAGCTTTTCGGCCGCACCATAGCAGGCTCCCTTGCTGAAAAGATTGTTGCCGCGGAATACGCGGCGCCCGCGGCACAGGTATTTCAGGCTTTCGGTACACCAGCCCCCCTCAAAACCGTCACCCAGCAGAAAGACGGCCGAAACCCTGCGGTCTTCGATCTGGCTGTACAGGATCTGATAAAATTCACGGTCTTTCTTTTCTTTCCGGCCCTCGATGTTTTTTCCGCTGCTCAGATCTTCCGGCAGAAAATCCGCGAAATGCCGTTCCTGCATGATGACCACATGGGGCCTGGTCTTGATATTCTGCGAAAAAAGTGTCAGGTGCATACCGTCCGAGCGCAGGTCGCAGACACAGGCATCGGCAGCGCGCACATCCGGAGGTTGATGCATGATATAATGATAGGCGCTCTCGGCATGACTCTGGAAAAATACCCTTTCCGGCTTCAGACGCAGTGTTTTTACCACCCGCATCAGGATGCCGATCATCTGCTCGTCCGGAACTTCGACCGTCACAACGATAGCCGCCACTTTCTCCATGGGAGTCTGCGCCGTGATCCGGGACAGACATTTCCGGATAAAGAGTGCGAGAAGATCCACCGGATCGTAATCCACGGCCTCCACTTCCACGGCACGCCCTTCCCTGGCCCTCTCCACCAGCCTGTCAATGGGAAAGGCCTCGTTCGCGGCACTCATCTCCACCGCATCCTCCCCGTAGGTCCAGAGACTCTCTCCGTAGCGCTTGGCCAGAAGCGTAGGAATGCACAGCCGGTCCACACCGGCGATCAGACTGGGGGTCTTCGGCTCCTCATCCCCTACGGAGATGCTCAGCTGCGAAAACTCGTCCGTCAGATCAAAGCCGATACAGACTTTATCACGGCCGACCCTTGTTATGGCGTTTTTGATCCCCTCCAGTCCCACGCTCAGTTTTCCTGTTCCTTCCTGCTTCCGGCCGGCAGAAACAGCCTGTTCACAAGCTGTACCTGCCTGTCGTATTCACCGAAAAGCTTCATAAAAGTAAGTTCATCCTTCATTTCCAGCGCGATCGCGATATTGTTCAGCAAAAAGAAGCGGTCCTCGCCGGCGATATGTTCCTCGTCATTGTATTCCAGCAGGCTGGAGCGCGTCAGCCGCTCCGTGCGTCCGTCTTCCTCGGTGATGTAATAATGCACCCGCTCCCCAAAAAAGAGGACGAAGCGCTTCAGATAGATCCCGCCGAACACATGCTGCATCTCCTCGCGGCAGTATTCCGTTGCTTCCTCGCCTTCATGCTCCACGGCATAGTGCAGGACCACATGGCTGTCCCTGCGGCCGCGGTATTCGATAAAACTCTGCCCTGCCAGCAGCCTGCAGGAAGGATCGATCCAGGCATAAGAAGTAAAGAACGGCAGAAAGATGCCCAGTTCATGCATGCGGGCGATGAATTCCAGCGCGGTCTCACGCTCTTCTTCCGATTCTTCCCTTCCGCGGAAACGGGGCGCCGCATTTTTCAGCCATCCCAGAAGGCAGACGGTCTTCAGTTCCTCTCCCTGCCGGTAGAGCTGCTGTATGCGTTTGAACACGCGCTCGTCGGATTCGCCCTGAAGGATGAACTGATCATAACAGAGCCTGCAGAGATAAGCTTTTTCGAGTTCACCGCTCATCCCGCTGCCGAGGTGGTCCAGATAGATCGCCGTCTTCTCCGGCATATCAACGCCGCTGAAGAGAAGCTGCAGCATCATGCTCTCCAGAAGCTCCTGCACATCCAGGCCGAAAGAATCCGCAGCCCTCCACAGTTCCTTGCGTTCCCGCATCACACCGTGGCCGTAGCGCAGCAGATAGTTCAATATATCCTCATCATAACGTCCCTGCTTCAGTATCCCCTGGCAGAGCTTCAGCATACCGGGCCGGAACTCCTGATCCGTCCGCGCCTGCAGCCGGTCGCAGAGACGCACGAGGATCTTGACATCGATCCCCTCGATACCGCAGCGCATGATCCAGTCATAGGCTTCCTCATAGAAGCCCCGGGCCACCATGATACGTATGCAGCGTTCCCTGTCCAGCGCCTGCATCTGCGACAGATCAAAACCAAGGATCAGCTCGTCCAGAGGCGCGATCTCATCATTATCAAAATAATACTCCGCCAGTGCAAGCGTGATGCGCAGGCGGTATTCGTCCGTGATCTCCCCGCTTGCCGAAAGCCGTGCGAACAGCGGTGCATTCTCGGCGCTGATGCTCATCACATCGCCCCCGGACTCCGCCAGGCACAGAAGTGCGCCGTCGCTCAGGGAGGCTGCTCCCACAAGGCGTTTCAGATCCGGCACTTCCTTCAGGAAGCGGCGTCTTTCATAAAGATCCTCATCCGTATAACGGTTTCCGCTTTCATCCTCCAGAAGCAGGCAGAAACGGTCTCCGTACAGAGGAACGATGCAGCGCCCTTCGAAGAACGGATAGGCCTTTTCGTCCGTCAGATGTTCATAGACCACGATAAGTCTGACCAGGCTCGGATCCTTAACCCGCAGTTCCTCGGCAAACAGAAGCTCCGTATAGGCATCCGCCACGTCGCTCTCCTGCTTTTTCCCGGAAAAGAGTTTTTTATAGATATAGGCCAGGTTCTCATCCACGCGGCCTTTTAAAAGCTGTTCCTTCGAAAACTCCGTGATCACCGGGAGATACTGCTCGTAAACCTCCTGGTAATCGTTTTTGTGCCGCAGCACATTGGCATAAAGGAAAGCATTCCTCTCGGTATCCAATGGCGAACGGTAAGCAAAATACATCAGAACGATCCTGGGCAGGACACCGCGGAAATCCAGTGGCAGACTGCAGATATAATACTCATACAGACGGCTCAGGCGCAGCTCGCGTTCCACCGCGATGCGGTACCATTTCAGCTGATCCTCCCCGGCACGGTTCCCCCGGATCAGATGCAGGCAGATCGCTTCCAGCAGCACCACGCTTCGTTCGGGTTCGTAGGAATCCTGCAGAAGCCCGCACAGTTCTTCGGAATAGCTGTGTACCTCCATGGAAAGCATCGCAAGGCGTTCCTTCATCTCGGCGGTCAGTATTCCCTTCCGGAGTGCAAAACGCATCAGGGCGAGTTCGAACTCTCCCAGTTCATCCATGCGCTTCGGCGCCTGCATGATGATATGATAGGCTTCCAGAAGCATCACCGGACTCGCGTTCTTATGTTCCTCATATTGTTCCTTGATCAGCTTCCAGCGCTTACGCTCATTGCCTTCAAAGGCCGGATCCATATTCATCCAGGCCCAGGCGAGCCGCCAGTTTCCCTCATCCTGCCGGTACAGTTCCTCCACATGCATACGCAGACGGAGAAGGTACTCCTCATCTTTCGTGCAGCGGCTCTGAAGATACAGGCGGTAGGCCTCCTGCTCCACGGGAACGCCCTTTTCGTCCGCAAGGACCGCGATACGGTCCAGCACGCTTTTGGCCTCATCCGTCCGCTTCTGCATGATCAGAAGCTGTGCCTGATAAAGGCGGTATTCCAGATCCTCCGGCTCTTTTGCAAGCCTGTCTTCGATCTGCTGCCCAACGGATACCGCAAAAAGCTCACTGTCCATGCGTCCGATCCGGTAATCGATATAGAGCTTCATCAGGCGGCAGCGTCCCGCTCTTTCTCCATCCGACACTTCCGCAACAGGAACACGGACCGTCACAGGAATGCGCATCTCATCCAGTCCGTTATGTATCAGGATCTCCCCCCGGTTTTCTCCCGGATGCAGAAGGGATCTTTCGATCACATAGGAAAGCTGCGCCGTATCTTCCGTAAAATCATTACTGTCGATCACATCCTGCTCCAGTGCAAGAAATTCTCCCCGCACCTCTGCCTTAAGCTCAAGATATCCCCAGCCTTCCCTGCTAAGCCGCAGATGCCGGCGAACGCTCTTTCGCGGCAGCATCATCTCCACCTGTTCCGTATCACAGTGAAATACCGGCCGGCTCTTTTTTCTGCTCACCTGCAGAAAACTCTCCATGTTTGCGGGATTGCCGCTCTCGGCGGAAAATCCCCGGTATGACGTAAGAAAGACCGCATCCGGCCCGCCCAGTACGTGTTTGAAACGTTCGGAATAAAAGAGCTCCGCAGCCTCGTTCCAGTCCGCTTTCGCCAGGTTTGCAAAATGAAAGAGGTTCCTTATTTCTCCGAGAGATGAATCCGGCAGACGCCCGCTCACCGCCACACGATAGGGCAGTTCATATTCCCCGTGATCGGATACGATGGCCAGCGCCCCCGTATGAACACTTCCGTGCGCCAGACCGCTGGTATCCACGGTATAACGGATCTCGCAGAGTTTCCCGAAAAAGCGCTCATCATCCACCCGGATACGCAGATCGTCCGACCAGACATAGCCGCTTGCCCCGGAGGCGGAATAGATCGAAAAGCTTCCGTGCAGCTGCCGGTCCGGTGCGCTCTCGCAGGAGATCTCCCCGCACGAAAAAGAGAGAGGCTCTCTCTCCTCTCCAAAATCATAATCCTCTTTCAGTATCTTTTTCAGGATCTCCTTCATGCCGTTCAACAGTATATCATCATCTCCCGGAAAAAACAATCGGCTGTCAGTGGAAAGACAGCCGATCGTCCTTATCTTCCGTCATATCATAAATTCGCGTTCATAAGCGTCTTACTCTGCGTAATCTTCTTCCTCTTCTCCCTCTGCTTCGGGATCTTCCGCGCCGCCTTCTGCTGCTTCCCGCACATCCTCGGGCACTTCTACTTTCACATTGTTGTAGTCCGAGAAACGGAAGGAGAACTCCGTCTTTACAAGCGTCAGCTTGATCTGGCTCAGATCAACGCCCATTGCCCTGGCCATGGGTGCCGCGCTCTTCATTGCCTCGGCAAGCAGTGCCGTCGTGTCCGTTTTGGACAGATCCACATCCATCTCCACGATGCGGCCGCTGTCCTTGGAAGCATAGACCGTTCCATCGATATGGATATACGGCAGGAAAGACTTGACCGAAGTGATCTCAAAGCCCTGTTCCCTGAGCTTCGCCCTGGTGGCACTGTCCACCGCATCCCAGAGTACATCCACCAGATTATTGAACACGCCGGCGTCCGTATCCAGCTTCAGCTCATAGCATTCCTCATTTCCGACGGTCTGGGTCTTGCTGTCCATGTCTGCCTGCATCAGGACATTTTTCAGTTCGTCTTTCACGCGCTGCCGTGTCGCTTCGTCCATCGTATTCTGCCCTGCCGCATCCACGGCATTCATCGTCCAGTCACCGGTATTGAAGTCCGTCACGTAAGTCTTGGCCTGACCGTCCTCCGTGACCACGTAGCTTTCTCCCCGGACTGCGTTACTGCTGTTCATCGCCGACACGGTAAAGTTCACGACCGCATGGATCGCGGTAGCCGCCGGATCGGCAGCGTCAATGTCAAAGGAGCTTCTGCCTCCCATGCTCATATCCAGGCTCATGCCGCCCATGCCCATCGAAAGATCCACATCCGTATCCATATCACAACGGAAAGAATCTGCCTTTTCCTCAAAGATGCGGTTCACCACATCTTCCTTTTTTACACCGCAGCCGCAGAGCGCCAGGCAGAACAGCGCCGCCGCCAGCATGACAAGATAATGCTTTTTCATATTATTTTCCTCCCTTCTCCGGGTATCCGAGATGATACCGCAACAAGTATAACCAAAAACGGCGGCTTTGACAAGCCGCCGTCCTTCTTTTCACTTAATCAACACAATTTCAGACCGGACTTACAGGAGCAGGCCCATGATCTTATTACTCCGGGCCACGAAGCGGCTCATGGCTTCGGCCTCAAGCGGGCCGTTCTGAAGGAGTGCCAGGTCGTAAAGCTGTTCGCAGAGGAGCTGTACGTTTTCGCCTTCCTTGTCGGTCAGGATCTTCTGTACCAGGGCATTGTTGGCATTGAGTACCAGCGTATAACCCTCTTTTCCCATGGCTCCGAGGTTCATCCCCTGCATGGAATACATCTTCATCATATCCTGCATGCGGCGGGTCTCCTCGGAAACGGTGATCATCGAGGAAATATCCTTATTTTTCAGCTTCTCCACCTTCACCGTAAGATTGTCTTTCTTGATGGCTTTCTTAAAGATCTTTGAAAGCTCTTCTGTCTGGGCATCCAGCTCTTCCTGGGCCTTTTTCGAGGTCTTGGTCTTGAAATCCTCGGTCAGGTCGGCATCGATGCGCAGGAATCTCACGCCTTCGTTCTTGCTTTCCAGCTGGCTGATGAAAGGCTGGTCGATCTGATCCTTCAGCACCACGGCGTCCTTCTTCGCCTTTTTGAACATGGCGATGTACTGGCTCTGCTGCTGCTCGTCGGTCACGTAATAGATCTTTTTCTCTTTCTTTTCTTCCGCAGCCTCGTCCTTATCCTCCGATGCCGCATCCTCCACGATCTCCGCTTCCACTTTATTGCCTTCGGCATCTTCGGCCTTTTCCTCATCAGCGGTATCGATGGGCTTCACTTCAAGGCATTCCGGCAGGCTTTCGTATTTTCCGTCCAGATTCTTGAAGAGGATATAATCCGTCATCTTCTCGCAGAACTTGTCGTCCTTTAAGCAGCCGTACTTGATGAAAGGACTGATATCATCCCAGTATTTTTCGTACTCTTCACGCTCGGTCTTGCACATGCCGGAAAGCTTGTCCGCCACCTTCTTGGAGATGTAATCCGAGATCTTCTTCACAAAGCCGTCATTCTGAAGAGCGGAACGGCTCACGTTCAGCGGCAGATCCGGGCAGTCGATCACACCCTTTAAGAGCATCAGGTATTCCGGGATCACCTCTTTGATATTATCCGCGATGAAGACCTGGTTATTGTACAGCTTGATCACACCCTCAAGCGACTCGAATTCGATGTTGATCTTCGGGAAGTAGAGTATGCCCTTTAAGTTGAAGGGATAGTCCATGTTCAGGTGGATCCAGAACAGCGGCTCCTTGTAATCATGGAAGACCTTGCGGTAGAACTCCAGGTACTCCTCCTTTGTACAGTCGTTGGGATGCTTTGCCCAGAGCGGCGTCGTATCGTTCAGGGGCACCGGGCGTTTCCGGATCTTTAAACGCTTCTTCGGCTCTTCCTTATCGTCCTCCTTCTTCTCGGGCGTCACATCCTCGAGTACCACATCGTCATCCCGTTTGTCTTCGGCATCGATGGTCTCGGTGAGCTCCTCTCCCTTCTTCTCGAGATAGATCTCGTAAGGCATGAAGGAACAGTACTTCTTCAGCACATCTTCCGCTTCATACTTGTTGCAGAATTTGGCGCAGTCCTCGCTCACATGAAGGATCACCTCGGTGCCCACTTCGCTGCGGCTGCCGTCCTCCATACTGTACTCGGTGCCGCCGTCGCAGACCCAGTGCACCGCTTTGGAGCCCTCACGGTAAGAAAGGGTATTGATCTCCACCTTTTCCGCCACCATGAACGCGGAATAAAAGCCCAGACCGAAATGCCCGATGATCTGGTCCTCGTTGGCCTTGTCCTTGTATTTCTCGATGAAATCCGTCGCACCTGAGAAAGCGATCTGGGTGATATACTCCTCCACCTCTTCGGCCGTCATTCCCAGTCCGTTATCCCTGATGGTGATGGTCTTGTCCTCGGGAGAGACTTCCACGGTGATCTTTGCCTTGTAGTCATCCGGGAGCGTATACTCTCCCATCATCTCCAGTTTCTTAAGCTTGGTAATGGCATCGCAGCCGTTGCTCACCAGCTCACGGTAAAAGATATCATGATCCGAATACAGCCATTTTTTGATGATCGGGAAAATGTTCTCGCTGTTGATCGACAGGCTTCCTTTTTTTGCTTCCATTGTTACAGACACTTCCTTTCATGTTTTTTACTCATTCCGAATTTACGGATCGCTCTCGAAAGCTTCATCTCTCCGGGCCCCGTTTATAAAGACTCTTATGAAATGCTTACTTCGCCGCTCCGCTACAGGTTCAAGTATAGGATCCCCCGGAAAAAAAGTCAAGAAAAAATTAGCACTCAGTTTTATTGAGTGCTAACAATTCGCATGCATACCAAAGAACTCCCTTCCGGAGCGCTATACTCCGTCAGTCGAAAGAAAGGATTCTATACCAGTTTCTTTTCGATATGGGAGATATTACAGCCGTCTTTGAATTCGTACGAAAAAACATCCATACGCTTTTTCACCATCAGGATACCGAGCCCGCCGATGGAACGATCTTCCGCCGCAAGGGTGATATCCGGATCGATATGCTCCAGCGGATTGAAGGGGACCCCTTTATCCTCCAGATCCATCCAGAATACCGGCGGCTCACCGCCTTCCGCTTCACGCACGCCAAGCTTAAGATGCACATCTCCGGTGCCCGGTGCGTATGCGTAATTACAGATATTCACAAAGAGCTCCTCTACACAGACGTGCAGCTGCACGCCGGTACGTCTGGAGCAGCCGTAGGGTTCGATCTGCTCGTCCGTCCATACCAGCACATCATCCAGTTTTTCTCTTACTGCCGGGATTGTTTCTTCACGCATTTTTCTTTTTCCCTCCTCCGATCCTCCACAGGATAAGTATAAATGTAGCTACTGCGTATACGCAGGCGCCGATGTTCATTGGTGTAAAGAAGCCCTTTCCCGGCTGGACCATCAGCTCGGCGATCGTGGGTGCAAAGGTAAGCAGCACATAGGACAGCACCACCGAGAAGATCAGGGCCGTCGATTCATCCACCGAATTTTTGACCACCTTAAGCTCCATGAACTGGTCCGTAGCCAGCGGCGTTCCGAAACCGTCCAGGAAGCCCAGAGCCATGCTGCCGAGCACGATCATCACAGCCACAGGCGGGATATGCAGGATAAAGATGCCGACCGCCGTAAGGGCAAATGCAAACGCAAGACAGATCGGGATACCGAAACGTTTCTTTGCCCTTGACACCAGGGCCGGTCCGATATAGATACCTGCGATACCGTTGGCAATATAGCAGTAACTCAGCATAACCGAGGAGATCCCGTTATCCTGGCAGATCGCCGGTACCAGGGTAAAACAGAGCAGCACGCCGATATTTAACGGGATACCGATCACCAGGATATAAAGCAGCATCTCGGGCGAGAAGATCATCCTGCGGATACCCGCTGCGCTGATCGGCTTCTGTCCCTCGTCCAGATGCCTGCGTTCCTTCAGAGCCTTCCAGGGCACTGCCAGCGCGGTGACCAGCAGATAGACTGCAAAGATCCCGGCCGAGATCAGGAACACAGCGGAATAACCCATGTTTGCCGAAAGGATAGCTCCCAGACCGGCTCCGCAGGTCGCGCCGGCCAGAAGCCCCGCATTATCCTGGGAGATATTGTCGCTGCGCCCGGTATCCGTATCATAGCCTCTCGTGATCAGATAATTGGAGATCTGCTTGAAGCCGGAGTACGCAAGTCCTGCCAGGGCGCGGCATACAACGATGAGCAATGCCCCCCGCACCGTGAAGGCCAGGATATTGCTGGCGATCATCACAAGCGTGGCAACAAAGAGTGTCCCGCGTATATCCCGCTTCTTTACGAAACGCGGCAGGAGCAGCATGCCGATCATCTGCATGAAGCTCTCCAGTGTCAGCGGCAGGGCTGCCGTCAGACCCACGGAAAGGCCGAAGAGCGATTCCCCGCTCTCACGGATCATCATGGCTGCATAAGGTACGCACATATATTCGGCCGTGGAACAGAGGAAGCCGGTAAGCCGCAGGCTGGTGGCTACCTTGTGCTCCGAGAAGACCGCTTTTCCCGATGCATCTTTGGAATTTCCCAGAAGCTCCACCAGATGGATGATCTCGAAAACAAACATCAGCAAGATGATCAGCGTGGAGATCAGGGTCAGGACGATGCTGCGGATCTGCTGCCGCATGGCGCCGCCGGAAACCTCCGCTTCCAGATACAGTATATCCCCGTCTCCCGAGTCAAATACAAAGCTGATCACATCGGAAGATTCTTCCGTACGCCTCACCTCGGCGATATGATCCGAAATACGTACGGCATGCAGGGTCTCCAGGCTCTCGACACGGTCCCGGATATAAGCAGCAAGTCCGTCCACATCGCGGAGATCCACGCCCTGATCCTTCACGGTCTTGATGGTATTCTCAAGATTCTGGAGGGATACCCTGGTCGCGCTCTCGATACGGTCACGGTAATCCGTCTGATAGGATCCGATGCAGATCGCCGAAAGCCCGATCACGCCGAGACCCATGACCACGATGGAAACGATACGTTCAAAGACACGGTCAAGAGTACGCTGATGATTCTCACGCCATTTCTTACTGCGGAAAATGAGCGATACGATCCAAAGTGCCAGCAGCTCAACAGCCGCTGCCAGGGCGGTATTCCGTACGATCTTATCCCGGACGGGGACCAGTCCCTCGGAAAAAATGTCCTCCGAATAGACCGCGCCGAAATAACCGAGGATCGTTTCATCCTGACGGATCGCGGTAAAGATCGCGTGTTCCTGACCCGAAACCGCCACCCCGCCTCCGTTGGCTTCAAAGTCCGGGAACGCCTTGGAAAACTCCGTTGTTGCAAGGAAATTGCTGACCTGCCGCGGGTTCTCGTCTTCCGTTACGGCCGACTTGTAAAGAAGCTCTCCTTCCTTCGTGATGATAAAGGGTTTCGGCCCTTGGATCTGCGCGGAAAACTTTGCAAAGATATCGTCCGTTCCGTAGAAATTGTAAAAGCTCTTACCGAAACTGATGGAATTCTCCATTCCGGCCACCGAGTCGGCTTCGATCCGTCCGATCACCTGCTCTTCCACTTCGATGACCGTGGTGCGGTAGTTCAGAAAGCCCATAAATGCCACAAAGGCCAGCGCAAAGACCGCGAGTATCATCTGGACGATCACTTCGATCCCGATCTTCTGGGGCGGCTGATCATTCTTCGCTGCTGAAGGAACTTCTTTCAGCGTATCTCTTTCGAGGATCTCCGTTTTTTCAACGGACTCCGCGGACGTGCGTTCTGTAGCCTTATTGTCTCCGGCCATGCTCCCGTCCGCATTGTATTTTCTGTTATTCTTTTTCCCGGATTTACTGCTCATCGCTCTTCCTCTCCGTATAGATCTCATCGCACGCGGCAAGGAATTCGAAACTCAAAGGGTAATCGATCTTCCTGGCAACATCGTAATTCAGGCAGATATATGGTGCGCTGGTATAAACGCAGGGCAGGCTCCCCGCTTCTTCTCCGCTCAGGATCTTCGTCACGGCATCCGCGACGAAACGTCCGACGTTCTCTTCATCGAAAGCTGCGATGATCATGAGCGCGCCGTTATAAACATTGTTCTTGTCGTCCAGACAATAGATCGGGATATTCTTCTCATACAGAGGCTCAAACATTTCCGGCAGCCTATCGGGATCGTTAACCAGATCCAGCGTAAAGAAGAAGGCGTCGATGTCATCCATGGCCATATATTCAAAACGCTGTTTTACCATCTTGTAATAGGCTTCCAGCTCCTCTTCCGTCTCCCTCGGCTGCTCCGGGATATTGTATTTCACCACGGAAAAACCAACCTCCCTGGCGGCCTTCATGATATCGGGCACGCCGGAGATGATCTCGTCGCCGTAGATGATCATTCCCAGCTTTTTAAAAGGCTTGACAGAATAATAATACTTCATCTGTCTCAGGGGAACGGAGGATTCCACCTGCGCCCAGATATTGGGATTCCCGCTGCCCTCGGTCGCGGAATCGATGATCCCCGACGCTACCGGATCCGTTGCGCCATAATCCACCATAGGGATCGGAAGCTCAAGACCTTTGACAAACTGGCCCGCGCCCGTACCGGAGGCGATGATCAGATCGATATCCTTTCCCGCACGTTCCTTCAGTTCCTTTGCAACCTTTTTTTCATCCTCATATGCGATATAGTGCATGCCGCCCTCGGCGAATTCGACATACTCGCCCAGATCCGCCTCCACGAGCTTATCATAGATCACATCGATGGCCATTTCCGTCTTTTCGATCTCCTCGATCGTTACAGGCAGGGAGCCCTCCGCGATCCATCCATATTCCTCCAGGCCCTGTACGATGTAGAAAAACTGTCTCGCCGAAGGCAGATACTCATCCAGATCCACAAGAGCAAGACGATATCTGCTCCCGTCCTCCTTCGTATGAGGTTCCACGCCGAAACTGTTTTCCTCTTCCGGGATCTCCTCTTCCGTTCCGATGATATCCGGCAATGAGCCCGAACACCCCGGCACGAGCACCAGTATAAGGCATATAAATATCAGTGCCTTTCGCCATCCACCTTTTTTCATCATGTCCTCCGTTATTTTACGTATATTTTTTCCAGCCTGCCGGCTGTCATACACATCCAGTCGCTGTGGATATCTTCGATCCCGTTGAGCGCCAGCACATCATTGACGCTCATGCCGCCCTCGCCCAGGATCACCGCTTCATCACCACAGGAGATATCCCCGGCCCCGGTCACATCGATACAGAGATTGTCCATGCAGACGTCATCCGCAAGCGGATACAGCTTTCCTTTCACGCCGATGCGAACGTTTTTCTGCGTGAGCAGCAAAGGACAGTCCCAATATCCGATCATCACCCTGGCAATCTTGCGCTTCCTCATCGCCGCTTCTTCGGGACTGTGATACGCCAGCGGCGCCGCCCCGTCGATCTCCTTCACATCAAAGATCTTGGCACAGATCTTCATCGCCTGCTTCAGCCTTCCCTCATCATAACAGGTAAGGCCGTACATGGCAGCCCCGAAACGCACCATGTCATAGGCGTACTCCGGGAAGGTAAAGATAATCGCCGAATTCGCCACATGAATGGTCAGGCGGTTCCGGTAATCCGGATCCATGCTTTTTACGAATTCATCAAACTCTTCCAGCTCCAGACGTGTTTTCTCCCGGTCGCCGGAATACGAACTGTACAGATGCGCATACAGACCGCAGACATCCACGCCGTCGGCCTTATGGATCAGCTGCTCGTTTTCGAGATACTCCCGGTAGCTTAACCCCATCCCGGTGATCCAGTTGTCCGTACGGATATGTACCCGGAGTCGTTTCCCGATCTTTATCCCCAAAGCATTGATATCCGCAAACTGCCGCATACTGTATACGGAAAAGATCACACGTCCGGTATCAAAATGCTCTTTACGGCAGGCCGCAGAGATCTCGGAAGCCTCCGTCTCTCCCAGCACCAGCATATCCACGCCCTCGTCCGGCATGATGGAAAAGATCTTTTCCACCTCCGGGATACGCCCCACCGCCACCATATCCACAAGGCGGTGATATTTCAGCATTTTTGAAAACTCTTTCAGACTGTGTCCGTAGGCATCCGCTTTGATGATCCCGCAGAGCTTCACCCCCTTGCGAAGCTGGCTGCGTACCACGGCGACATTATCTATCAGCGTCCGAACACTCACCTCGGCCCATGCTGCCTTGTTCACTTCATAACCTCCCCCGGATATTCCTGCGCACAGAAATCGCACAGTTTTTCATACCAATCGGACTGTCGTTCTGCCGCCGGGACCAGATCATTATAGATCTCAAACAGCCCCATGATATGGGTCTCCGGCACAGGAAGCTTCATCCACTTATCAAAGGCATCCGTTTTCTGCGGATGCTCTATAAACTCAAACGGTCCGGCACAGGCGGCGCCTCCTTCCGGAGTTTCCGCAAGAGCAAAGACCGGGCCGCTGATATAGCCGCCGCAGTCATATGCGGATATGATCCCCGCCTCACGGTCCAGGCCCGCTTCCCGCAGGGCTTCCACCGTAAGTGCCTGCCAGTGCGGAAGATACAGCGACTGGAAAATGCCGCCGTACCAGCAGATCCCCCGTTCAAAAGCCGTCAATACGGCGATCGCATAGCCGCCGGGCAAAAGCTTCCTTTCACGCAGCTGACGGATCAGCGCGTCCGGCTCAGACGCATAACTGTACAGCTGCCTGCGGCGATCCATGCCTTCGATCACGCCGTCCTCCCGGATCTGGACATTCACCCGCCTTCCCGTGTCATCCGCTCCCCGCAGGAGCAGCCCGGCAAGAGGTATCCCCTCCTCATTGCGGATCCGGTTCATGCTCTCCCTCAGCTTCCCGTCATAGAACATATGCCATATCAGGGAGCTCTCATCTTTCAACTCCTTCTCAAAGAGAGGAAGCAGGGCCTCCTCCCCCTCGATATAATAGTGGGGCGGGTACGCTCCGTCCCGGAAATATCTTTCGGAAAGCGCCCTGGCGATAAAAAAACACTGATCGGCATAGCGCGGCATCTCATACAGGGCCGGATCCCGATAGACCTCCTTCAGCACCTTGCGCATCACGTCCTTGCGCACCGTATCCGGTTCTTCCGCTTCCGCGATAAAGCTGTCAAGACGGCCGGCCATTTCCGCATCAAAGCCGGCGCAGCAGGCCATCATGCGGTTCATGTCTTTCTTGGGCTGCAGCGGGAAGCGCAGGCAGCGGTGCCTGCTCCCGTAATTCAGAAGCCCTCTGGCATAAGTGGTATTCTCCAGCTCGACCTCCGAGAAGGAGAATATCGGTATGCAGCGGTCCCTGCTGCCCAGAAGCTTCAGCATCCTTCCAAACAGCATATCCCCCTGAAGGGATTGGGAGGAATAAATGCCGCCGTGATGATCCGCGGTATTGACCGCTCCCAGCTTGAGCACTTCTACCGTTTCCGCCGCTTCATTGTCGCCGAGACGTTTCGCTATATAGTCTCCGCAGCACTCAAGGTAATCCTCCGCCGTCCTGAGCTTTTCGCAGGAACGGTTATGAAGGGTCCTGTCTTTTTCCAGCATCAGGAAGTCCCGAAGACTTCCCGTACAACCCATAGCACGTTCAAAGGTCGCGTTGCGTTCCCTGCAGCTTGCAATGAGGGATTCAATTTCCTTCATTCCTGCCACCTTTTCCATAGAAGTGCAGGCCAAGCATGGTGATATCGTCAAACTGCGGCGCGTCGCCGACAAACTCATTGATCGCAATACGTACGTTCCTGAGCTGCTCCTCCGGCTCCGCATCCGGATTTTTGTTCAGCGCTTCCAGCATGCGGTCGGTGGTAAAGAGCTCGTCATTTTTATTGGTGGCCTCCGGCACGCCGTCGGAATACTGATAAAGGAAATCGCCCGGTTCCAGATCAAATTCCGTCTCGCGGTAACGCATACCTTCCAGCGTCGCTACGGCGGGTGAATGCTTCGAACGGATCAGCTCATACTGCCCGCCCTTACGGCGTATCGCCGGTTTCTCATGCCCGGCATTGACCGCGATCGCGTGTCCCGTATTGAGGTCGATCACCGCCATCCAGACCGTAACGAAAAGCCCCGCCTCGTTGCCTTCCAGAAGCTGGTTATTTACATTTGCCAGAGCTTCTCCCGGGGCTTCTCCCATCTGCATGCGGTTCTTGATGAGGCTCTTTGCGATGACCATAAAGAGCGCCGCGGGCACTCCCTTTCCGGATACATCCGCTACCACGATGACCAGATGATCGTCATCGATCAGGAAGAAATCATAGAAATCGCCGCCCACTTCCTTGGCCGGATCCATGGTTGCATAGATATCAAATTCATCCCTCTCGGGGAAGGCCGGGAAGATCCTGGGCAGCATATCGGCCTGGATCTGGGTCGCAACGGACAGCTCCGCTCCGATCCTTTCTTTCTCGGCCGTCACTTCCTTCAGGAATTCCATATAATCCCGCAGCTCGACGATCATATCGGCAAACTCGTTGGAAAGGGAAGTGAGTTCATCCGGTCTGCGTTCTTTTTCCCTGATCTTATCGGAGATCTCCACATTCTTGGAATCGGAGTATTTCCGGATCGCGCTCTCCAGGCGGATGATGCGCTTCAATACCGTCTCCCGCATAAAATTGGAAAGGATCAGGATACCGATGAGCAGGATGATGATCATCGCGACCGCCTGCTTGATCACGGATTCCAGAATGGCGGAATTCACAAAATAGACCGACAGATCCGCGCAGATCAGTCCCATTTTCTCCGTCCCGTTCCATACCGGCATGCAATAGGTGTAAACATAACCGAATTCGTTATTGACGCTGTCAAAACCGTCCGGCGCCACGCCCGTTTTCCACGCCTGCCACATATATTTATGATCCTTTTCGGGATCCTGATAAGCATCCGTCCCCAGTACCAGGTATTCCTTTCCGTCCTCTCCGATCTTGGTCTCCATGGCAGGGTCGAACAGATAGATCATGCCGTTTTCCTGCTGCTCCGAGGGATAGATGTAATAGATGTACTCCAGCCCGAATTCTTCCGTGGCACAGTAAAAGATGTCGAACCAGTATTCAAAGCTCCAGATGATGTACAGCTGCTGGGCAGTATCGTCCATGTCTTCAAAATACAGATCATCCCCGTATACCTGCCCGGGATAGTGTTCTGCGATATAGGACGCAAAGGCGTCTCCGGAATACTCCAGATCCGCCTGGAAATCAAGCGGGATCAGCAGGCGGTCCGGGTGCTCCTCAAAATACTGCCTCATGATGGCAAACTCATCCCCCTCGCGGGCCATCAGCTCGGCCAAATGTGCCGTGATCTGGCGCAGATTCCTCTCACATTCCTGATGATAGGAATTGGACTGGTTGAGAAAAGTCAGGAGACTGCTGACCACGATCATGACCAGCGCAAAGATAACGTAAAAAAGACCGAATTTGAAACCCAGCCCCCTCTTAAAGCGTTTTTTCGTCTTATTGCTGTCCGTGCTCTTTGTATCCGCTGAAGACGTTTCCCGCTTTTTGCTATCCTGCTGTCCTTCCCCGTCTTTCCGCTCTTCCCCGTCTTTCCGCTCTTCCCTGTCTTTCTGTTCCTCCACGTCCTTCTCTTCACTGACTTTCTGCTCTTCGAGCTTTTCTGTTTCCATGATCACCCCCGAAGGATTTATTATCGTGTCTTACTCCTCTTCAAACAGATACAACTCCGCCCGGTAAGACTGTTCGCACTTTTCATAATGCCCCTCCAGCAGCCCCTCCGCAAGCCGGCGGGATGCCGCGTTCAGAAGAGGGATATAAAGCTTCCGCTCATCCGGATAATCCTTTACAGCCGCCACGGCTTTGCGCAGCATGAGAAGCATATTCTCCGGCCTGTCGCCTTCATTCCTTGCCCAGGACAGGTTCAGGCTTCCGTCCTTTTCATAAGTAAAGACCAGACAGCCGATCAGCGTACTGTCCTCAAAGACCGTGCAGGACATCTTCCAGTCGATCACCCCGTCCTTCAGATAGGGCGTCAGGTCCATTTCCTCTTCCGCAAGTCTTTTTTTCTGTATCGAGGTAAGCTCCGCAAAAGATTCGCATTTCTCACTGCCGCCGCCCTGAAGCACCCCAATCTGCTTCAGGTCGCCGATGGTCGTACAGATACAGACCGCCTCATCCTCCTCGACGGAGAATTCCAGATAATCCAGAAAAGCTTTAAAGGCTTCCAGCTTTCCTGTATCTTCATATCTGCAGAAGAAACGGGTTATGTCCACATTCTCCGTAAGAATGTCCGCGGCATCACTCATAAGCTCCGCTCCGATCCCCTGCCTGCGGTATTTTTCATCCACACAGATCGAGAGCAGCTCGGCATTCCCCTCATCATCCGCACGGAAGACTGCTGCCGCGATCGCCACATTATTTTCCGCAGCTCCAATGGCCAGCATATCGGGCATCAGCAGGAAGGTATATACCCCCGAGGGGATCAGTTTTCGGAAAGCCTGCGCATTATCTTCGCTTATTATAACAAATTCCCTCATGATTTACACCCCTGAATTATAGCTTTTTTATAACACGATACACCACCGGTACGCCGCATCGGCCGGTATGCAAAACAAAGCCTTTCCGATCAGAACAGTTTATCGATCTCTTCCCGGGTCATCAGTTCGCCGCTCAGCTTGTCCGCGAGGTTCATCAGTTCCGTCTGGGCCTGTTCACCTGCGGGGCCGCCCTGCTCTGCTTCGTTCATCTTCTGCGTCATAAAGCTCTCGAGACGCTGCATATATCCCTCAAACACCTTGGGATCCATACTCGACAGATCCACGACTCTTCCGCCGTATTTATCGCCGATCTCATCACAGCGCTGTCCTCCGAAACTGGAAGCGAATTCCGGCTTTGCCCGCCAGTCATGGGTATGTCCGGTCATATTGACAGTGCCCGGGGAATCACTCTCAAAACCGATGAGCAGACCGGTGTAATCGGAGGATCCCCCTTCTTCAACATGCATATACAGATGTCCGCAGCTTCCGTCGTTCTTGAGTATCCGTTCCTGCCCGTCCCTGCCCGGGATCCCTTCGTTCCCAAGGCCGCCGATGGCCACATTCATGCCCCGCTGCCCGTAGAATGTCCCCCAGGACTTCTTTTCCACCATGCTGCCGCTGTCGGGCTTGCGTTTCTTTTTGGAGAGTTTATGCGTAGCTGCCGTCCGCTTGAAAAAGCCTGCCTGCAGCCCCTGTTCCGGCCCGGTCATGGAATCCAGGGTGGCCGAATCGCCGGGAAGCGTAAATGCCACTCTCGAACAATGGGCAAAAGCCGAAGCCACACCGCCCTTCCAGTCCTCGGAATGCTTCTGTTTCGAAAAATATCCCGTCTTGAACGTGTCTATCTTCTGAAGCTTTCCCAGATGCGCTGCCAGCAGCGTCTTTGCCATGAAGATCTGGGACTGCCTGTTCCTCGCCACATCCTCTTTACTGATACTCCCCTGCGCCTCGGGAGCCGAATAGATCGTTGCCGCCATGATACGCTGGTTGCACAGATCCTCAACCTTTGACCAGAAACCGGTATCCGAGGCCTTGTAGATCGCCTTGCTTCCCGACTGTCCCCGCATCAGCACGGATATGCCGATACGAAAAAGCGGATTCATCAGCTGCGAGACACCGCCTTCTTTATAAAGGGCATTGACCAGCTCCTCCGGCGTTTTCATCCGGGCATTGATGTTCAATCTTTCCATATATTTTCCCGCCGCCACGGAACGGAGCACGGGATCCAACTGCTGAAGATTGGAATAATCCCCCTTCAGCGCGCGCTTAAGAAGCTCCTGCTGGGTGACGCTTTCATCTCCGTCTCCGGTCGGAACGCTTGTCTTTTTTTCAAGGAGTTCCTCGTGCATCCATCTGGTCTGAAGTTCATCTGCGGAGACGAAACGGCTGCCCGCCGCTTCCTTCTTCTTCTCGTATTCTTTTTTCTGCCTATGATCGTATTTCTTCTTTTCTACTTTAGCTCCGATACGGCTCTGATCGGGCGTCTGCTGCGGTCCCTCTCCCGGACGCATCTTTGCCTGGATAAAGGTCTCGGAAGTCATCTGCCTCAGATTCACATGAGCCTCGACAGAGGTAAAACGCCGATGGAAAAGCTCAGTCTCCGCCTCAGTAAGCTGCAGATCCTGTCCGTAATTACGAAAAGAGGAAAATAACAGCTGCCGTCCATACTCCTGAACATCGTCTTTCTGAGCTCCGAACATCTCCGCTTCGGCAGCGACGGTATACATACGCTCTTCCCTGCCCTGCTGAACATGTTCATCACCTGAAAAAAGCTTATCTTTCTGCTTGGCTATCGCTGTTCTGTATGCAGGCGGCATATCTGATCCTCCTTTTTTTAACGATTGAATCAAGGCACGTGAAAACTCATCTCAAGCAAGATTGAGTCTATCATAAACAATTCATCATGTGGAAGAAAATGCACGAAAGGTGCTTTTTAATGCACGAAAGGCGTGGATATCTCGTCTGCTCAAAACGCGTCCGTATCGTTTCCGGACTGTCCCGGGTTAAAATACGAATCGTAAACCGTAAAGAAATTGGCTTTGGCCGGGATCATGGCGCCGCCGTCACCGGTCTGCTCCAGGAGCTCGCTGTTTAAGTAATAATCCCGGTCCCTGATATATTCCTGATAACGCTCTTCAAACGCGTCTCTCTGACGCTGTTTTCCGAGGATGATCTTCCGCTGCTCCGTCTGTTCCCGGTCACAGGTACTGATGCACAGGAAAAGATAAGTCCCCTCCTCCGTATCGATCACCGGGCTCAGTTCTCCTTCCGCGAGGGAAAAGCAGCATTCCTCGATCGCAGGATCCGCTTCCCCTTTGGCCAGGCTCATTCCGATCTCTTCCTCCTGGCTGTGATCATAAGCCAGTGTATCAAAATCCTCACCGCCCTCGATCCGCCCGCGCAGGCTCTCCGCCAGTGCTTTTCTTTCTTCCGCAGACGTTCTGATGACGCTTCCGTCTTCACCTTCACGCACGGCATAGAGCACGATACGGTGAAGCGTGATGATGCGCGCTTCATCGTCGCTCACCTCGGTATCCACATCCTGTGTCAGCTTTTCGTACAGCCTCTGGGCCAGCGCATACTCCTCATACATCCTTTCCAGGGCACTCTCGGAGATCTGTCCCAGGGCCTCCTTTTCCGCTTCGGAAAGACTGCCGTAGTATTCCGCGGCCGCCGCAGCCGCCTGTTTCTTCTCCGAAGAGTTTAAACGCACCTGATAAGCTCCGGCCATCAGGTTCATGAGCTTGATCTTGGCCAGACGCGCCATTGCCGTCTGGCGCAGGCTTTTTTCCAGTGACACATCCTCTGCCGCCGCTTCCCATATCCCGCTGCCGAAGGCTTCCTCATATCTACCGCGGAGATTCCGTATATAAACAAGCAGTTCGTTCTGGCGGCAGCCCAGTTCCTCCACCCGCAGGATCTCATCCCTGCCGAAACCCGTTGTCAGCACCACCTGCCGTTCTCCGCAGCCGCCCAGCAATAAAAGCACAAGAAAAAGACAGGAAAGGATTTCCCGTCCGGGCCGGCCGGCTTTCTCTGTCTTTTTCCAAAGCTTCCTTTTTTCTTTCAATCTTCCTCTTTCCGTACCGCTGCAGGCGCTTTATTTCTGTTTCACCGCCTTCAGCTCACCGTCCTCCGTTACGATCCTGATCGTGTCTCCCTGGGAAATGCCGCCGGAAAGGATCAGCTTTGCCGCAAGTGTCTCCACGGTCTTCTGGATAAAGCGTTTGAGCGGTCTTGCACCGTACACCGGATCATAGCCGTTTTCGGTCACGAAGCTCTGCGCTTCGGGCGAAAGTTCCACCCGCACTTCCTTATCTTCCAGACGTCTGTTCAGATCCTTCATGATCAGATTTACGATACCACCGATGTTTTCTTTCGTCAACGGCTTAAAGAGGATGATCTCGTCCAGACGGTTCAGGAATTCGGGCCGGAAATGCAGCCTGAGCTGCTCCATGGCATCGTTCTCCGCTTCCGTCGTGATATTCCCTTCCCCGTCGATCCCTTCAAGCAGCGTCTGGGCCCCGATGTTGGAGGTCATGATCAGGATGGTATTCTTGAAATCCACGGTGCGTCCCTGGGAATCGGTGATGCGTCCGTCATCCAGCACCTGCAGGAGGATATTGAATACGTCAGGATGCGCCTTCTCCACCTCATCGAAAAGCACGACCGAGTACGGTTTACGCCTTACCGCTTCCGTGAGCTGTCCGCCCTCGTCATAGCCCACATATCCCGGAGGTGCTCCGATCAGACGCGATACGGAGTGCTTCTCCATATATTCGCTCATATCGATACGCACCATATTGCTCTCATCGTCAAAGAGTGTTTCCGCCAGCGACTTTGCCAGTTCCGTCTTGCCCACGCCGGTCGGTCCGAGGAAGAGGAAGGAACCGATCGGTTTGGACGGATCCTTGATCCCCGCCTTGGAACGGATGATAGCTTCGCTCACCTTGGTAACGGCCGTATCCTGGCCGATGAGCCGCTTGTGAAGTTCCTCGTCCAGATGAAGGGTCTTGTTACGCTCACTTTCGTTCAGCTTGCTCACGGGGATCCCGGTCCAGCGCGAGATGATGCGGGCGATCTCCTCCTCGGATACGTTTTCATGGACCAGACGGTTCTCTTTCTTTCCCGCCAGTTCCTCCCCGGCCTGCAGCTGTTTTTTCAGTTCCGGCAGGGTCCCGTAGGAAAGCTCTCCGGCCTTTTCATAATTACCCTCACGCTGCGCGATGGCGATCTCGTTATTGACGCTTTCGATCTGCTCGCGTATCTTCGAGACCCGGTCCACAGCCGCCTTTTCGTTTTCCCATTGGGCCTTTTCCTTTTCAAAGCTTTCTTTTTCCTCCGCAAGGCTGCGGCTCAGCTCTTCCAGACGCTCCCTGCTCAGATTGTCATCTTCCTTTTTGAGGGCGGCCACTTCGATCTCCATCTGCATGATGCGGCGCGCTGCTTCGTCCAGCTCGGTGGGCATCGTATCCAGCTCGGTCTTGATCAGGGCACAGGCCTCATCCACCAGATCAATGGCTTTATCCGGCAGGAAACGGTCGCTGATATAACGGTTGGAAAGGACGGCGGCGCTCACCAGTGCATTATCCTGTATCTTTACACCATGGAAAACTTCATAACGTTCCTTCAGACCGCGCAGGATCGAGATCGTATCCTCCACCGTAGGCTCATCCACCTGTACCGGCTGGAAACGCCGCTCCAGCGCCGGATCCTTCTCGATATACTTGCGGTATTCATCCAGGGTGGTGGCGCCGATGCAGTGCAGTTCTCCCCTGGCCAGCATCGGCTTCAGCAGACTGCCCGCGTCCATGGAGCCTTCCGAGGCGCCGGCGCCCACCACCGTGTGCAACTCATCAATGAACAGAATGATGCCGCCGCGGGAAGCGGAAACTTCCTTCAGCACCGCTTTCAGACGTTCTT
>JAEELW010000154.1 GCA_016282915.1 Lachnospiraceae bacterium | reverse complement strand
GCAGTATGGATATTAAAATGGAGAGGCCGGGGCTTCTGGAAGCCGGGCAGAAAGTGACGGTAACCGAGGGACTGCTTCCCGGAAGCTATTATTATACCATTGACCCGTCGCTGGCCATGTCGGCCAATTTTAAGCTGAGGGATCGTCTCCGGACGCGTGAGGGTATCGTGCAGAAAGTGGAAGAGACCGCCCGCGGCTTTTATGTGACAGTTGATTTTGATGAATGATCATGGGAGGAAGCAGGATGGAACGACGGAAAAGGATCGCCTTATTTGTTGCGCTGCCGGAAGTAGTCCATGTCCACAGGATACTGAAGGGGATTACCCTGCAGTGCGAACGTTACGGATATGACCTCTGTGTTTTTGCATCCAGTACGCACCCTTCCTTTCCGAGAGCGGATTATGTGAAGGGCGAGCTCAACATCTTTGAACTGGCCAATCTGGAGGAGCTGGACGGCGCGATCCTGGATTGTTCGATGCTGACGGATCATGGCGAGGATCCGTTGCTGAAGCATCTCCGTAACCGTTTTGCGGCTTATCCCGATATACCGGTTTGCTCGCTGGAACTGCCGCTGGAGGGAACGACGTTTATCGGAAATGATAATGAGGCTGCCCTGCGCGAGATGTGCCGGCACGCCATTGAAGTGCACGGCAAAAAAAAGCTCTGTATCCTTACAGGGCAGAAGGATAATGCGGTGGCGGAGCAAAGGCTCGGGATCCTGCTTGACGAGATCGGAAAGCTTGGCCTTTCGGTGCTGCCGGAGCATATCATTTACGGCAATTTCTGGTATAACAGCGGGGACGAGCTGGCGGAGCAGATCGTGAGCGGAGAGATCCGGCAGCCGGAGGCAGTGCTCTGTACGAGCGACTGCATGGCTATAGGCCTGATCGAACGCCTGAAAAAGCGGGGGAAAAGGGTGCCGGAGGACGTGCTGGTCCTTGGCTTTGACGCCTCGGATGAGGGGGCGATGAACCTGACAACGCTTTCCTCCTATGAGCCGGCGGATGCCAAGATGGGAGCGGATGCGGTGGATCATATCCGCAGTGTCATCGATCCGGGCGCGGAGATCATTCCCATGGAGCAGGATACCTCGCATCTCTTCCATCCGGGAGCAAGCTGCGGCTGTGTTACGGATCCGGCTTATATGATCCGGCGTTTCCGTAACGCGCTTTATGTCAGTTCCTATAATTATGCGGATTCGGAATTCGGTGAAAGGATCAGTATCGGGACCCTGCTGGAAAGCTATGCGATGGAGACCTTTACGGATTCGGCCACCATTGACGAGTGCATGAAGAATATCTTCAACAGCATCTACCTGCTGCGCCCCTACCGGAATTTCTATCTCTGCCTGAAGGAAAACTGGCTGGACATGGATGACAGCCGGACGCAGGGATATCCGGAAAATATGCGTATCCTTGCAGCCGCAACCTCCGTGGATGAGGATAAGTATTATGGAGAAGGGGAAGCGGTGAGTTTCAAAACGGCACAGATGATCCCGAAGCTTTATGAAGAGGGGAGAGCACCGGCTGTCTTCTATTTTTCACCGGTTCATTTTAACGGCCGGCTCCTGGGCTATTCCGTCCTGCAAAGGGATTTTTCGGATCATTTTTATCCGAATATCGTATACCGCAACTGGCTGCGCTACATCAATACCGGTCTGGAGATGATACGTTCCAAGGACCGTCTGCAGATCCTGTCCGTAAGGGATGAGATGACCGGAGTCTTTAACCGCCGCGGCATGTACGAAAATTTCCGCAGGCTGCTTTCCGAGGCGGCGGAGGGAGAGGCGCTCTTTGTATCCGTGGTGGATATGGACGGCCTGAAATACATCAATGACAATTTCGGACATGCGGAAG
Source organism: Lachnospiraceae bacterium (assembly GCA_016282915.1). Taxonomy (GTDB): domain Bacteria; phylum Bacillota; class Clostridia; order Lachnospirales; family Lachnospiraceae; genus NK4A136. The sequence continues at coordinate 2,900 of JAEELW010000154.1, read as the reverse complement.
GGGATTACGGGATACGCTGCGTCAGCGATGTGCTCCGGTCCCTGGCACATGAAAATGAGTTCTGTGTCCGCAGCGGCGGCGATGAATTCTTCCTGATCGGGATCGGTGCGTATGAGAGAGGGGATGAAGCGGCGCGCGCCAAAGAATTCTGTGAGGTCATGAACCGGACTTCGGAACAGAGCGGGAAGCCTTACCGCATTTCTGCCAGCATCGGCTGCATCGTATGCCCGGACTGCAGGAAACAGAGCCTGGATGCGGCGCTGAGCGAGGCCGACGGAAGAATGTACGGATATAAGATGCGCAACCGCCGTCAGCGGGGGCTGCATGAATTCCGACCGGAATGAGAAAACTGTAAACATTACATTATATAAGGAGAATTATCATGAAGATCATCAGTACGGAAAACGCACCGGCAGCCATCGGACCTTATTCGCAGGCCATCATTGCAGGCAATATGCTCTTTGCCTCCGGACAGATCCCCATTAACCCGGCCAGCGGTGCCGTGGAAGCCGAAGGGATCGAGGCACAGGCCGAGCAGGCCATCAGAAATGCGGGAGAGATCCTGAAGGCTGCGGGAACGGATTATGCCCATGTGGTAAAGACCACCTGCTTCCTGGCGGATATGGCGGATTTTGCCGCGTTCAACTCCGTCTATGAGGAATATTTTACCGGAAAACCCGCCCGCAGCTGTGTTGCGGTAAAGGAGCTGCCCAAGGGCGTGCTCTGCGAGGTGGAAGTGACGGCCTTTCTGGGCTGAAGCATTCGGCGTTGCAAAAGCTTTTGTGTTGTAGTATGATACCATGGTTGAATGGGTGTAATGACATCCCGTACGGGAAACTGCGCTGGCGGAAACCCGCATTAGGATAGAAAAACCGAAAGAGAAGAAAAAGAAACGGAGGAAAGTATCATGGCAAAGGAAAAAGTGATCCTGGCATATTCGGGCGGATTGGACACCACGGCGATCATCCCCTGGCTGAAGGAGAATTTCGATTACGAGGTGGTCTGCGTGTGCGTGGACTGCGGACAGGCGGAGGAGCTTGACGGACTGGAGGAGAGAGCAAAGAGCTGCGGAGCGGAAAAGCTCTATATCCTGGATGTGACGGACGAGTTTGCCGACGAATACATCATGCCCTGCGTACAGGCGCATGCGGTTTATGAGAACAAGTATCTGCTGGGCACCTCGATGGCACGCCCGCTGATCGCCAAGAAGCTGGTGGAGATCGCCAGAAAAGAGAATGCTGCGGCGATCTGCCACGGCGCTACCGGAAAGGGTAACGACCAGATCCGTTTCGAACTGGGCATCAAGGCCCTGGCTCCGGATCTGAAGATCATCGCTGCCTGGAGAAATGACAAGTGGACTATGGATTCCCGTGAATCCGAGATCGAATACTGCAAGGCCCATGGCATCCATCTGCCTTTCTCGGCAGATTCCAGCTACAGCCGCGACCGTAACCTCTGGCACATCAGCCATGAGGGCCTGGAACTGGAGGATCCCGCCAACATGCCGAATTACGACCACCTGCTGGTGCTGGGTGTGACACCCGAGAAAGCACCGGACGAAGGCGAATTTGTCACGCTGCAGTTTGAAAAAGGCGTGCCTGTAGCCCTGAACGGCGAAAAGATGAAGGTTTCGGATATCATCCGCAAGCTCAATGAGCTGGGCGGCAAGCACGGCATCGGTATCGTTGATATCGTTGAGAACCGTGTGGTGGGAATGAAGAGCCGTGGCGTTTACGAGACACCGGGCGGAACGATCCTTTACGAGGCACATCAGCAGCTGGAAGAGCTGATCCTGGACCGCGAGACCACCAAGACCAAGCTGGACATGGGCAATCTCTTTGCACAGATCGTATACGAAGGAAAGTGGTTCACACCGCTGCGTGAAGCCGTACAGGCCTTTATTGAGAGCACGCAGCAGTATGTTACCGGTGAGGTGAAGTTTAAGCTCTATAAGGGCAATATCATCAAGGCCGGAGAGACTTCTCCCTACTCGCTCTATAACGAGAGCATCGCATCCTTTACGACCGGAGATCTTTACGATCATCATGACGCAGAAGGTTTTATCAATCTCTTCGGTCTGGCCAGCAAGGTGCGCGGCATGAAACAGCAGGAGCTGAAGAAGAACTGAGCGTAAGACGATGAATGTTATCACGATCTGTATCATCTATCTGGTCGCGATGAATGTGCTGGGGCTGGCTCTTATGGGGATCGACAAGCGAAAGGCGGTCAATCACCGCTGGCGTATACCCGAGAGCCACCTCTTTCTGGCGGCTTTTCTGGGCGGGAGCCTGGGAGCTTTTCTCGGCATGTATCTTTTCCGCCACAAGACCAGACACTGGTATTTCCGTTACGGGCTGCCGCTGATACTGGCGGTACAGCTCATTGCGGGAGCATGGCTGATCGGTACGGATAAAGTCGTTATCATGTAGCGTTTCCACAGAGGAAGAGGATGAAGATCATTTTAGTGGGCTGCGGCCGCGTGGGTTATGCACTTGCCAAGCAGCTTTCCGAAGAAAAACACGAGATCACGGTGATCGACCTGAAAGCCGATAAGCTGGAGCGTATGCAGCAGGTGCTGGATGTGCAGGCGGTGGAGGGCAACGGTACTTCCTTCCGCGTTCAGCAGGAGGCGGGCGTAAAGGAATGCGATATGATGGTGGCCGTGACCGGACAGGATGAGGTGAATCTTCTGTGCTGCCTGATCGCAAGAAGAGGCGGCATCCATCATACGATCGCCAGGGTGCAGAACCCGATCTATAACGAGGAGATCCAGTTCCTTTCAGACGAACTGGGTCTTTCCATGACGATCAACCCGCAGCTGGCCTGCGCCAGGAATATCGCCAAGCTCCTTGAAGTACCCGGAGCTCTGGATATCACAACGTTTGCAAAAGGGCGCATCG
>JAEELW010000153.1 GCA_016282915.1 Lachnospiraceae bacterium | reverse complement strand
CTCTTCGATATAGATCTCGGCCAGGCCGATGTAGGCATCGGAACGGCTGCTGTCGATCTCGATGGCGGCACGGAAAGCAGCAACGGCGCGGTCATAATCAAGCTCATCCAGATAGCGCTCTGCGAGAGAAAGCTGTCTGTCATATTGTTTTTCCGTGCTCCCGTATGAGCTGAGAACAATGATCACAAAGATCAGTATGACAAGAAGGATCGCCGCGGCGATCAATACAAATAACAGCCGGCGCCCCTTCTTTTTTACCGCAGCATCTTCGTATACGGCGCTGTTTGCAGCAGCATCCGGAAGCGCATTTCCCGCTGCGGCACTTTTGCCGGACTGAGGGGCGCCGCAGCCGTCACAGAATGCATCTCCGGCGCTCAGTTGTTTTCCGCATTTTGTACAGTACCTGATATCCATATGGTCATCCTTTATGATCATTTGATCCCGTATCTGTTTATCTTTCGATGATATCCGGTTCATCAAAGACCACGCCCTGTTCGAGCAGATAATCGATAAAATGCCGGTAATACTCCGGGACCGGTTCTTCCATCATATGTGCTCCCTGTCCGCAAATAATTCCAGCTTTGCGATCAGATCCTCCAGGATATAGCGGGAATCCACATCCTTATAGATGCGGATCTGCGGATTGGAAGGCTTTTCGGAGGAGGAAGTATCCTCTTCCACATGGGGCGCCGGCGCTGTCTCAAAGTGCCCGCAGCCCGGATTTAAGGCCAGGGCGATGGCAGGCGAATCCCCCAGGGACCAGCTCTCACCCTGGGTCCAGCCGGCGCCTTCGGAGTGATTGTATGCCATCAGATTCTCATAGAGATGCTGCCCGATCTTTCCGCAGGGCGCGATCCTTCTTTTGATCTCGGCGATCCCGATATTGATGGTGGTATACACATAAGACGGCACCAGCCAGAGCGTCACGCCGCTCTCCAGGATAAGATTGGCGGCTTCCACGTCATTCCCGGCGTTGAATTCACGAAAAGGCGCTTTGTTCGGTACTTTTCCGTGGGTGCCGATCCAGATCACGGTCATGCGTTCTTTGATCTTCGGCTCACTTTTTAATGCCATGGCTACATTTGTGATCGCAGCCTGACAGAGGACAAAAAGCGGCTTTTCATCCTCTCTCATCGCTTCGTTTATGATAAATTCAGACGCTTCGGAGAGCTTTTCATCTTTTGAGAGCGGTCCTTCCTGCCCTTTCAGTACAGGACACTCCATTTCCATGGCATCCAGGATCGTACGGATCTCGTCATAGCTTTTCTCCATGGACCCATCCAGGGCGAAATGCTCTGCGGCAATGCCCTTCACGATCAGCTTCGGGCTGAGAAGCGCCTGTACGATCGCGAAGGGGTCATCTGCCTCGCAGGCTGCGTCCGTGTCAATGATCACGCGGATCTTTTTGTATTCCGGGATATCGAAGAGCTGTTTCATCCGGTTGCTCCTTTCATGTTTATTAACGATAGAGATATATTTGTTCGGTAACAACATCCGATTCGAGGATCTCACGGCTCAGACCGACAGCGATCCTCTGCCTTTCGATCAGATCCGAGATCTCTTCTTCGGTATAAGTATGTATCCCTGCATCGATAAAAGCTTTTCTGAATATATACATGGTATCTTCTTTATCTTTTCCCTCCAGATGTTGAATATCAAACATCAGGCGTTGGGAATAATCATTTCTGTCAAAAAACCAGTAATCCTGAACACCGAAATAGTATTCGGTCAGATACAGATTTTCATGGCCCGATTCCATCAGACACTGATAAAAATCGATACTTATTTCTTCTCCGTGATCATTCAAAACATGAATGGGGCCCTGATTAGAGTATACCCATCTTTTGTTTAATACGTACCAGCATACATACTGCCCGGATGAATCGATATATCCGTATCTCTCCTCAAGGATATCACAGGGCGGATACCTGTAGTAAATATATCCGCCGTATGTGATCGTGGTCTCATAGATGGTATCACCGGCATAGCAGATGACCAGACGGTGATCGATGTCCTTGAGTATCAGATAAAAGTATCTGAGATTGGATGAATAATCATAATGAGGAATTGTCACAAGCAGTTCATCTGCTCCGTCCAGCCCGCAGTCAATATAGGTAAAATACGGAGGATCGGCTTTATAGCTGCTGTGTTTATCGTCCGCATTCAGTTTCAGCTCGTTCAGTGTAATACATTCTTTACCGCTTGCATTGTCCCAGGAAGGCATTACACCACAAAAACCCATACTTTCTGACACAAAGTCACTCAAATATGCTTCCGTATTACCGTCCTTGAACGCCTCATAGAGATCATGAGGATTATCGGGCGGGGCAGGCGTCGGACTTGCCGTGGGTTCTTCCGCTTCCGCATGCGCTTTTCCTGCGATCAGCTCCTCCAGTTCCTTAAGCTTTCGTTCAAGCCGGCGTTTATCACTGCCTTCCGTAGCAGCGATACCTTCTTCCAGGATCTCTTTTGCTTTTTCGAGATCGCCCTCTTCGATATAGATCTCGGCCAGGCCGATGTAGGCATCGGAACGGCTGCTGTCGATCTCGATGGCGGCACGGAAAGCAGCAACGGCGCGGTCATAATCAAGCTCATCCAGATAGCGCTCTGCGAGAGAAAGCTGT
>JAEELW010000152.1 GCA_016282915.1 Lachnospiraceae bacterium | reverse complement strand
CTCTTCGATATAGATCTCGGCCAGGCCGATGTAGGCATCGGAACGGCTGCTGTCGATCTCGATGGCGGCACGGAAAGCAGCAACGGCGCGGTCATAATCAAGCTCATCCAGATAGCGCTCTGCGAGAGAAAGCTGTCTGTCGTATTGTTTTCCCGTGCTCCCGTATGAGCTGAGAACAATGATCACAAAGATCAGTATGACAAGAAGGATCGCCGCAGCGATCAATACAAATAACAGCCGGCGCCCCTTCTTTTTTACCGCGGCATCTTCGTATACGACGCTGTTTGCAGCAGCATCCGGCAGCGCATTTCCCGCTGCGGCACTTTTGCCGGGCTGAGGGGCACCGCAGCCGTCACAGAACGCATCTTCGGCATCCAGTTCTTTCCCGCATTTTGTACAATATCTGATATCCATATGTATGAATGATCTCTCCGGGTTTCTTTAACACTCTTCTTCCGTAAATAATTCCAGCTTCGCGATCAGGTCTTCCAGGATATAGCGTGAATCCACGTCTTTATATATGCGGATCTGCGGATTGTCCGCCTTTTCGGAGGAGGAAGTATCCTCTTCCACATGAGGTGCCGGAGCCGTCTCAAAGCGCCCGCAGCCGGGATTGCTCTGCAGAAAATAGGCTATATCCGCCGGGATGTATATTCTCAAGCTTAGAAAATGCAGCGGCCTCTTTTATGTTTTTAAAACTATACTTTCCCATTGTTTTTATTCCGATACAAATCTGATCACCCTGCACAATAAACCATAGCTTTCTCTTCTTTCGCTGCAATCCAGCGTCCATTTTTGCCCGGTGATATGATCTCTGATAGTTCCGCTTTCATCAAGTCCTACGACATGCGCTCCTTTTTCTGCACACAGCTCCTTTATTTCTTCATACGCTCCTTCCACCTGTGATATGTCACAGATCAGCATCAATCTGGCTTTCTCAAATATCGGAGCGCATTCCCGAAGCTTTTTCCTGTCTGAACCACACGATTCAACGATCAAATAATAATCGTTAATTGTCTTCAAGATATCTCCCTCCCTATCAAGCCAGAACAAATCATATCCCAGTTCATTTATCCAGGTGTTTATATCGGATTCGACAAACTGTTCGATATATCTGTATGTGAGGAATTCCCTTACTGATTTTCGGAAAGAATAATAGTATGCTCTTTCCGCTTCTTGTGTATCAAAACTATATGTATCATGCAATTCATCCGTGAGGTACGGGCGCAGTTCATACTTTATCCTGGAAATGTTACAATAGGTGGCTGCATCATCGACGGATCCAGGATATTCTTCGAGGGACAGAAAGTAAGTCGTATTGTCGAAGAGATCAAAATGCTTTTTCCAGCTCCCATTAAGAACGTGCACACGATTATCCCTGCAATACTCTGCTATTTTTTTCTCGTTCATTATTTGATTAAAATCCTTCGTCGAGCTTATAAGCACATATGTTGTTTTGTATATTCCGGATAGATTCAGATTATTGCATCTGTCATTTACCTCGTTGATGATCGCATTGATCGTCGATCCGAAATCCGCTATATCCATTATGTTGTACATATTATACAACGGACTGTCATATCCATCGGAGTCTCCGAATTCGATATATTCACTTGTTCTGCTGTATTTTTTCAACTCATGTCACCTCCGGTCCTACTGTTTATCATTATAATCAGATCATAGAATGCGTCTGCCTTATTCATTTTCTGTTCTTCCTCATTGCTTTTCCTTTACCTCTTCAGAAGTCCGAAAGAAGCGCTTTCATTTGCCCGTAGGTAATATAGGTCGGAATGTAATGGGCAAAGCTGATCTCATCATAATCCACATCGATATGACTCTCGAAAGATACTTTCCCCGCAGACAGGGTATAGTGATTCCAAAAGCTGTTCGATTCTCCGTCAAAATGGATATAGAAATTCCCGGTAGGTAATATATAGGGAGTAGCTTCGCAATACAACGAATGGATGAAACAGGTATCATGCTGTGTCGCGACAACCGTGCTCACATTATGGTTCAGATAGGTGTATACGCCGGTCCCCGGTCCAAAATAGATCCCGTTGCCGGCCTTCAGCATTTCGATGCTCAGTTCCGGCACCGCATCATCATCGATAAAAACAAGCGCATATTTATCGCCGCTGTGCTCTTCTATGTTCTGTTCAAACTGCTCGATACGGTTCAGATAGGCTTCTTTCCATTCCCCGTCCGTCAATAAAGCCTTGATCTGTTCATAGCTGAAAAATATCGGAGATTCATATGTGCCGGAATAACGATTCATTTCTTCATATACTTCATCTTCCGTTCTGTATACGGCACTGTCCGTGATCTTTCCGTCAGGCAGGGCATATTCGCTCCTGCGGGTTTCTTCTGTCCGGTAAAAACAGGTAACTTTCCCGCTTTCCTTCTGGTAGAAGATCCTTTTGTTGAATGCCTGTTCTGTGGAGATGACGCAGAAGGCGCTGCCGTTCTTATAGGTATAGATCCCTTTCCCGGAGATGTAATTATCCTGCACCACGTTGAAATCGAGGCACAGCTCCGGTATATCATCATCGTCGACATACATCAAAGCATATTCCCCGCCGTATTCGCCGGTCACTTCTTCAAAACGCTCGATCTCTTTCAGGTAAGCTGCTTTCCAGTCGCCGCTTTTTTGCAGAGTTTCTTCATTTTCATTGCCTGCTGCAGGTTCTGAAGCCGGCTGTGTTTCTTCTTTCTCGGCTTTCGAAGGAGGTTCATCCTGCTTTTTTTCGACCGGGGAATCCTGCACGCCGCTGCCGGATGACTGCAGATCCTGGTTGTTCTCTGCGGAGGGAGCCTCCTTCCCTTTTGAACCGAGCAATATGCCGAGCCCGGCCACACACAGGACCAGTATGAGTGCTGCTGCGATATAAGGGATTATTTTCCTTTTTCGGGGAGCGGCATTCCCTGCCGGAGTCAGAAGTACTGTCTTTTCATTCAGAGCCGTCTTGAAATCACTCACGGACTGAAAACGATCGGCCGGATCGATACTGAGAGCTTTCATTATGGCATCTTCCTTATATTTCGGCAGAGATGCCCCCATTGCAGCGGGACGGATAACGGTATCTTCTACCATACGGTCAACGGAATCTGCCGGTTTTTCTCCTGTGATCGCATAATAGAAACACGCAGCCAGAGCATAGATATCGGTAAACGGGCCCTGCTTTCCGTGACGGCTGTATTGCTCTCTGGGGGCATAGCCGTGCTTCAGGATCACATCCAGGCTCTGGCTTTTATCCCCGAGGCTGTATCTTGCCGCACCGAAGTCAAGGAGTTTTACATTGTTGTCATCGGTGATATAGATGTTGTCCGGCGCCACATCACGATGGATGATCCCCCTCTCGTGTACTGCCTGCAATGCATCCATGATCGGAAACAGTTTTTGTTCGGCATCCTCATAAGGGATCTTACCGCCCTGATCTTTGATATAACGGTCGAAGCTTTTGCCACGGACATACTCCATGGCAAAATATGCTGTATTGTTTTCTTCAAAATAGGTATAAACGCGTATGATGTGCTCGTTTCCGATGAACTGGGCCAGTGTTTGCGCCTCCTGCAGAAAACAATCCTTGCCGTAAGAAAAGTTCTCGCCGCGTTCACCGGTAAAGGGTAATACTTTTGTTTTTTCGACGCGTGTAACCATGCTGTCCGGGAAAAATTCCTTTATCGCAACGCATTCTCCGCTCCTGTGGTCCAGCGCCTGATAGGTGATCCCGAAGCCTCCCTCCCCCAAAACGCGTTCGATCACATATTGCCCTGCAAGTACGGTCCCGACCGGTAAGGCCAGAGGATATAGATTTTCGTTATCCATGATGGTTTCTCCTTATCTTCAAGGTTTGTTTGCGGCAAAAAAGCATCTATAGTATTAAAAAGTCATTTTCCGATCTGCAAAAGTACGTTTTTGACTGCATCGGTCGCCGTTGACCGGATGTTATAATTTTAACACATATATACTTAATTATATCCGAAAAAACGATCCTTTCAAGCGTAAAGCACTTCCTGATGTGAATGATTCTCCTTAATCTGTTTTCGTACACGATTCCGCTTTTACAGGCAGAGTCTATGTCTGCCAAAATGATAATAATATCCAAAAAAAGAATGATGTGATATAATTTCCCTGATAAACATAAACGATCATTCCCTAATGGCTGAGAAAAAGGATGCACGAAGTCGAATCGGCAAATTCATACGCTCAGGAAGAAAGCAGCTTCACGGAACGGTAAATGGCGGAACGCATCATGAGCTATCAGCCCGAGATGGCAGGCCTGGATCAGAGGCATCTGCGCTCGCCCGAAGAGATCAAAGCTTTGCAGGGCCGTTTTGAGGGGATAAAAAAAGGCCTGCAGTATAAGGTCGACAAAAAGCTGCTGATCCTGGCCGGTACTGAGGCACAGGTACGGGAAGGATACCGGAAGACCATGAAAAAAAACCGACTGGTTCAGATCAGCCTATTTCAGGAAAGGAATGTTACGCAGGGAAGGCCCGGATTACGGCAGGCCTAAGGCGGAATGATAAAATGCTATGGAACAGATGAGTATGTTTGAAAATACGGTATTGCAGCCGCTGCCGGCGAGACTGCGGCCGGAGAATCTGGATGAGTTTGCGGGACAGGAGCAGCTGCTCGGTCCCGGGAAAGTCCTGCGGCGCATGATCGAGAGCGACCAGGTCTCTTCGATGATCTTCTGGGGACCTCCGGGTGTGGGCAAGACGACCCTTGCCCAGATCATCGCGAAACAGACCAAAGCCCGCTTTGTGAATTTTTCGGCCGTGATGAACGGCATCAAGGATATACGTACGGTTATGGACGAGGCGGAGGAACGCCGCCGCTTCGGAGAAAAGACCATCGTCTTCGTCGACGAGATCCACCGCTTCAACAAGGCGCAGCAGGACGCTTTCCTTCCTTTTGTGGAAAAAGGCAGCATCACATTGATCGGCGCCACGACCGAAAATCCTTCCTTTGAGGTGAACGGTGCTCTTCTCTCCCGCTGCCGTGTTTTTGTGCTGAAAGCGCTGGAAACGGAGGATATCTTTGCTTTATTAAAGCGCGCCCTTACAGACCGGCGCGGCTTCGGCGGCCAGAAGATCGATATCGCGGAGGAGCTGCTCTCGCGTATCGCCAATTTTGCCAACGGCGATGCCCGTTCCGCCCTCTCCACCCTGGAAATGGCGGTATTGAACGGGGATCTTCAGGCCGACGGCTCGGTGATCATCTCCGAACAGACCCTGGACCAGTGTATATCGAAAAAATCCCTGCTCTATGATAAGAACGGCGAAGAACATTACAATCTGATCTCGGCCCTGCACAAATCCATGCGCAATTCCGATCCGGACGCGGCGGTCTACTGGCTGGCGCGTATGCTGGAAGCCGGCGAGGATCCACTCTATATCGCCAGACGCGTGACCCGCTTTGCCGCCGAGGATGTGGGCCTTGCCGATACCAATGCACTGAACGTGGCCGTAAACGCCTTTCAGGCCTGTCACATGATCGGCATGCCGGAATGCTCGGTGCATCTGTGCGAAGCCGTGGTCTATGTCTCGCTGGCGCCCAAATCCAACGCCATGGAACTGGCCTATAACGAAGCGAAGGCCGATGCGGTAAACGAGCTGGCGGAGCCTGTTCCCCTCTGGATACGGAATGCTCCCACAAAACTCATGAAGGAGCTGGACTACGGAAAAGGTTATATCTACGCGCATGATACCGAAGAAAAGATGGCACGCATGGACTGCCTGCCGGAATCCAGACTGGGAACGAGCTATTACCACCCGACCGACCAGGGTGCGGAAGCCGCGCTGAAAAAGCGCCTGGAAGAGATAAAAAAATGGAAGGCCGGAAAAAAGTGATGCCAGGGTCCCAAGCTCATGAGACGAACATGCCTGCCATCACAAAAAAATCAAAAAACAATTGCCCTTAAGTTCAGGCCCTGCTCTCCGCATCGGCCAGATCCTTATAGCCCATGAGTACCGCGGTATTGTTCATGGTCTCTTTCGCCAGATTCCGCCCTGCCTGTAAAAGTCCGGCCACAAAACGTCCGTACAGGATCAGCGTACCTTCGGAATAGGTACTGATCTCACCGCGCAGATAGGTCTCGTAGGAGGTATCGTACGCCGTATCCTCGGCCGTATGGATCTTTCTTGCCTGACCGGCCATCTTCGGATATTGGGCCGCCAGCTCTTCCATCCATTTCACCTGGATCGAGATGATCTCTTCCTGTATCTTTATCCGGTCTTCGTCAAGCGCCGGGAAATATGCCTTCAGCTCCGCATAGCGTTCGGGGGCCGTGGATTCCATCATGCGCCCGTATTTTTCGGTGATCAGATTGCGTCCCTTTGACTGCGCCACGGTCAGGTCACTGTAGAAGGATACCAGCAGCTCTTCCGGCCAGGTCATATACTGGCTTTTCCGCATGATCGAAAAGGTGGCCCAGTTATCCTGGCAGTCTGCGCGTCCGCCCTCATTCTTTGTTTTGTCAAACATATCCCATTCGGTCTTTATGATCTCGTCCATCAGGGAAGACTGCGGCGGTACCGGGGCTTTTCTTTTTGCTGCGGGCTTTACAAGTCCTGCGATCTCGGCGATGTAACGGTCGGCAAAAGGCTCGTTCCGGTCATATTGAACGATCAGTCCCTGCTGCATCATACAGTCCAGAAGAATGGAGGCAACAATATCAAAAGTGAGTGCCTTGTCATTCGTTCCGTTCACCAGAGTCTCGGGACGGCCTGCAGGCATCTCGGAAAGTGCGGTCGCGATATCCGCCAACTCCCCGAGCATCGGCAGCTGTGCGGCTCCGCGGTGCAAAAGCTTTAAATACGGGGGATATTTACGGTTCAGATAGAAAGCCAGCTGCAGCATGGTCTGCACGGCGCGGGCTTCATAAAGCTGTGCCGTGACCAGATCCCCGCGCTTTACGGAACGCAGATAATTGTACTGCCCGGCCTGGGAATACAGATGTGTCAGGTTTGCGATCTTTTTACGACGGAAATCCTCCGGCATCTGTTCCAGGAAATAGCGCCGAAGTTTCGTCATGGTCCGGTCGTCATCCCGGAAAAGCTCGCCGTTCACCGCGGCAGCGATGCCGGCCAGCTCTTCATCGTCCATGGCTGCGACCAGCACATCCAGTCCTTTGGCGTAATAACGCATGGTGATCTGGCGTATGCCGCAGAGGCGTTCAAACCAGGCGTCGATCTCGAGCACGCCCTGACGCCCGGCGTTAAGATCCGGCTTTCCGCCGAAAGCGGCAGCAAAAGCCTCCTCGTAGATCTTTTTCAGGATCGGCATATAGTGCTGTGCCTGTACCGAAGAGATCCATACGCAGCAGCCCCGTGCATAGTCGTGATCCAGCGAATACTCATCGTCAAAGCCGAAGTGCTCGCTCCCTTCCCCGGCATAACCCACGGCAATGCTCTTCAATACCTCGGGACATTCCCTTTCCATGCGGGGCAGCAGATATTCTTCATAAAAATATCGGCTGCGGGCGACTGCACTGAACTCATCCGGCGCGGTCTCCTTCTGTTCACCCGCATACTTCATCGAAAGCTCGTAGTTTTCCTTTACACGCAGATAATTCTCGCTGGCGCCGGTCCCGGCATAAAGCTGTTCCATGGCTTTCTTGAAGAACGCGGCGGCGCCCAGATAATCCTTATCCTGAAAATAAAGGGTGCCCAAAGCACAAAGAGCGGCACTGTAATGGAAATCCGTACCGCCGTTTTTTTCAAAGATGTCGATGGCCTCCTGCAGGCATTCCCTTGCCTCGCTGCGTCCCTCCGGCGAAGCATAGGTCAGCGCCGCCGCAAGATTGGCCTTGGTGCTGGCCAGTTCGATCTCGTGCTTCCCGGGATCTGCGGCAAGTATGGCGGCCGCATGCTGGAAATCCTCCACCGCACGTCCCCAGTCCTTCAGTTCCTGAAATAGCAGGCCGCGGTTATTGTAAAGACCCGCAAAAAGAAAATCATCCGCAGGGAGCATCTTTTTATACAGCTCCTCGCAGATGGCGTAACGTTTTTCCGATTCCTCCGGCATGCCGAAACCACGGTAGGCATTGGCCAGATTCAGCATGGTCGTGGCATATTCGATCCGCCCGTCAAAATCCAGCTCGTTCATCAGGGCTTCCAGTTCGCGGGCATAGCGCACGCCTTCTTCCACAAAGGCGGCGTCCCGGCAGAAACCGATGGTCTCGTTCAGCAGGATGATCTCACCCGCGACATCCTTTTCCTCACGGGCGATATCGATCTTCTGCATCAGGAAGTGAAGGATCTCACGGGGCGGCTTCGTCCCGAACATGGCGTCATATTCACGGATCACTTCATCTGTATTCATAAGCAACTCCTTACGGACTGTATTTGAATATCCGGCTCAATCCGCCAGCCTCTGTTCAAGTTATTTATCTGCAGTTCTTTATCTGAAAAACCTGCCGATATCGTTGATCAGTACCACGATCATGAGGATCATCAGAAGCAAAAAACCGATCAGGTGAACAATGCCTTCTTTCTCGGGCGGTACCTTTTTGCCGCTGACCGCTTCAAAGAGCAGGAAGAGCAGTCTTCCGCCATCCAGGGCCGGGATCGGAAGGAGGTTTAATACCCCAAGGTTTACCGAAAGGAGGATCGCGATATTGAGCATGCTCAATATGACCGTAAATGCACCGTGTGGTGCGGCATCCTCGATGGTATCGTCAATGATATTGGCAACGCCTACGGGCCCGGCAAGATCATCCAGCCGTGCATGACCGCCGATCATGTATTTCAGGCTCTGGATCGTGGCGCTGAGCCAGAATTCCACATTATACCAGCTGTATTTCAGCACCTTCAGATTCCGGCAGTCCAGGATATTGCCCCCCTGAATACCGATATAATAATTCCCGCTTTCCGGATCCAGATACGGTGTAAGCTCCGTTTCCCGCTTCTCTCCGTTACGGATATAAGTGATCTTCAGGGGATCACCGCTGCTTAAGAGCGTATAGATACGCACATCATCCCAGAGATGTGTGGAGTGGCCGTCGATCTTTACGATCTCATCATTGGCCTCCAGCCCGGCGGCTTCCGCGGGATAGTCGTCGATAATCCCTGTGATCACGGGTGTGGTAACACCGGTGAACCAGACGACAAAAAGTGAAAGCAGATACGCCAGGATGATGTTGAAGAGCGGACCTGCAACAACCGCTGCGATACGTCCCCACACCGGCGCCTCCTGAAAAGGCCTTGCCTTGGGCCGGAAACGTTTCCGCGGCTTTCCGTCACCGTCTCCGGAAAGAGGCTCTTCCTCTTTATTGTCTATGACGCTTTCCCTGCCGTCCTCCCCGTCAAAGATGCAGGCGCCGCCGATGGGCAGAAGCCGTATCACCAGCTCCGTCATTTTTCCCTTTTTCCGGAAAAGCGCCGGCCCCATGCCGATGGAAAACTCATTTACACGTATGCCGTTGATCCTTGCGATCAGGAAGTGTCCGAATTCGTGACTGACCACCACCACGGTAAAGATCAGGATAAAAGAGATGATCGTAAGTATCGGAGAATTCATTTTTCAAAAGTCCTCTTTTCTTAGGTCCCGGCTTTTTCCCGTACCCGCTGCCGCGCTTCCGCTTCGGCCGCCAGTATGGTATCCACATCGGGATCCGCTGTATTGTTGTGCGCCTCCATGGCGCTGGCGATCAGCTCGCTGATAGAAAGGAAAGAGATGCGTCCCTGAAGGAACAGGGCCACGGCCTCCTCATTTGCCGCATTGAACACGGTGGGCAGGCTTCCGCCCGAAAGACCGGCCTTTAGTGCCAGATCCAATGCCGGAAAGCTTTCCCTGTCCGGCTCGGAAAAATCCAGCTGCCCGAGCTTATAAAAATCCACCCTGGGACGTTCTTCGCCCGCCGGCAGACGGTCCGGATAAAAAAGCGCATACTGTATGGGAAGACGCATATCCGGCACGCCCAGCTGGGCGATCACGGCGCCGTCCGCATATTCCACCATGGAATGAACGACAGACTGGGGATGTATGAGCACTTTGATCTGCTCATAAGACGCGTCGAAGAGCCAGTGCGCTTCCATGACCTCCAGACCTTTGTTGACCATGGATGCGGAATCGATCGTGATCTTTTTGCCCATGGACCAGTTCGGATGACGCAATGCATCGGCGGCTGTCACATGCTCCAGTTCGGAACGCTTCTTTCCGCGGAAAGGACCGCCGGAACAGGTGAGCCAGATCTTTGAAAGCCTTTCCTTCGGCTCGCCGTTCAGAGACTGGAAGATCGCGCTGTGTTCGGAATCCACGGGATAGAGCGAAACACCCTTTTCTTTTATAAGAGGCATGATGATATGGCCCGCACAGACCAGGGTCTCTTTATTCGCAAGAGCGATATCCTTGCCGGCATTGATCGCGGCAATGGTCGGCCGTATCCCGATCATTCCCACGACCGCCGTAAGCACCATATCCGTCCCGGGCAGCGTTGCGGCTTCGATCAGTCCGTCCATTCCGGAAAGTACCTTCAGTCCCGGAATATCCGAGACCGCGGGACGAAGCCTTGCGGCAGCTTCTTCATCATAGAGCACCGCAACGGAGGGCTTAAACTCCCGGATCTGTTCTTCCAGAAGCCTGTCGTTTCTGCCGGCAGCCAATGCGCTCACGCGGTATCTGCCGGGGTATTCTCGGAGTATATCCAGCGTCTGTGTTCCGATGGATCCGGTGGATCCAAGAATGGCGATCGTCTTCATTTCCGTATCATTTCCCCAAAACTATGATCGTAAGCAGGTAAGTAAGCGGCGCCGTAAAGATCACACTGTCAAAACGGTCCATGATACCGCCATGTCCGGGGATGCACACGCCGTAATCCTTGATCTTGAAATCTCTTTTGATGGCAGAGGCCGCCAGATCACCGATCTGTCCGACCACACTGCCGCAGCTTCCCAGAAGCGGATAAGCCCAGAGGCGCACACCGCTGATCCTTCCGGTCTGGATCAGGATGATCCCGTATATCAGTCCCAGAAGGCCTGCGCCGATCACACCGCCGATACAGCCTTCCACGCTCTTCTTCGGTGAAAGCCTGGGAGTGATCTTGTGACGTCCCAGAAGCACGCCGGAAAAATAAGCGCAGGTATCCGATCCCCATGCGGAGACAAAGATCATCCAGACGGCGTAAAAGCCCTGATCATAGATCACGCTTTCATCCGGAAGCCCCAACTGTCTTGTAAGAAAGACAAAGGAAAGCATCACAGGGCCGTATACAAAAGCATAATAGCTGCGGAAGATCTCCGGAGAATGATAAGTCGGGAATGTAAATACAAAGATCAGCATCAGAAGGATCATGTAAAGCACGATCGTCAGCAGGATATAGACCAGCGGCACGTCAAAAAGGAGCAGCCCGTAATAGATCAGGATCACAAGAAAACCGAGATATTCAAAAATACAGGGTTTTTTACTGCCTTCCCTGCGCACTCCCGTCGCCGTGATGATCTCGGAATAGGCAATGCAGCTGATCACTGCCATGCCGATGGCCGAAGGTATCCCTCCGAACCAGAGTATCCCCATCATCAGAAGTACCACCAGGATGCCGCTGATGATACGTACCGTCATATTGCCTTTTCTGTCCTTATCTTTAGTCATATACCCCCGTAGCGCCGTTCCCTAGATGCGTAACTTTCCAGCGCTGCCTCCAGTTCCTTTTCTTTAAAATCAGGCCAGTTCACTTCCGCAAAATAGAACTCGGCATAAGCGCACTGCCACAGAAGGAAGTTTGAGATCCGCTGCTCCCCGCTGGTACGGATGAGCAGATCCGGATCCGGATAGCCTGCCGTATCCAGTGCGGCGGCGATATCCTCTTCCGTGATCGCATCACTCTTCCGTGTACCCGCTTCGACTTCCGCGGCCAGCTTCTTTACGGCCCGCAGGATCTCGTCGCGGCTGCCGTAGTTGATCGCGATCGTGAATTTCAGCCCGGTATTGGCGGACGTAGCCTCTTCCAGTTTCTCAATGCTTGTGCGTATATCCTCATCCAGCGCCGTACGGTCGCCGATGATGCGCACGCGCATATTGTTGGCGTTGGCTCTCTTGATACTTCCCTTCATATAATCCCTGAGTATCTTCATCAGGGTCTTTACTTCCTCGGGAGGACGGGACCAGTTCTCCGTGGAAAAGGCATATACGGTAAAATATTCCACGCCATGGTTCCACACCCACTCGCACATGTCTTCCACATTGCGGGCTCCCTGTACATGTCCCGCCGTACGGGGGAGCCCCCGTTTTTTTGCCCAGCGGCCGTTCCCGTCCAGGATGACCGCCAGGTGCCTCGGTACGCTGCTCATACTTTCAGGATATCCTGTGACTTCTCTTCGATCGCCTTGTCGATATCCTTGATGTATTTGTCCGTAAGCTTCTGCAGTTCGTCTTCCAGATCCTTGATCTCGTCTTCACTCACTTCATCACTCTTGGAAAGCTTCTTGAAAGCATCATTTCCTTCGCGGCGGATATTACGTACCGCAACCTTGCTCTCTTCGCCCTTTTTCTTCACTTCCTTTACCAGATCCTTACGGCGTTCCTCGGTCAGTTCGGGGAAGACCAGACGGATCACGCTGCCGTCATTGCTGGGAGTGATGCCCACATCCGATGCAAGGATCGCCTTTTCGATATCCTTGATCAGATTCTTTTCCCAGGGAGCGATCTGCAGCATTCTGGGTTCGGGTACGGTCACATTACCGACCTGCTGGATCGGCGTGGGTGTTCCGTAATAATCCACCCGGATGCGGTCGAGCACATGGGGGTTGGCGCGTCCTGCGCGTATCGTGGAAAACTCACTCTGCAGGAAATCATAAGCTTTTTTCATTTTTTCATCGTACTGCCTGATCCTCTCATCCATTTTCCCTAATTCCTCCTTATGCTGTTTGTGCTTTTTTATCATTTACCCGCGATCTGCACGGCGGGTCCTGTTCAAACGGTGATCTTTGTTCCGCTGCCTTTGCCGCTGATGGTCTTTAAGATGCTGCCCTCTTCGGTCAGGTCAAAGACCCACATGGGCATCTTATTGTCGCGTGCCAGTATGGAAGCCGTCATATCCACGACCTGGAGATTCTGAGCGATCACATCGTCAATGCTGATCTCATCCAGCTTTTTCGCAGTCGGATCGGTCTTCGGATCCGCGGTATAGACGCCGTCGATTGATTTTGCCAGATAGATCCCGTCCGCTTCGATCTCGATGGCACGAAGGACCACGCCGGTATCCGTGGAAAAATAAGGATGTCCCGTTCCGCCGGCAAAGAACACGACCTGTCCGTCGTTCATAGCCGCCAATGCCGCATCCTTGGAGAAAAGCTCGGTAAAGGTCGAACAGGCAAAAGGCGTAAAGATGCGCGTCCTCATCCCTGCCGCCCGGAAGGCTTCGGATACATAAATGCAGTTCATGACCGTGGCGAGCATACCGATCTGGTCGGCCTTCGTGCGGTCCATATTGCTGCTGCTCCGGCCGCGCCAGTAATTGCCGCCGCCGATCACGATCCCCACACCGTACCCGTCACTGACAAGACTGCGTACCTGTGAGGCGATCCCGCCGATGACCGCATCGTCATACTGGCGTTTCTGGTCCGCGAGTGCTTCACCGCTGAGTTTCAATAAGATCCTTCCCATACAGCTGCTTGACTCCTTTCTGTTTGCTCGAACAATTTCCTTACGGATAAACGCTTCCGCAGGCCGGTAACGCATATCCCGTTTCCTGCGGCATTGAAAAAATACTGTTTATTTTCCGGGCGCCGACTGGTGTGCACTTTTTTTGAATTCCTCAAAGAAGGACGAAGGATTTACGGCTGCATAGACCTGCGAGCACATACCCTCGACTACGGCACCGTTGCTGATCTGTACCGACTGGGAACGGATATTTCCCATAACGATCGCCGAAGAATCCAGGATCACGGGACCGTGTACATCGATATCGCCCTTTACCGCTCCTGCGATCACAGCGCTGGAAGCAGCCACATTTCCGATGATCACGGTACTCTGTCCCACCTTGACGCTGCCTTCGCATTTTACATCGCCGTTGATCTCGGCGCCGTCCGCATATACTTCCTTTGCGGAGGAATTGCCGGTGATGATGCCGGAGACGTTCAGTTTACCGCTGATACTGATATTTCCGGTCACGGAACCGTACACATCCATGCTGCCGTCCGATTCAATGTCTCCGCGTACGCTCATACCCACTGTGATCAGTGCGGTCTCATCGGATGTCGTCCTGCTCTTTACGTCCATTTTCTTTCTTTCCTCTCTTCTGAGTTTTGCTGTTTCCCTTGCCCGGGCAGCGGTTGAAGACAGCTGCGGCTGCACTTCCGCCGCGGCACTTCCGGTCTTTTCCGCGGGAGCTGCCTCTTCTTCAGGGCTGTCAGGGATTTCTGCAGATATTTCTTCTGCGGCGATATCTTCTGCTGTCTCCTCTTCCGCGGGAGCCATACTCAGGATGATATTTCCCGTATGCGCCGGCTCCTCCGGAATTTTTTCCTCAAATACGCTTTCAGGGCGCAGCACATCACCGCCCGGGACCTCCATCACCCTGAGCTCTTCCGAAACGGATTCCGCCTGGGCTTCCTCTTCCGTTTCCGTATACGATACGCTATCCGTCTGTTCCGCAGCTTCTCCGCCCGTATCGTCCGCATCGAGCTTATCCGGCATAAGGTTCAGATCGATATCGGGCAGATTATCGATATTCATCTGCCTGGCTGCAGCCCGGTTGGAAGCACGGGTCACCGCTGCGGGCCGTTCTGCCTTCCGGCCTTCCTTCTGCACCGCAATTTCCGGCACGTCCGCTTCTTCCAAAGCGTCAGTCTCCATGTCGTTTTCATCGAAGCTGATATCGCGGATCTCGATATCACCCTTATTCTGCTCTTCTTCCGGGATCAGACCGTTAACAGCCTCGGAAAGATCGTCTTTCAGACTCTGAAAAAAACCCATGGTCCCTCCTACTCATTTGATATGTTGTATGCATTTCGTATCATCGGTGATCGGCAGGATATCCACCCCGTCCGTGGAAAGCAGTGCATCCAGGATCGCCGGAAGAGCTTCCACGGTAGTCTTTTTCGTAGGACTGTCGTGCATGAGTACCACAACGGTATCATCGCCCGAGCGGCTCACCTGTGAGAGTACCGTTGACGTGATCTCTTCAGCACTGTGTGTGCCGGGCAGAGCGTCTCCGCTGGAAACATTCCAGTCGAAATAATGGATATCTTTGGCGTTCAGGTACTGGATACAGCGTTTCATATCCATATCATGCACCTGGTTGCTGCTTCCGCCGGGAAAACGATACAGGTGGCAGTCCACTCCCGTGAGATCATAGATGAGCTTCTGGATCTGGTAAAGATCCTCGGCAAAACTGTCCAGATCCTTATATACCCTTTCATAAACATGGCTGTAGGAATGCATGCCTATACTGTGTCCGTCTTCGACTATGCGGCGGTACTGCGTATCATAACCGCTCCGGCCGTTAACAAAGAATGTGGCTTTTACACCGTATCTGTCAAGGATATCAAGTATATCATCGGTATATACCGAAGGCCCGTCATCAAAAGTGAGGTAAACATGCTTTACTTCGGTGTGTATTTCTTCCTCTATGGCTTCCTCGGAAGGATCGTCAAGATAAGCCCGGGACCAGTCCTGCTCTTCGGTGCTCACGGCGCTCTTTTCCGGCAGCGCAGGCTCTTCGGAACGCGGCTGCTCCGTCATCCGTCCTTCTCCGCCGTTACCTGCAGCCGGCAGCTGAAGCAGCATGCGTTCAATGTTCTCGAGTTCCCCGTTCATCTGACCGATGCGGTGCAGGGCCCATACGGAAATCATGGTAGGAAGGATACACAAAAAAACCAGCAGCAGCACGATCGCCTGCCGGATCCTTCTTATACGCTTTGTATGATCCCTTTCCGCAGCCTCTTTTTCTTCTTCCGTCATAGCTTGTATAGTATATCACATCACGGGAGGATGTACAAATCAATTTCATTGCTGTTCAGTGTCCTGCCGGTCACCGAACATAACGAAAATTCAAAGAATCATTGCCTTCAGCCCTTAAACAGGACAGTCTGGTAAACGGAATACTGCTGATCCACCACCTCATAAAGCGGGATCACATCCGTCCATATACCGCGCAGCCGGCAGCGGTAAGCGCTTCCTGCCGGCTCGGAATTCACACTGTGTCTTTTCAGGAGTTTTGCCGGATCTTCATCCAGCTGAAGCCCCTCGGATAAAGCTGCAAGCACAACGGGGCCATCCATCAGCGCCTTCAGTCTGCGTTCATCCGGGAGTTCTTCCATCGTCAGTTCCCCGGGGAATGAGATACGGATCATCTGGTCGGACCATTCACGGTCCAGCTTCAGATATCCCTCGCGCGTCACGTCTTCGGTGACAAAACGGCGTTCCGAATTGATGCTTACCTGCGGCATGCCTTTGATCCAGCCCGGGATACGCAGTCTTAAAAGAAAGCGCTGGGGACGTGCACAGCGTACGCGCAGATAAAAGGAAAAGCGTTTATTCCTGCTTTCGTCATCCCGGCACTCACTCAGTTCCAGCACCACGGCGGTACCGCAGATCTTGAATTCCGCGCGGCTGGGGATATACTGACCAACGGTCACCTTGTCATCATCCCGGTAAAAAATCAGGGAATTGATCATCGAAAAGGCCTGCAGCATGTTCCCCATGCAGCAGCTGAAATCGGAGTGCGCAGCTCCCCAGTCTTTTCTCGCTCCGGACCTCTGCGGAAGATAGCGGCTGACCATCCCGCTCTTCGGATGCTGCTGGGCCAGAAAGCCGTTGTAAAGGCAGCGTTCGATATAATCGGCATAGACCGTTTCCCCGGTGATGCGGAACAGTTCGTCCGCAAGCCGTACCATATGAAAGACCGTACAGAATTCCTGATTCTTATCTCCTGCATATTCCGCAAGACTGTCCGGCGGGATAAATGCCCCGTCCGAATCCGCACTGCCGGAAGCGTAAAACCCGCGTTTCTTTACCGCGTGCTCCCAGAAGCTGCGGACAGGCACAAGCCATTCCTCGCTCCTTTTGATCTCGTAGATCCTGGCTGCCCCAAGCACCCAGGGGATCAGAGCTTTTGCACTCTGGGTGCTCAGCGGATCCTCTCCGGATTTCAGGAGGGTAAACAAAGCAGGATACTGATAACGTTTCAGAAGGGAACGGTATTTTTCTTCCCCTGTCAGGCGGTAAAGCCTGACCCAGATCTCCAGCATGCCTGCCGAGCCTCCGCGCAGGGCCACTCTCGGATCGATATCTTCACTGCGTTCAAAGAAATCAAGATACCAGTCGCTTAAATGGGACAGGATCGTCAGGGCCGGTGTATAAGCGGTGCATTCGTAGGCATCCAGAAGCCCCATGAAGAGCTTATGCATCACATATTGCGGTGCATAAGTCTTCTTTTCGGCCAGCAGGAATTCAAAATACTTTTCCGGGATGGGCGCGACCCATTTCCCGCCGTTTTTCAGCTGGTATTCCCTCAGTTTGTCAATGATGTCAAAAAGACGTGCCCGCAGAACGCGGTTTTTCTCTGTCTGTATGATAAATGCGGCCGCACTCATCCAGTGTCCGAGAAAATGTCCGCGGAGCGGACTGGTGGGGGATTCGTAACCCCAGTGCAGAAATGTTTCCTCCGGATGGAGGGGCGCACGGAGCTCTGCCGGTATCTCTCCGGCTTCGAGCATATAATTCTGCAAAAGCGCACGGGGCTCAAACGAAAGAAGCAGCTCCGTATTGATATCACGCCTTTCCTTGAATATTCCGGGTAAGAGCCTGACCCGCTCCTGTGGGATCTTCTCCATCATAACAGCCACCCCTGTTTTCCTGTTACCATGCAGGATCGGCTTCGCCGATCACGCTATGGGACATCCGTTCGGATCGTCAGTTCCTAAGCCTTCCATAAACATATCCCGGTTTTCCATCGCTGTGGTCGTAGGTCTTCCCAGATCACTGCGGCTTCCCAGGGCGCAGCGGATCTCACAGAAACTGAGTTCCCCGGCTCCCCGGAGATACTCCAGCACTTCATCCGCTTCCTTTTCGTTTTCCGCACGCAGCACACGACGGTAGCCGCAGGATAAAGCGATACCCGGAAGATCCGCAGTCCCGGCCGCAGTAGGCATGCCGCCGACGGTCTCATGGGCACCGTTGTTTAAGACTATGTGAATGAGATTGGCCGGAGCGGCTGCCCCGATCACGGCTGCAGATCCCATATGCATCAGAAATGCGCCGTCTCCGTCAATGCACCATATGCGGCGTTCCGGTTTTTGGATCGCGATACCCAGGGCAATGGAAGAAGCATGCCCCATGCTGCCCACACACAGAAAATCTCCCGCATGTGTTTCACCGTTACGTTCGCGCACTTCAAAGAGCTCGCGGCTGATCTTTCCGGTAGTCGATACGATCACATCACCGTATGCGGCACGTGCGATCTTTTCGATCACTTTTTCCCTGCGAAGGGCGGCGATATCCGTATATTCCGCAGCCCCCTCCGGCAAAAGCGCTCCTTTGCGTATCACATAAGCTGCGCAGTGCCCCTGTTCCAGTGCTTCCCTGTTTTTCTCATGGAGCTTTTTGAATTCTTCGGGCTCCGTGTCCGCATCTATGACGAAGCTGCGAACCCCCATGTCTTCCATGAGTTTCAGGGTCACTTCGCCCTGATAAATATGCTGCGGTTCGTCTTTTACCCCGGGTTCTCCGCGCCAGCCGATGATAAAGACTACGGGAATGCCGTATACCTTCTCATTGAGCAGCGAAGCCAGTGGATTGATGATATTGCCTTCCCCGCTGTTCTGCATATAGACTGCCGCGGGCTTTCCCGTGGCAAGATAATAGCCGGCTGCCAGCGCTGCGGCATTGCCTTCATTTGCGGCGATCACATGATGGGAAGGATCCGTGCCATATCTGCCGTACAGGCAGTCACAGAAAGGTTTTAAGAGGGAATCCGGAACCCCCGCATAAAAATCCGCAGCGAGTATATCGATAAATTCTCCCGCTCTCATCACAGTTCCTCGATCAGGGTAAGTATGCTCTTTATGGACATGAGACGCTTTTCGGATTCCATTGCACGATGATTCGTAAGGATCTCTTTTGCGGTCTCTTCCATGGCCGGAAAGGCGCTCCTGGTCAGCTGGTTTGCATAGATGACGATGTTGATCCCGTGGGCAGCCAGTTCTTCCTCCGTAATGCTGTTAAAGGAGGTGGGTACGACCACCAGAGGCGTATCCTTATCTTCCTTCCGGAATGCATCGGCAAAGGCAAGGATCTCGTCCGGATCCTTTTTCCTGCTGTGGATCATGATCCCGTCGGCTCCCGCCGCGGTAAACGCACGGGCACGTTCCAGCGCATCTTCCATACCGCGTTCGAGGATCAGGCTTTCGATCCTGGCGATGATCATGAAATCATCCGTCAGCTGGGCTTTTTTCCCTGCTTTGATCTTGGCCGAGAAATTCTCTATACTGTCCTGTACCTGTTCCGCTTCGGTCCCGAAGAGCGAATTCCGCTTCAGGCCCTTTTTATCCTCGATGATGACCGCCGAAACACCCATACGTTCCAGGGAGCGTACGGTATAGCCGAAATGTTCCGAAAGTCCGCCGGTATCCCCGTCAAATATGATAGGCTTGGTCGTCACTTCCATCACGTCATCAATGGTACGGAAACGTGAACTCATATCCACCAGTTCAATATCCGGTTTTCCTTTTGCCGTGGAATCACAGAGAGACGAGATCCACATGGCGTCAAACTGATCCAGACCGCCGTCCCGGGGTACCACGGTCTTTTCCGCGATGAGTCCGGTGAGCCCGCTGTGCACTTCGATGGCTTTCACCAGCGGCTGTATCTGAAGCAGCTGCCGCAGCCGTTTTCTGCGGTATTCCGGCATCATGAGTTTCTCGCGTATCCTTGCATCCTGACGCCGTATATTGTCATTATGGGTATAGGGTACATCGATGATCCGGCCGCCGTAAGCCGAGAGCAGCCCTTCCACGTTGTCACGTATGCTCTTCAGCGCCCCGCTCTTCCAGTTATCACCGTGGATCACATAATCGGGATGAAGCTTTTCGATCACCTCATCATAAAAGATCCTGTCCTGGATCAGCACCTGATCCACCTGCGGCAGGGCTTTGATCATCGCAACGCGTTCATCCAGCGATATCGTCGGGAAATGGTTGAAACGCACCGAAGCGGCATCATCCAGAACGCCGACGACCACTTCGCCGTATTTTTTTGCTTCGTTCAGGATATTGATATGTCCTTCGTGGATATTGTCCGTACAAAAGCAGGTATAGACCTTTTTCATCTTATTCCCCTCTCTTTAACGGGATCAGTAATCTACGCGTATCGTATGACCGTAACCGTCATCGGTGCCTCTGAGTTCCACCGTCACGTCTCCGTAACTGGATACACTTACATATATGCCGGTACAGCCTCCGCTTTTCACCTGGCCTGTCAGTTCGGCAAAATCATCCACATCAAGGATATCCGCCACCGTTAACAGCACCGTATTATCCGACGGGCTATGCTCGTCAAGCAGTATCCCTCTCTGCAGTTCCGACATCGTATTGTTGTAATCCGGTGAATTTATGACTGCCGGATCATATATGCTGGTGTAGAAAGCAGAATGTATCTCTTCCGCCAGCATATTATCGGCTGCGATCTTGCTCTTATCCAGATATTTTCGTAATTGTCCGTTCAGTCCCCAGTAATAGATCTGGGGAAAGACGCCGCTCGTACTCACCTGCTTGATCATATCCAGGAGATCCTCGGCAGCATCCAGTGTATCACCGTTGACTCCGGCCTTTTTCAGATTATCCAGTACCGCGTCAAAATCGCACTCACTCACATAATCATTCAGCGCCTGCAGATCCGAGATATCACTCACATCGGAATCGGGGATCTTGAAGCTGGAAGGTGTTTTTCCTCTGCTCACGGTAAGATCGATATCAATATAATCCTTTTTTCCGTCCTTGAGCGTCAGCTTTGCCATACCGCCTTTTTTATCCATATCCACATCAAGCAGGTAATTATCGGCATTGAAGATCTCAGCAAGCAGTTTTCCGCTGAATTTCCCCTTCAGATTTCCTTTTTCAAGAGCAAAGACATCGAGATCCTCGATATCCATATCCACAGACTGCGTAGCAACATCCATGGTAAGGGTCGCATCCAGACCGCCGAATCCCAGCTCTCCGCGGCCGGCGATGCGGTTGACCGATCTGCCGTAACCGAAGTCCGTTGTGGAAGAAAGCGTCATGCCGATATTGGTGAAGTTCTTGGTATAACCGACCAGGATCTCTTCCTTCATACTCGTTCCCAGAATATCCATGTCAAAGTTCATGCGGCCTGCCTGGATACGCCCTTTGGCATTAACATATAAACACAGCTCCACATCGGAATTTCCGATATCGATATTCTGCGCATCATCTCTGAGCTTCTCCGCAAATTCCTTTATCTTGTCAGCCGCTGACGTTTCATCCAGACTTTCCGTTCCCATGGCAGCCGAGATATCAACCAGGATCTTCTGAAGATCCTCATCCTCCTCCGCAGTATCGGAAATGGCTGTCAGCATATCAGCAAGCAGCTTATTGTCAAATTCGATGGTGATCGCATAAAGATTCTGACGCACGCCCTCGATCTTCAAGTTTTCCTTTTCCATGTCCACATCATCGATCGGGGCGATCAGTGCTTCGAGATAACGGTCCCACTCTTTTTCGATGAGCGCCGGCTCAGGCAGTTTATCCGCAAGCCCGGCGCCTCCGCTCAGCGTTTCATCTACCAAGTCCATCTCATTACTGCTGTAAAAACTGGAAAGGTCGATCCCGGCATATTTTCCGTTCATTTCGGGGATCCGCAGATAGGCCTTTTTTACGGCACTGTCATAAATGGCATCAAACTGCACGATGTCCCTTTGATCCATACAAAGGTTAAAAAGCGTACCATGAAGATCATCACGATGGTCAAACTCATATTCGACAACAATATTGTCCAGATAATCCAGATCTTTCGCTCCGCTTTCATCCTCCATGTCCGAAATGGCACGGGAAGTCAGATCAAGCTTGAGATCCCCTGAAACAGAACTGTCTGTTATTTTCTCGGCTTCGGCAAAAAACAGATTTTCATACAGCTCCGCAGCCTGCTCCCCCGAAAAATTCTTACGCAGCACATGTCTGGTATAATCTTCCGAAGAAGAAAAGGTCCTCAGGAAAAACTCGATGATATATTCCCGGCCCAGGAACAGACCGCCGCATACCACTACGGCAAGCAGTACGAGCAGTATGATACGCCTGCGTTTCTTATTCTTATTAAGATTGCCGATGGCTTTCTTCTGTTTTTTTGTGGGGATATCCTGACCGCAGTTCATGCAGACAGCGGCAAGATCATGATTCTCAAAACCACAATTCGGACATTTCATCATTTATACCTCCTGTATACCGGTCATAATCCCAGTCTGTCCCAAATGGGATCCGTTGCTTTGCGGACGGCGATATAACGCAGAAAAAAACTCTTCATGGCGGCGAAACTGTCCGGGATATCGGCGATCAGCTTTTCCGGATCTTCCAGATCCAGGCCCCCGGCTTCCGCAAAGGCGGCATACCAGTCTTCTTCCTCCGCATGCCGCGTAAGGATCAGCTGCCAGGCTTCGTTTCCTGACGGGGAACCGGCGCTGTGACTGCTGATATAAGCCCGAAGCTCCTCCCGAAAAACCGCGTCAAGGAACGCAGGATTTTTCAGCCGCAGCAGGCATCGCTGTGCTTTTTCCATGCGCCTTGCGCTTTCATAGGCAGCCACGTCAAAATTCCAGTAATCTTCTTCGCCGCAGGGAACCTGTCCCGTATAACCTTCCTGATCCGTTTCTTCGAGAAAAGTTTTAAGCCATCTGTCCCAGGCCGCGTACCATTCGGCACTTCCCGTCAAACCGGCCTGCAGCAGATATGCGGCGTCCTGTTTTGCAGCCTCCGCAAGAAGGGCTGCCGTATCCTTACGTTCGTCAATATATAAGTGCATAAGCGCCGGGCAGTCACGAAAAACTCCTTTTCCGAGAACGCAGTCCGGCATATGGACTTCATTAAGACTGCGGCAGCCGGCCATCGCCCAGTCACCGATCTTTTTCACACTTTCCGGTATCGTAAGCGAACTGAGCCTTGTCTGTCCCAGTAATGCTTTGGCAGCGATCTCCCGAAGCTCTCTGCCGTCCGGAAGCTGCCGGGGCAGGGACATCGTCACGGGGCTTCCTTCGATCCGCTTTAATATCCAGCCGTCCGTCCCTGTCTCAAACTGCGCATTTGTTCCGTAAATACTGTATTCCATACCTGTTTATAATACCACAGCGCTCTCTTTACTGCAATGCAGTTTGCACAGGCGCACATGATCCGCCTATTCCCCGCTTTCAAGAAAGCTTCGGATCTCATCCCGGAATTCGGCTTTCCGGTCACGTACCATGAGCTTTCCGGAAAGCCGGTTGTATTCCTCATTCCCGAAAAGCGCAATGAAACGGGATATGGTATCGCTTACGGTAATACGTGTGAGCAGGAGCAGGAGGTCACTTTCTTCGGTATAGGCGGCTTCCGCAAAAGAAAGCAGGGAGGACAAGCCATGACCTGCCTGTGCGGCTTCCTCTTTCAGCGTCTCCAGTTTTTCGCGGTAACGCTCTTTTATATATTCCGCATAAGAGGAGTTTCCGTTCTCCCCGCTGCGGAGTCTGTTTTCGGTATCCGAAAGAAAACGTACCGCTCCCCGTGTTGCTTCCTTTTCGGCGTCCGAAAGTGCCGCTGCGGCAGAAAGTCTCTTCATGCGCTCCTTCAGCCGTTCCGCCTCAGCGCCGACAGCAGACAGTGCTTCGCCGTCATCAAGCTGTGCGGCTTTGGAAATCACGGGTCTCACAAGCTGCAGCACATCCTTGTTCACGAGTACGGCATGCATATCCGTTTCCAGCCGGTCCGTAAGCATTCCGCTCAGGAGCACTCTTTCGTCGAAAGAAGCTTCGGATACCCTCTGGATCAGCGCACTGTGATCTCCGCCCTTCAGGATCTCGGCGATCCGGTATTCCTGCTCATATTTCCGGTACAGAAGATAATAGGCCGCGAATTCCTTAACCACGGTTTCATGATGCAGATACTGAGAAAAAAGGCTTTCATCCGCTTCCAGTCCTTCATCCTCATAAAGGCGCAGCATCGCGGAAAGGTCTTCCCAGCCGCGTGCCGTCACATATTCACGGCCGCCGGCGACCAGTTCCATCACGTAGAAATGCTCCTTTCGCAGTTCCAGATAGGACAGGATCGCGGCGTGGATCCGGCGCTCGGCTGCATAATCCAGGAACGCACGAACATCCGCCTCCACTTCCATAAGGCGCAGGCGGTCCATAGTGACCACATCAAATTCCCTGACCATGCGGTTATACTCCGGGGGGTTCCCCGCGGTGACGACCACCCAGCCTTCGGGTACCCTGTGGCGTCCGAAGACCTTGTACTGCAGGAACTGCAGCATGGAAGGGTAGAGTGTTTCGGATACACAGTTGATCTCGTCCAGAAAGAGTATGCCTTCCTTCAGGCCGCTCTCTTCCATGGTATCATAAACGGCAGCGATGATCTCGCTCATGGTATATTCCGAAACCGCGCATTCCCCACCGCCGTAATTCTTTTTTTCGATCAGCGGCAGACCGATCGCCGACTGTCTGGTATGGTGCGTCATGGAATAACTGACCAGAGCGATCCCGAGTTCCTGTGCGATCTGTTCCATGATAGCTGTTTTTCCTATACCCGGAGCGCCTTTCAGGAAGATCGGTCTCTGCCTTACCACGGGCATCAGGTAATTCCCGTCCGCATCTTTTTTCAGATACAGCTTTACACTGTCACGTATATTTTTCTTTGCCTGTGCGATGTTCATCTCTGTTTCACCTCATCTGCTGTGATCTTTCCTTACGCTGTACCGGCCCCTGAACGCCCGGAGAACAACGTCTGCCCGCCGGTCCTGATGATCTGCGGTCGTTACTCCAGTATGACTTTTTCCGCCCATAAAGGCAGTTCCGGCCTGTAGTCATCTTCCTTCGGAAATACAAAGAGCACACGGTAGGGCGGCTGTTTTTCGGGATAGATCCCGTAGCCGTCCGTAAAATAGATGAGCCCTTTGAGTTCGGTAAATCTCTTCTCCATGCACAGGCGGTCCACATAATGGAAGACCGGGCGGAAATCCGTTCCTCCGAAGCCGCGGATCGTAAAACCGTCCAGGAAGCGTTCAAGCGCGTCCGTATCATCTATGACGGTGTCGCTCTCCACTTCGCTGTCGCACTGGATCAGATGGATATTGACTTTTTCAAAAAAAGCATCGGCACTTTTCAGCAGTTCAAAACTCCTGCGTACAAAAGACTTCACGGTATCGCCGCTGACGGAAGCCGAAGTGTCGATGGCGATGGCCAGGTCACGGATCCTGTGATCCTCCCGGTACTCCAATGCTTCGATCAGAGGAAGATTGCCATACAGGGAAAGGCCGTAACTGTAATAGACCTGGTCAAATTCGTCCATACTCACCCTGTTATATTCTCCGGAGCTCATAAAACGTGCGAGGATGCGGCCGTAATCGTAATGTCTTCTGGTCGCTTCCGAAAGCCCTTCCGATAATGCTTCGGCGATGGAACGTTCTTTTGAAAAGGCCTTCACTTCCGTGCGTATACGCCTGGAAAGCTGTTCCCATTGCTGCTGTGTAAGCTCAAGCCGTTCCGGTTCCCCCCAGTATCTGTGATCATCCCGGGTAAAGCTTTTGAGATAGGCCACACGGCTTGCTGACGGCAGCCCGGCATTGCAAAAGTAATTGTAGATCCGTTCGGCTGTAAGCCCGCCGGCCACCTGACGCAGACCCTTAAAACGCAGCTGCAGCTCTCCGTCATCCTTCAGCGCAAGCGCCGGCTGTCCCAGGGACAGGATCACGGCTTCAACAGCTGCATCTGCGGCGATCTCCCATTTTTCCCGGTCCATTCCTTCCAGGCGGAAGGGATGCGCAAAGAGGCAGTGGAGAACGCTGTGAAGCAGGGTGCGTGATAAAAGCACCGGATTCTCACCGTACATGCTCAGGACCAGCATCGGATCATAATAGAGCTTTTCCCCATCTGTCGAAAACAGGCGGCTGTCCGGCCGTGATACGGGTTTCAGGCGGTGCAGGGCCGCAGCAAAAAAGCGCATGTGCAGCAGCAGATCATCCCGGGCCATGCCCAGTGCCTGCCGCGCCATGCGCTCTGTTTTTTCCTGATATTCTTTTCCCTGCGGGATCACTGCATCTGCTTTGCTACTTCTTCAGCGAAGTTCTCTTCCTTCTTCTCAATACCTTCACCGGTCTCGAAACGGACAATGCTGCAGATATCAAAGCTGCCGGCTGCCTTTGCCACCTGATCCACATACTGGGCAACGGTCTGCTTGCCGTCCTCGGCCTTTACATAGACCTGTTCGAAGAGAGTGATCTCCTTCAGCTGCTTCTTCACACGGCCGTCAACGAGTCCGGTGAAGATCTTGTCGTTGATATAATCCTCTTTCGCAGCCATTGCAAGTCCTGCAAGGCACTCTTTCGCCTCCTGGGAAAGGAAGTTGAAGAGATACTTGTTGTTCTTGTTCTCCTCGTAAGCCTTCAGATCTTCATCGGAAAACTTTCCGTCTGCGATCGCCTTGTCGAACAGCTTCTGCTGGATCGGCTTCGGCAGGGTTGCAGGATCATTCAGGGAACTGTCAACGGTGATCTCTCTGATCTTGTCCAGTTCCTCCGCGGAGATATCCTCGCTCCTGATATAAGTAGGATTCATCGCCGCCACCTGCATCGCGATGTTCTTCATCGCCTCGCGGGTCTCGGGCTTGTCCTCTGCAGCCGCCTCTACGATAACGGCGATCTTTCCGCCGCCGTGGATATAGCTTTCCACGATACCCACTTCACTTGCGACCTTCTTAAAACGGCGGATGTCGAGTTTCTCACCGATGGTAAGCACCAGATCGTTCAATGCTTCCTTTACGGTCTTTTCCTCATCGTCGATCCACTTTTCACCCAGAAAAGCATCGATATCCTTAGCGTCGCTCTCCAGAGCCTGTGCCGCAACGCGGCCCACAAATGCCTTAAACTTTTCATTCTTTGCAACAAAGTCGGTCTCGGAATTTACCTCGACGACTGCGGCCTTTTTACCGCACTCGCACTTTGCCACATCACAAAGACCTTCCGCCGCGATACGGCTGGCCTTCTTTGCAGCCTTCATCGCACCGCTCTTCTTCAGCACCTCGATGGCGGCATCCATATCGCCGTCGGTCTCGGTCAGTGCCTTCTTACATTCCATCATGCCTGCGCCGCTTGCTTCGCGCAGTTCTTTTACCATTGCTGCTGTGATCGCTGCCATATCTAAAATCCTCCGATCCTGATTTCTTTACTTAAACGGTTCCTTCTGCAGCCTGCTCTTCCTCTGCAGCCGCGCTCTCCGCTTCGATCTCGGAAACTGCTGCGGTCTCCTCGCCCTGCTTGCCTTCGATGATCGCATCGGCCATCTTAGATACGATGAGCTTTACGGCACGGATCGCATCATCATTGCCGGGGATCACATAATCCAGCTCTTCGGGATCGCAGTTGGTATCGCAGATACCGAACAGCGTGATGCCGAGGGTGCGTGCTTCCTGAATGCAGATGTGCTCCTTCTTGGGATCCACAACAAAGATCGCATCGGGAATATGTGTCATCTCCTTGATACCGCCCAGGTTCTTCTCCAGACGATCCCACTCCTTACGGATATTGATGACTTCCTTCTTCGGCAGCACATCAAAGGTGCCGTCCGTAGACATGCGCTCGATCTCTTTCAGGCGACGGATCCGGGACTGGATCGTCTTGAAGTTGGTGAGCATACCGCCCAGCCAGCGCTCGTTAACATAATACATTCCACAACGCTCCGCCTCACTGCGGATGGCTTCCTGTGCCTGCTTCTTTGTACCGACAAAGAGCACGGTGCCGCCCTGTGCAGCGATATCGGAGATGGCATTGTATGCCGTATCCACCATGCCTACGCTCTTCTGCAGGTCGATGATGTAGATACCGTTGCGCTCCGTAAAGATGTACGGAGCCATTTTGGGATTCCAGCGTCTGGTCTGATGACCGAAGTGTACGCCGGCTTCCAACAGCTGTTTCATTGAGATTACGCCCATTTTTTCTTACCTGCGTAAGGTTGTTCTTCCGCACACAAAAGCATCTCTGCCACCATAACGGTACGTGTGCGTGCTCATTTTGTGCAACGGCAAGATTTTACCACGCGCCGCGGTAAAAAGCAAGCCGTCATTTCATATTTTTGAAAGAAAGTGTACGCAGGCGGTTTTCGGCACTGTCCGGCTGTACCTCCACCCCTTCCACGGTCCAGCGGGAAGGACTCCATACGTACCAGATCGTCGTTGTGTAGTTTTCTTCATAGAAGGGATCCCAGGCTTCTGCCTCCGTCCAGCCGGAAAGCGCACAGGGATAGTTCAGATAATAATCGATCAGCTCGGGATATTCTCCCGGCAGGATCTGCGGGCAGTAGCCGTCGGACAGCGTGTAATCGATACCATAGGAATAAGGATATTCGATCAGGACTTCGCTCTTCATCTGATAAGCACCGCACATCACACCGCCTTTCAGCGTGAAGCTGTCCGTCTCGTGCGTAACGCTGCGGTCCAGTTCCTGTCCGCCTTCGCCGCGGTTGACCAGCGTACTGTACTGGTCACGCGTTCCTTCCCCTTCGGGCAGATCGTTCACCCAGTTCAAACGGTAGAGGCAGAGCTTCCCGTCTCCGTCCGAATACAGCCACAATGCGTCTCCTTCGCGCTTCCCGTCCTTCATACTGCCGCTGTATACAAAACTACGGTTTGATACGCGGTAGATCGCGATGCCCGTTCCGTTCCCGCCGCGCAGTTCGGGAGAATAGTACACACCCTTCAGCTGTTTCAGATTATTCTTGAGATTTTTATCCTGAAGATAATCCGTGATCCCGTCGATATCATCTGCCGCGATCAGCTCGGACAGCTGCTCCAGTTTTTTGTCGATGGCCGCCGATGCATTTTTTATAGTGGTGCAGCGGCTGCGCAGATCCGAGAGCGCATCTCTTCCGCAGCGTTCCTTTACGGCAGCGGCCACTTCCAGTGCTTCATCATATTCCTGCCGCTTTATGCATTCCAGCATATGTTCACGTCCGATGATCACCAGACGTTCCTTTTCTTCCCCGTTGAACGGAACATTGTCATCCGCAAAGCAGAGATGCTCATATGCCGCCGCCAGATCATGCTTAAGCCAGGCCTCCCTTGCCTGTGTCAGGGCCGCCGAAGACCGTATCCCGTTCACATCCTCACCGCTCAGGCTTTCCGGCAGTTCGAGCAGCATTTCCGCAGCTTTGTCCGCATTACCGCTGTAATAAGTCTCTGCCGCTTCCCTGAGCTGCTCCTCTCCGTGCATAAGGGTGAGTGTTTCACGGATCTTACGGTTCTTCTCGGACGACGCCGCATCTGTTGCCAGGTTCAGTTCGAGGAAACGCCCGGCACAGGCATACAATTCCGGGCGTTCGTCCCGGAGCGCACAGACCTGCATCATGCCCTCCAGTGCCTCGATATTGTCCCCGTCCAGAGAAAGGATATAACGGTACAGAGTTCCCGCTTCGTCGATCTTTCCGGTATTCAGCGCCTCGTTTGCCGAACCGAGAAGCCTTGCCGTACGAGCCGGTACTCCCGTATATACATAAGCTGCCGCTCCTCCTGCCGCCACAGAGGTCAGAAACAGCATCGTACCTGCATAAAACAATCCACGGCCCTGAACCTTCATTCACTGATCCTCCGTTGTACTGCCGAAAAGATCGATCATCTCACCGGTATTCAGACGGTTCACGCTCACCAGAGGCTTTGTACCGTCCTTCAGCCAGCGGACAACGATCAGATCTCTCATCAGATAGAAACTGCTCACATTTTCACTTTCATAATGACGGAGCCGGCCGCTCTCCGGTGTATACACGGAAAGCGAGCGCATATCGGAACGGTCAACAAACCAGAGATCCCCGCCATGATATACCACGGGTGAATACAGTCCCCTAAGCTCCACAAAGCCCTCATGTGGCGGCTGTGCCTGGACGTTTTGAACCGGCTGCTCACCTTCCGCCGGCTCTTCTTCCTTCCAGGCAGTATCGATCCAGCCGTAACCGCTGTTGTATACGGAATAATACAGTATCCCCTCATGAAAGCTCAGAGAGTTGTAATAGCCGCGCGACACAAGTTCTCTGCGGCCTTTCCCGTCCACGCTCATCGCACAGATCACCATCCGTTCGCTCACAGCTCTTTCCCTGTCCTGGCTGATATAATAGATCTCGTTTCCCGCGACCCACAGATCGTTGCAATCCTCATTACAGAGGATCTCCTCGCTGAGACCGTGGATATTCATACGGCGTATGCTCCCGTCCTCGCCGCCGATATAATAAAGCCAGTCGTTTACCATACGCAGTGAATAAAAGCTGCCTTCCAGGAGCTGCTTGAGTCCGCTGCCGTCTCTGGATATGCTGTAGATCCCGGCACTGTCGCCGCCGGCCGTGAAATGATTGATAAAATAGATCTTCCCCGAAAGAATGTTCAGATTTTCAGCAGAAATCCCGCAAAGTTTCGTTTTTCTGCTCATATCCTTTTTGGAAATGCGGCAGAGACTGCCTTTATCCGTCGGATCCGCAAAATAGTAATAGGAAGAATCTTCGCATGCGGCCGCATCCATTGCATAAAGTTCATCCCGGTTTCCGTAGGAAAAACGTTCCGCGATGGCGCTGTCTTTTGTGACAAGACTTTCCGGGAAGGCATTGTTTCCGGAAAGCGTAAGCTCACTGCGGGTATATTCATCATACCATGCCGGGCCCGTATAGTGTTCCCTGACCTGATCCGCTTTCATGATAACGATCAGGCTGATCAGAAGGATCAGGACCGCCGCAAAACTCAGGAGGATCCCGGCGATCTTATAATAGCGCCCTTTTTTGGAGGGGGCGCTTCCGTCGCCGGGCTCTTCGGACAACTGCAGTGCAGTATCAGCACCGGCGGCAGTTCCTGCGGGTTCTTCAAAAAGCTGCGCGGTACCTGAAGATACCTCTTCCTGCATACTTACGCCGGCTGCGTTATCCTCCGCCGGAGCGCTGCTTCCGGGCTCTTCGGACAGCTGCAGTGCAGTATCTGCAACGGCAGCATTTTCCGCGGGTTCTTCAAAAAGCTGCGTGGTCTCCGCAGCCGTATCGTCCTTTTTTTCACCGCTTACAGCGGCTTCTTCTTTTGTATCGGCAGAAGACAATGCGTTCTCCTGCCCGCTGATCTCCTCAGGATCCATGTATGCTCCCCAAAACGGATTACAGAATAATACCCGAAAATCATACAGGAAATATAACTAGATGTCAAACTCCGGCAGCATTGCCGTTTCAAAGCATTTTTCGGAAAGATGTGCAAAATCTCCCGTGATCTTCGGAAAAACGATGCGAAACGCCTGCAGGAACTGGCTTTTTTCTTTTCCGCAGGGATGTCCGCCGTATTTCAGGTCTCCCGCCAGCGGATGACCGATCGACGCCATATGCGCACGGATCTGATGGGAACGCCCGGTCATCAGCCTCAGCTCGACAAGGCTGTATCGCGTTCCGCTCCGTATCACACGGTAACGGGTCTCGACATAGCGGCCGCCGTTTTCCGCTTTCCCGTGATCTTCGTCCGGGATTTTTTCGATCCGCACCCGGTTGGCGGCTTCATCTTTATACCAGATTCCGCGAAGCGTCCCTTCCCCGCGGAGTTCGCCCTCCACCAGCGCCCGGTAGTATTTTCCCAGTTCATGACCGCCGATCTGTTCCGAAAGAAAACGGCTGCCGGCATAGGTCTTCGCGCAGAGCACCAGCCCCGAGGTGTTCCGGTCCAGGCGGTTACAGACCGTCGGCCGGAAGGTTTCCGTAGTATTCCCTTTCCTGCGGCAGTATTCCCGGAGCCAGTCGTTTAAGGACGTTTCACCGCTTTTATCCCCCTGTGAAAGAAGCCCGGAGGGTTTATCGGCGATCAGTATGTCCGCGTCCTCATAGATCACTTCGATCGGGGGAAACTGTCTTTTCGTTCCGGCTTCTTCAGCGCCGCAGAAATGTGCCAGCGTTTCCTCGGAAAAATAGATCTTTACCGTATCTCCCTCGGAAAGCAGCTCTTTTCCTTCGACCCGGGAATCGTTGAGAATGATGTTCTTTTTCCGTAGCATGCGGTAGAGGAAGGAAGACGGCGCATTTTTCAGGTACTTGCGCAGATATTTGTCCAGGCGCTGTCCCGCGTCTTTTTTTTCGATCAAAAGCTCCTTCATGACTTTATAATGAGATCTGGTACAAAAGCTCAAGCAGAGCCTGACCGTTTTCTCCGGCTTCTCCGGCTCTTTCCATACGTGCGATAAAAGCATCACTGTCGGTATAGAGCTTTACCGTTACATTCTTTTTTCCGTCTTTGATCAGCATCTGTTTCAGATGCTCTTCGCCCTGTTTCGCCGCTGAGGCATCCCCGTCCAGGAGGCCCAGGATCTCTCCGTCACAGCAGAGCACCGCATGCAGGGGATAGGTCCCTTTTTCCGCGGTAAGGCAGATCTCAAACGCGAGAAGCAGTTTTTCTTCAAAAACTTTAAGTCTTTCGTAAAGCTCCTGCGGACAGCTGTGCTTACAGGCTCTCGTAAACATGATCGCGCTGATCATGCAGCGGGATGCCGGCAGCACGCCCAGAACGGCCGCGACCGTCAGAAGATTTTTCCGGCTGTCCGACCAGCTGATATCGGGATTCATATGTTTTGCCACGAGCATACCCGTGATGAGCATCAGAAAGGATGTCAAAAAAAGCAGGAGCGTTTTGATCCACTCCCGCTTCCTCCGACTTTTCCAATATCCGATCTCGCCTTTCTGAATCTTCTTTTTCACATTGCTTCTCCGTTTTCATCCAACGGCTGTTCAAAGATGCTGGGAGGCTCTGCCGGCTGTTCGATCGGAGCTTCCGTCTCGGCTTCCGGCTGTGCGTTCAGCTCGTTTAAGTTGTCCTGCACGGTCTGTCCCAGATTGTTCAGATACTCAAGGAATTTATTTGTATTTCTGGTGGTACTGTCGACACAGTCATAGATCATGCCGTTCAGATTCTGAAGCATGTCATTCAAGTATTTCTGTGCGCCCGCCATGTACTGGTCACATTGATACTGCGCATCGGCAATGATATGATCCGCTTCCGCCGCCGCGGCAGCTACGATGTCATCGGCCTGCTTCTGCGCCCGGCTCATGATCTCGGTCTCCGAAAGGATCTCGTTGGCCTGCTGCTTCACCTGGGTGAGCATGCGTTCCGCTTCTTCCTTTGCGCTGCGTTCGATCGCCTCTTTATTGGAGATCACCTTGCGGTAGCGTTCGATCTCCTCCGGCATATTGGTGCGGAGCTGTTTGATCAGTTCCTCCATTTCTTCCCGGTCTACCGCAATCTTTGTGCTGGAAAGAAAAACGGGTTTGCTCCGTTCGATCAGTTCCTGCATCTGCTCGATCGTGCTTTCGATCTGGCTGTTTGTTCTTGCCATGCCTGAGTGTCTCCTTTACGTGTTCTGCTGCTCCTGTTTAAACGCTGTTATGCCAAATTTATCGTAGACCTTCTGTACCAGAAAAGCCGGCACGCACTGCCGTATATCACCGCCGAAACAGGCGATCTCTTTGACGGAGGATGAAGAAAGGTAAGCATATTCCAGACTGGTCGTCAGGAAAAGCGTATCTACATCTCCGTTGGAAAGCTTACGGTTTGTCTGTGCCACCTGCAGCTCGTATTCAAAGTCCGTGATCGCGCGCAGGCCGCGGATCACAACGTGTACGCCGAGTTTCTTACAATAGTCGATCAGCAGACCCGAAAAACTGTCTACTTTTACATTATCCAGATGTGCTGTAGCTTCCTGCAATATATTAACACGTTCCTCCACAGAAAACAATGGAGACTTCGCTTTATTGTTCAGAACCGAGACCGTAAGCGTATCAAACATCTTTGCGGCCCGTTCGATCACATCCAGATGACCCAGGGTCATGGGATCAAAACTGCCCGGATATACCGCATTTTTCATTCGGATTCTCTCCTTCTCAGAAAAACGTGCTTATTTGTTTTATAGACTTTTTCCTTAAAAATGTCAAATCCCAGTGCTGTGGCATAGGAAAAGTCGCGCTCCAGGCTTTCTTCGATCACGATGATCGTGTCTTCCGTAACGGCGCGGCTGTCCGCGGCAACGGCAAGTAGCTGTTCGTCAAAGCCCTGTCCGTAAGGCGGATCGGCAAAAACGATATCGACCGCCTCCCGCACTCCGTAACGCAGGGCCGTCACCGCATCCTGCCGGAATACCGATGCCTTCTCAAAAAGGCGGGTATGCTTCAGGTTGTATTCGATACAGGCAACGGCATTCTTGTCCGTCTCGAAAAAATATGTTTTTTCGGCACCGCGGCTGAGCGCCTCGATCCCGATGGCACCGCTGCCCGAAAACAGATCCACAAAAACCGATCCTGGCACTTCGGTCTGGAGCACATTGAAGAGGGTCTCTTTGATCCGGTCCGTTGTGGGACGGGTCGTAAGGCCTTCCACGGTTTTTAATTGCAGGGAACGGGCGCTGCCCGCGATCACTCTCAGCATTTTATCATTTCAGACGCGTGCCCTTGGCGTCACGTTTCTGCGAACGGATCAGAGCAAGGTCGATCTTTTTGTCGTTGAATTCCACCAGATGGCGTTCACTGTGCGCGCTGCCGACAACGGCCATTTCCACATAGTCGCCTTTCGAAAGCCTGATCCCGCGCACGCCGACCGCCGCCTTTTTCTTTAAAGGCACTTCTTCCGCGTCCATCTTCAGGAGCATGCCGTTATGGGTAAACATCGCAAGCCAGGACTGGTCGTAAAGGATCTCGGCCGCCACCAGTTCGTCACCGTCGGCAAGCTTCGTTGCCGCCACCATACGCTTTGCCACGTCGAATTCATCGCCGTTCACGTATTTGAGCATACCCTGCTTTGTTACGAAGAGCAGGCGCAGAAGACTGATGCCTTCCTGACTGATGACATTGATGATACGCTCCTGCTGTGAGTCGAAAGCGCTCACATTATCCAGCGGAACGCCCTTATCGCGGAAACGCCCGTGCGGCAGATCGGATACCCGCAGCGTATGGAGATTGCCCTTATCGCTGAAGGCGCAGAGCTTCCCGGTGTTTTTGCATTCCACGATCCAGGCATTCTCGCTCTCCACGGCCTCGCGGTTACGCTCCAGCGTAGCGGGATCGATGGTCTTGCAATAGCCGAAACGGTCCATGAGAAAGATCACGTCCATCTCTTCGACCTTCTTCTCTTCATATACCGCATCCTCGGCATTTTCGATGGAAGTCTTTCTTTCTACCGCGTAGGTTTTCTTTAAGGCCTGCAGATCGTTGATGATGACCGTCGCCATGCTCTCCCGGCGGTCCAGGATATCCTCATAACGGTAGATATTGGCTGTCGTCTCTTCATACTCGCGCTTGAGCGCTTCGATCTCGAGACCGATCAGCCTGTACAGACGCAGCTCCAGGATCGCATCGGCCTGACGCTCGGTAAAGTGAAGCATGCCCGCCATGATCTGGGACTGTTTGCTCTTGAACTGTATCCCGTCCGTGATACCTTCCACAAGACAGGCCTTGGCCTGGGGACGGTCCTTGGATCCGCGCAGGATCTCGATGATCAGGTCGATCACGTTGCAGGCCTTGATCAGGCCTTCCTGCACTTCCTTCTTTTCCCTTTCTTTCGCAAGAAGGTTGGTATATTTTCTCCGGTTCAGTTCAAACTGGAATGCCACATTATGCTTCAGGATCTCCTTAAGCCCCATGGTCTCCGGACGGCCGTCGGCGATCGCCAGCATGTTCACGCCGAAGGAATCTTCGAGACGTGTCTTTTTATAGAGCATGTTCGTGAAATTCTCCACGTCCGTATCCTTTTTCAGCTCGATCACGATACGTATGCCCTCTTTCGAAGACTGGTTCGAGATATCCACCACATCCGTGGTCTTGCGGCTTTCCGCAAGGGCTGCCACATCCTGAAGAAAACGCGCGATGCCCTGCCCGATCATGGTATAGGGGATCTCTTTGATCACAAGGAGCAGGCGGCCGCCCTTTCCCTGTTCCACTTCAACGCGTCCGCGCAGCTTGATCTTCCCGGAGCCGCTTTCGTAAATGGACTCCAGTTCATCCTTGTTGATAACGATGCCGCCCGTAGGAAAATCCGGGCCTTTGACATATTTCATGAGCTCGGCGGTGGTGATGCCCTCATTTCTGATATAGGCGATGGTCGCATCGATCACTTCGCCGGTATTATGCGGGGGGATCTTTGTCGCCATACCTACGGCGATACCCTCGGAACCGTTCACCAGCAGATTCGGAAAACGTGCCGGGAGCACGGTGGGTTCTTTTTCCGTCTCATCAAAATTAGGCATGAAATCCACGACATCCTTGTCGAGATCCGCCAGTATCCCTTCCTGCGAGATCCTGGCAAGCCTTGCCTCGGTATAACGCATCGCGGCAGCCCCGTCGCCTTCGATGTTTCCGAAGTTGCCGTGTCCGTCCACCAGCGGGATGCCCTTCTTGAAATCCTGGGTCATGACTACCAGTGCGTCATAGATCGAGGAATCGCCGTGGGGATGATATTTACCCATCGTATCACCGACGATACGCGCGCTCTTTCTGTGAGGGCGGTCATAACGGACGCCCAGTTCATACATATCATAAAGCACCCGGCGCTGTACCGGCTTCAGACCGTCACGCACATCCGGCAGCGCCCGGGACACGATCACGCTCATGGCGTAATCGATGTAGCTTTTCTGCATCAGTTCCGAATACTCGGTCTTTAATACTCTTTCGTTCAATACTTCCTGTGCCATGCTTTCCTCTCGCTGCCGGATATCCCGTCTCGGCCCGTCAGCTTTATCCTGATATCGAAGTCAATCGGGTTTTCAACTTATATGATGCTTACGGATCGCTCCGCTGCTTTGCAGCTCCCGCAATTCTACAAACATTATATAGTGCCAAACATTTGGATTTTAACAAAATATCCTGTTTTCGTCAACCGTCCACTTGACATTTGCAAACATCTGTTCGATAATAAATCCAAACCCTTTACTCTGTATATTCAGCTATGAATGAACGAAGCTATATCGCGATCGATCTGAAAAGTTTTTACGCCTCGGCGGAATGTGTCGAGCGCGGCCTTGACCCGATGACCACCCGTCTGGTGGTGGCGGATCCGACGCGCACGGACAAGACCATCTGCCTTGCGGTATCCCCGGCTCTGAAGGCCTACGGCATCCCCGGCAGGCCCAGGCTTTTTGAAGTGGTGCAGGCCGTAAAAAAACTCAACAGCGATAATCCTTCCCTGAATCTCGACTATATCGTCGCGCCCCCCAGGATGTCCCTTTATATGCAGAAAAGCACGGAGATCTACGGCATCTATATGAAATATATCGCCCCCGAGGATATGCACGTCTATTCCTGCGATGAGGTATTCCTGGATGTCACGGCTTATCTGAAGACTTACGGCTTAAGCGCCCATGAACTGGCCATGCGTATGATCCGGGATGTACTGAACGCTACGGGCATCACAGCCACAGCAGGGATCGGGACGAATATGTATCTCTGCAAGATCGCCATGGATATCGTCGCGAAACATATGCCTGCCGATAAGGACGGGGTACGTATCGCCGAGCTGAATGAACATTCCTACCGGCGTCTTTTATGGAGTCACACCCCCATCACGGATTTCTGGCGTGTGGGCCACGGCACGGCCCGCAGGCTGGCCCATATGGGCCTTTATACCATGGGGGATATCGCGCGCTACTCCGAGCATTTCGAAGATGCGCTCTACCGCTGCTTCGGCATCAATGCCGAGCTCCTGATCGACCATGCCTGGGGCTGGGAGCCCTGCACCATCGCCGAGATCAAGGCCTACCGGCCGCAGAACAATTCCCTGAGCACAGGGCAGGTACTCATGCGCCCCTATTCCTTTGAGGAGGCCGCCGTGATCGTACGTGAAATGACGGACGGGCTGAGCCTGCAGCTCGTCGAAAAACGTCTGGACTGCGACCAGCTGGTACTTCACATCGGCTACGATACCGAAAGCTTAAAGGATCCCGAGCTCCGGAAAGACTATAAGGGAGAGGTATGCCTGGACCGCTACGACCGGGCCGTCCCGAAACCGGCCCACGGTTCCGCCCATCTCCCCCGGCGCTGCGCTTCTTCACGACTCATGATCGATGCGGCGCTGGAGATCTATGAACGTGTCACGGATCCGCGGCTTCTGATCCGCCGCGTCAATGTCATCGCGGAGCATGTGCTTCCCGAAGGCAGTCTGCCGG
This sequence comes from Lachnospiraceae bacterium, assembly GCA_016282915.1. Lineage (GTDB taxonomy): Bacteria > Bacillota > Clostridia > Lachnospirales > Lachnospiraceae > NK4A136. Next base: position 51,075 of record JAEELW010000152.1, on the reverse strand, counting down.
AGAAAAAAGAACACGAGTACGAACAGCTGGATCTTTTTACGGATTATGAAGCCAGAAGCCGGGAGGAAGCCCGTGAGGAAGAGGCTCTGGAAAAAGAGCACGCCCTGCAGCTGGCCACATTGAAGATCCGTGAAAAATACGGAAAGAACGCCTTGCTGAAAGGAACCAATTTCAATAAAGCTTCCACGGCCAGGGAACGCAACGGACAGATCGGAGGTCACCGGGCATGAACGGAAAAGAACACGAATACGACGATATCATCGATCACGAGCATTACACATCCAAAACAAGACCGCATATGAGCATGCACGACCGCGCCGCGCAGTTTTCGCCCTTTGCCGCCTTAAGCGGCTATGATGATGCGGTTTCCGAAAAAGAAAAACTCGTCCAAAATATGGTACTTTCGGACGAGTCGGGTATTCCTGTCTTTGAAGATCCCTGAAGCGGGCTGATTTTCTTATTACTTCCCGGTGAGGATCTGTGCGATCCTTTCATAACTGCACTGTGCGGGGATCACATGTTTTCCCACCGCGATCTTTCTGTCATAACCGTTCTTACAGAGAAATTCATCAAATTCCGCAGCCGATGAAACAATGCCCGCTTCCGCCAGACGTTTTGCCACCGTATAGGAACCGTCACCGGAAACCACGGTGATCTCAACATCTCCGGTATTCAGACTCTTTCTGCCGCCCTCCGTATCCTCTGACAAAGGAACCGGCGTCGGCGTAGCCGTCGGTGTGGGAGTGACCGTCGGTGTCGGAGTCGGCGTTGCCGTCGGTTTCGGCGTAGGTGTCGGTTCCGGCGTGGGTGTCGCCGTCGGTGCCGTAGTTGCCGTGGGTGCCGGAGTGGGTGTCTCCGTAGCGGCCTGTCCGCCCTCCGGGGTGGGACTGATCACCAAAGGCGTAGTAGGCGCAGGGTCTTCCGCAGAAGGCTCCGCAGCTGTCGGCGTACTGTCCGCAGCTCCGTTCTGCTGCTTCAGAGATTCCGACAGGATATCCGGAATACCGGATTCTCCCACATTCGGAAGAGTAAGCACATTATTGGCGGAAAGCGTAGGCGTTGCCAGACGCTCATGCACGTTTTCGGGCGCATTGCTGCTGACTGTTGTGTCGTTTTTGGGCTGTCCGTCGCTCATCGCACTGGCTCGGCCATCTGTAAAATGCAGGATCAATGCAGTCACCGCGATCCCGATCCCGATGCCGCGCATGTAGGATGAAAGTCTCATATTATACCTCAAAACAAAAAATTTAATTATCTCATGATCTACGGATTGCTCCGTGCTTCGCACTCTCGCATCTCTAAAAAACATTCATGACATGTTTTCATAAAGATCAATAACCAGCTTCACTTCGCCGATGCCAAGGCCGAGGTCTTTGGCGATGGCCATGTTGGAACGGCCCATGCGGTGCATCTGCAGGATACGCTCGTTATGGTTGGCGGAATTCTCGCCGGGAGCAAACTGAAGCGTGACGGCTTCCCTGGCACGCGGAGTTGTTTCTTTCTGGGCATCTTTCTGGGAAAGATATTCATCCGTGCTGATCTGCCCCTTTACCATATCGTTCATCGCAGAACGTTTCACACTGTTGCGGGGTTTGCGCTTGACGCTGGTACGTGAAACGCGTTCTCCGGCCACGGGACGTTTTCCTCCCGCAAAATCCTCTCCGAGTGCCGGGCTGCTCTTGCTGACACTCTCAAGCAGCGCCCTTGCCGCCGCAACGGAATGCTTCTCTGCCACCGGCTGCACGGTCTCGGTCTTTGCAGCCGCTGTTTTTACGCTTTCCGTCTTCACGGATACGCTCTTTACCGCTTCCGCTTTTGCGGGTGCTGCTTTCGCCGCCTCACTTACGGGCCGTTCCCTTAGCGGCTGCGGACGTTTTGCCACCGGAAGAGGACGCTTCCGCTCGCTCGCCAGTTCTGCGGCTGCCGCCTGCAGGATGCGCTCCATTTTTTCTTCTTCCGAAAGCACTTCCTCTTTCGGCTCATCCTCTGTGATCTCGATCGCGCTTTCGGGGAGCACGTCCTCACCGGCTTCCAGATCTTCTTCCGCAGCTGCTGCTTCCGCTGCCAGCGTATCTTCCACCGGCGCTTCTTTCCGGCCTTCCGCCTCCTGAAGATCCGATACATATTCTTCAGTGGCAAGAGCGAGTGCTTCACTGACTTCTTCAAAAGCGCTGCGTTCTTTCTCCGCATAAGCCGCTTCTTCGGTATGAAGCGAAAGCTCATCGGCTGCCTCTTCGGGTACTTCCTCCCGAACAGGCTCCGCTTTCGCCTCCGTTATACTGAAGACTTCGGGATACTCTTCCCCGGCAGCCTCATCCTCTTCATCCTGCATTTCCGACTCTTCGCGGGACTTCAGTTCCACGGCACGTACCAGGCTGTCCGCCTGGCTCGAAAGTTCTTCACGCCGTACAGGCATCTCCTGCATCATACGGCGTGCATCGATCATCTTTTCTTCGGCAGCATAGGCCTGGCTGCTGTATTCTTCTACCTGCCCTTTCACCTCTTCAGCAAGCTTTTCGGCGTTTCTGGCCAGATCATAAGCGTCGTTCGCACGCTTATCGGCTTCTCGGGAAGCTTTTTCCGCACGGTTCAGAAGTTCGGTCAGCTCATCCTTGCTCCGGTTGAGCATGTCGTGAAGGAATACCGTCTCCTGATGATTCTGTGCGATCTGATTCATGATCGCGTCGGAGTATTCGCCCAGAGCCATCATTTTCTCATTGGTGATCTTGTCCAGTGCGCGTTCCGTCCGCTCCATCGAATAACGTATGGACTCCTCACTCATATCGTCAATGCGCGCGCGGCTGTTCTCGATCGCCTCATCCACTCTGGCCCGTAATTCCTCTTCGGAGATCTCGGCATTCTGTGCTTTTTTCCCGTCGGGCAGGAAAAAGCTGCTGATGAAAGCCAGCCCGCCGGCCACCAGCAGTAAGATTTCCAGTGTAGTCATTGTCTTTCCTCTTTATCTGAATAGTCTAAATTTTTTTCTATATCCTGACATCAAATGCCATGGTGGATTTATTTACCACCCTGTCCTCGGCAGCCTTTTTCTTCTGCCGGGCTCCGCGTCCGTTTGCATACTGTTTCCCGTCGCCGCCGTCGGCATTATTGTTTTCTGCGGCATTATCCTTTTCGTGGACCTGATTAATATTGCGTTCCACATTCTGATCCACCTGTACCTGCTGATTGCTCTGATAAAGGGCCGCTTTTTCATTTTCAAAATGCTGAAACTGCTGAAAATCCTGGGTACGGTTGATCATCCCCTGCATTTCCACCATTCCGATCGCCATAGCCACGCCTCCTTTTCAAAAACAGCTGTAAGTAAATACGCGCCTTTTGATCTGCAGCGGCATTTACAGGGCCGCGATACGCACGTCTCCCTTTTCGCGGACGAAGCGGCAGTATTTTACCGTATCCTTCAGGATCATCGACACATCCGAGATCGAGATCACCACGCCCTGATAAGCTTCTCCGCTCACGCTCACGGAAGCATTGGCGCCTTCTTCCATCCGTCCTTTCAGTTCATCGAGCTCGGCGTTGTCCGAAACAAGCTTTTCCTGCGTGGCCTTGATGTTTGCCGCGAGCGCCTGTACCTGTTTGACCTGATCCGGCGTCATCTTGACTCCGGCGGCCAGCTTCTTTTTGGCGCCCTCGAGAACCGGTATCATAGTTTTCAGATTCTTCTGGAGATCCTGCATCTCCTTGTTCAGCTCACCCATGCGTGATAAAAGGGTTGGATCCGTTCCCACTGTTACACGGGTGTCGGCTCCCATGGTGCTTCCGAGGGTACGCACACGTACCTGCCCCGTAGCCACCACTTCACCGCCGGTAATGAAGCCTTTGCGGCTCATCACATTGATATCGGTCCCTGCATGGACTTTCGAATGAAGGATCGAATTGGTCTCCACATAACCGCCGGCATCGGCCGTACAGTTTTCCATAAATTTGGCGATGATATTGCCGCCGGCCTTCAGATAGCCTTTGCTCATCCCGTTGATGCCACGCATCAGGATGATGTTGCCGCTGGCCTCGATCCTGGCGCCTTCGACAACGCCGCGCACTTCCACATCACCTTTGCATTTGACACTGAAGTTGGAATTCACATTGCCCTCTACCACGACATTGCCATCATATTCGATATTGCCGGTGGAATTGTCCACGTTCACAACCTGCATCACATCGGAAACAAAGACCTTGCCGCCCACAAGATTCACGTGACCGTTCACTTTGGAACGTATGGTCAGCTTATCCTCCGACAGTTCGATGTTTAATCCGAAGGAAAGATGTGCCGGTTTCACATTCCGGGGCGGGATCTCATTTCCGCATACGTCACGGCCGGCTACCCCTTTCACCTCCGGATGAAGGGTGGCGAGCACCATGCCTTCACTGCAGTGATTTACAAGGTTCAGGTTGAAAAAGTCAACGGTCCCGTCTTCATTCAGGGTCGGACGGATACGGTTATCGGTATTAAAATGATATTCGATCCATGCGTCGCTGCCTTCGGTGACAGGAGTTCCTTTTGCGATCACATAATCCGTACAGTACTGTTTGTCTGCAAGGAAGCCTTTCAGGACATCCTCATCCACACCCGAGACCACCTTGGCCAGGCGGCATTCGCTGTAGATATCATCGAGACGCAGCTCGCGCCCGCCGGTGGAAGGCGGATAAAAACGCGCTGTAGCCGTAAGCCGGTCATCGCTGATGCGTATGATGCTGCCTTCCGCGATGGGGAGCATCTTTGTTTTGTTCAGCGGGATCAGCTTCTCCGGATCACCCTGCTTAAAAAACGCACCGAGAACCCCCACGTCATATGTAACTTTTTTGACATCCAGATAATTCATGGTCTCCTGCAGGGAAGGCAGAGAGCCCCCCGTTCCGGGGATCAGTTTTAAAAAAGTGCCGCTGTCATGGATAATGACCTGAAAATAGGGGTTCATAAGCAGTCCTCCTATATTTTATGCAGAATACCGATATAATCGCCCAGACGCGTACGCATCTTCTCCAGTGCGCGGGTATGCAGCTGCGATATCCTGGATTCCGAAACGCCGAGGATCCCGGCGATCTCTTTCAGCGTCAGTTCTTCGTAATAGTAAAACAGGATGACACTGCGCTCCTTTTCTGTCAGAAGATCCAGTGCCTCCATGAGCATTTCCTTCAATTCGGTATTTCCCATCACCTCTTCCGGTGACTGGAAATGCGCGCCCATGCTGCTGTCTCCGGCTACTTCGCTGCCGGATTCCATAAACTCGTTCAGTGAGACCACATTGGTCAGCTTCATCTGCGACTGCCAGTCGAGCAGCTCGTCATCCGAGATACCAAGGGCTGCAGCCAGTTCCTCATCGGTAGCCGGACGTCCCTGTTCGGTCTCGATATCCCGCATCGCGGCTTCCAGCTGCCGCTGCCTCTGCCGTATCGTCCGCGGGATCCAGTCGTTTTTACGGATCTGGTCCAGAATAGCACCGCGTATGCGCAGTGATGCATAGGTTTCAAATTTGATACCCTTCCTGGGATCAAATTTGTCAATGGCATCGATGAGTCCGAAGATCCCGTAACTGCACAGATCTTCATATTCGACATTATATCCGAGATACATGGAAAGCCGCCCTGCCACAAGTTTTACCAGCGGGGCATATTCCAGTATCAGCTTCTCGCGCAGTTCCGTGCTCTGAAGCCTGCAATAATCATCCCAGAGCCTTTTCTTTCCGGCTTCATCCATCCTTCAATACATCCTTTTATCGTAGAATTTCAGAACAACACTTCATTACTCAACCAAAATCGTCGTTATTGCCTTTCTCGACCAGATCTCCGGCCTCCTCGATATAGTCCGCATAATTCATCTTCATGTTGAACTTGTCGATGATACTCTTGATCACAGTCCCTATGATCGCAAATACAAACATGGCAATCAGTATCGCAAGCAAAAGCTCCGTCATCGGATACTCTTGTACCAGGCCATAGATCAGCGCAATGGATCCGCCCAGAAGCATGAACAGCGACGGCAGGAGCTTTGTCTTAAGATTATTTCTTTTTTGCGGATCGACCGTATTTTTCTCTGCCAACTCAGATCACCTTGATCGGCTTGCCGACGGCTTTCACCTCGTAATCTCCGGTTTCGGGATTGAAAGTGACCGTCCGTCCGTAATTTGCTCCGGTATCTTCCGCAAGTATCGGTATGTTCAAAGCCTTCAGGGCTGCCTTTGTTGCCGCCACATTGCGGTCTCCGACACCGGTCAGCTCCGATTTGGACTGAAATGCGAACATGGTCGCACCGCCCGCGATCTTTGCCACCATACGGCTGCGCGAAGCCCCCATTTTTTCGAGACGTCTTACCAGCTCGGGAATGCCGGTATCCGCAAATTTTGCGATATTACCGGTGCTCCGTACTTCTTTGCTGCTCGGAAGCATCACATGAACAAGGCCTCCGACCTTGCTCTGTTTATCACGGATCGCTATCCCCACACAGCTTCCCAGACCGATGGTCGTGATCATATCGGGCGGCCTGCAAACATTAAGATCTGCGATTCCTACTTTGATCGTATCAGACATCTTTTATACCCCGAATTAAAAGCCCAAAGCATGCAGTATCTTAGCATCCGATTCTTCATCGGGAACCAGGATAAAGTATCCGGACAGATCATCATCATCCGCAAAATCCGTCTGGATCAGAAGCATTTTGTCGGAGATCGCACCGAATTCGATCGCCGGGACCGAAAGGATAGCGCCCGCCATGTCAATGCAGATGTCCGGCACCGAGGGGTAGATCGTAAGATTGGTCAGCGTGGAAAGAGAGTTCAGATAGGCTCCTGTGATCACGTTTCCGATCTCCTTCAGCGCGGAAAGCTCCATCTCGCTGAAATCATCACCTTCCGAAGGCATACCCATCAGCTTCTGCACCATGGCCCGTGCAGATTCTTTCTTCTGCATGAACATGATACTCCCATGGATATCACCGTCAACGACAAGATAGATACCGGCCACCAGCTGGTCTTCACCGCCCAGGGTGGTGCCGACTTCCTTGAATTCCATCAGCCGTACCTTGGGGACCATCATGTCCACCCTGGTCCCGAGCATCGTAGACAATGCCGTCGTCGCATTGCCGGCGCCGATATTTCCGATCTCTTTCAACACATCAAAGTACTGATCCGACATCTCCTCGATTGTCAGCCTGCCGTCTTCAGCCATTATGGCACCTCCTGTCTGTTACAGCCCCTGAAATACCATCTCAAGATCAAGAAGCGTGATCAGTCCGGTCTCATGTTTGCCGATGCCCGAAGCATAAGCATCGCGCTCATCGTTTTTATCAAAGCTTGCCTTTTCCACTTCGCTGCTGGAAAGGTTTACCACTTCCTTGACCGAATCCACCACTATTCCGATGGGCTCGTGCTGGTCCATCTTGATGATGATGATACGCGTATCTTTCGTATCTTCATCCGGGGCCAGTCCCATCTTGACGCGAAGGCTCAGAACGGGGATCACCTCTCCGCGAAGATTGATAACGCCGCGGAAATGTGCGGGAACCTGCGGCACACGGGTGATCTGCTGCATACGGACGATATTATCGATATACTTGATATCGATACCGTACTGCTCCTGACCGATCCGGATCACGATATACTGGGTGATCTCGTTAACATTCGTACTAAGTTCGTTTGCCATTGCTGTTCTCTCCTCGTTTCTGCTTAAATGAGCGCGTTCGAATCAATGATCAGTGCAACCTCGCCGTCGCCGAGGATCGTGGCGCCGCTGATGAACTTGCACTTGTTGATGTACTTGCCCATGGACTTGATAACGATCTCCTGCTGTCCGATCAGCTGATCGACCACGAGGCCGGCCTGCTTGTCGCCCTTCTTTGCGATCACGACGATCATGTGCTCGTCCGGCTTGCGGGTCGATTCGCATTCCAGTATGTTGTCCAGGCGCAGCAGCGGAATGACTGTGCCGCGCAGATTGATCACTTCCTTGCTCTCCACTGTCTTGACATCCTTCGGATCCACATCCTCGATGGTCTGAATGCCGGACAGTGCAATGGCATATTTCTCTCCGCCGACGACCACCATCAGTGCCTGGATGATGGCCAGGGTAAGAGGAAGGCGAATCGTGAAGGTGGTTCCCTCGCCAAGCTTGGTCTTTACATCCACCTCGCCGCTTAAGGCTTCGATCTTGCTCTTTACCACATCCAGACCTACGCCGCGTCCCGAAAGGTCGGAAACCTGTTTCGCCGTGGAGAAGCTGGGCATAAAGAGCAGATTGATGATATCGGAATCATCCGCCGCATAAGCCTGTTCCTCGGTCATGATGCCGCGCTCGATGGCCTTCTGGCGTACACGGTCGGTATCGATACCGTTACCGTCGTCTCTCACTTCGATGACAACGTTGTTGCCGTCCTGGTATGCATCCAGGAAGATGGAACCGGCTTCGGGCTTGCCCTTTGCGATACGCTCTTCCGGCATTTCCAGTCCGTGGTCGGCGGAATTACGCAGCATGTGCATCAGCGGGTCGCCGATCTCATCCACCACGGTACGGTCCAGTTCGGTCTCTTCACCGCTCATATACAGTTCCATCGGCTTGTTAAGCTGCTTGGAGATATCGCGTATCATGCGCGGGAATTTGCTCACAACGCTCTCGATGGGAACCATTCGTACCTTCATGACGGATTCATGAAGATTGGTGGTCACGCTTTCCAGATAATCGATCTGGTCATGCAGATTGGAGGAGGATTCGCTGTCGCTGGTAGCGCCGCTCACCAGGGAATTCTTGGCGATGATCAGCTCGCTGACAAGGTTCATCAGGGAATCCAGCTTTTCGATATCCACACGTACCGTACGGTTTACGGCGGGTTTGCCGCCCTTCTTCTCGGCCTTTGCAGGGGGCTGGGCGCCATCCTTCTTCGGTGCCTCCTTCTTTACGGGAGCCGGAGCTGTGGTCTCCGCAGGCGCCGGATGCGTCTCCTCCGGCTTTTCTTCCTTCTCTTCCTTCTTCTCGGGTTCCGCAGCGGCAGCTGCCGGTGCTGCTTCACCGTCAAATACACTGCCCTTCGCATCCGCGATCTCGGATACCGCCTTGATCTCCTTAAGGATGGGATCCAGCTCTCCGTCCGCAGCGATGATCAGCGAAAATTCCAGTTCAAACTTTTCGTCTTCGATATCCTGGGTCGAAGGATTGGCAGCGATGATCTCACCGAATTCTTCGATCGCCTTAAAGACAAGGAACGCTCTTGCCGCCTTCAGCAGACAGTTTTCCTGCACGGTCACGGTCACACTGTAAAGCTTTTTGTTGGCCAGCATCGCATCTTCCAGTGCTTTCTGTTCATCTTCGCTCAGATCGGCCATATTCCAGCCTGAAGCCGCTTCCGCTTCGGCAGGCTGCTCCGCAGCCGCTTCTTCCGCGGGTTTTTCTCCGGCCGCCGGTGCCGCCTCTGCCCCGCCTTTTCCGGCTAGGATATCATTCAGCTCCTTGATGATGGGCTCGTTGTCATTGTCCCCTTCATCCGAGGTCTCGCCGATGATGGTCACATAGCCTTCGATGGCGTCCAGGCAGCGGAACAGAACGTCGATCATACCCGCATTTACCTTCAGGTTACCGTCGCGCACCTCGGAAAAGACATTTTCCATATCGTGCGTAAGGTTCTGCATACGCTTGAACCCCATGGTACCGGCCATACCCTTTAAGGTATGGGCAGCGCGGAAGATCTCGCCGATGGTATCCGCATTTTCCGGATCCTGTTCGAGATTCAGCACGCTCGTGTTCAGGTTCTGGAGATGTTCCTTGCTCTCGTCAAGGAAGATGTCTAAATACTGGCTTACGTCCATGTCTGCTCTCCTTCTTTATTATCTGACCCCGACATTTGCCAGGATCGATTGTGCTACATTGTCAAGATCGACAACTTCATTTACCATGCCTGTGGCAACGATACTGCCCGGCATGCCGTTTACTACGCAGCTCTTTTCATCCTGTGCTATGATGTGAAGTTTCTTCTTTCTGGCAAGGTTCTGTATGCCCTCCGTACCGTCATGCCCCATTCCCGTCAATACCACACAGACGATGCTGTGGAAAACGGAACCGATCAGAGATTCATACATGTAGTTTGCGCAGGGCTTGACGCCCTCGCGGCTGGGCTCGTTAGAATAGATGATCCTTCCGCGGCCGCCGCTTTCTTCGTATTTCATGTGGGCACCGCCCTTGGCGATGTAAACATGCCCTTTTTCGAGGAACTCACCGTCCTCCGCTTCGCTGACCGTAAGCTCACTCATGCTGTTGAGACGCTCTGCAAGCGATTTTGTAAAGCCTACCGGCATATGCTGCACGATCATCACCGCGGCATCCAGGTTTTTCGGAAGCCTCGGGATCACGCTCTGCAATGCTTTCGGGCCGCCGGTGGAAGATGCGATGGCAACCAGCTTGTTTCCCTTGCCTTCCCTGGGAACCGCCGCATTGTCTATCCTGGCGACCATCCCGCCGGGACGGAGCACCACGGTATTGCGGAAGATCCCGCTGGAAGCCTTGCGGTTGGAAAAGACCACAGCTTCAAGGATCTCAAAGAAACGCCGTATAAAATCCTGATCCCTGGAGTAGATCGCACTCTGCGGCTTCTGGATAAAATCCACCGCACCGAGCTCCAGTGCATCCATGGTCACCCTGGCGCCCTCGCTGGTCTCCGTGGAAAGCACCATGACGCGTTCGTCGCGCTTCCGCTTCTTCAGCTCCTTGAGGAATTCAAGACCGTTCATCCTGGGCATGTTGATGTCGGTAATGATCCCGTCAAAGCTCTTTTCTTCAAGGATCTTCAGCGCTTCCAGGCCGTTATTGGCCATGCCGTCAACCTGATATCGCTCATCACTGTCTATTATATCACAGACAACTCTTCTCGTAAGTGCAGAGTCATCGACTAAAAGGATTTTCTTGCGCTCCATAACATATTTCTCCTTCGGTAAGTTCCGGTTTGCCCTGCCAAAACACCGTAAAATTGCATAAATACCTGTCTGGATTATAGCATAAAATCTCCTTTTTGTACAAGGAGATTTTACTGTTACAACTGCTCTTAATGCCCGCTGATCTTTGCTCTCATCTTCCTTTCTTCGTCAAAGATATAGCGTATAATATCTTCCCGGTCCCCGTTGACCATGCCGAGGAACTGGCCGCGGTATTCGCGGTTGGAAGGGTTGTTCGCCACCGTATCTTCGGCAAGTATGCGCAGTACTTCGTTATAAGTGTTCATCTGCCCTTTGATCGGAAGGATGAAGCGGCAATGGAGCAGGCCGCCTACCGCATAACTCTCTGCCGATACGAAACGTATGCCTCCTCCGGACAGATCTACGATCACACCTTTGTCCTGCGGCTCACGCAGCGGATCCAGTTCTTTATGGGTCTCATAAAGCCTGGTCTCATCCGGCCCAAGTGCCCGGGCCGTCATGCCGATGACACAGTCGTAACGGAAGTATTCCCTGCGCTGGTGCCGGCTCAGCTCGGTAAGCGGCTCAAGTACCGCTATGGCAATACCGCTGTCGTTCCGCCGGCTCGTCACCTCGGCCGTACAGGTGTAGATCCCCTTTCCGGCGTAAAAGTACAGTTCATATTCTTCCCCGACGGAGAGCACGATCATCCGTGTTTTCTCCATGGGCATGAGGATCTCGATCTCATCTTCGTCCTCATCCATATCATAGACCTTGGTGATGTAATAATGCTTCTCCCCTCCGGGATTGTCTTTATCCGAGCTCCTCTCGATGTCTACCCGGTCTCCGGGTCTTACAATCTCATAAAGATCCATCATTGTCCTTTCTTGTTCGCAACTATATGGGAAAAGAACGCCGCCATTCCGCGCTTCTTAACCCTGCCTTCGGTTTCCAGATGCATCAGTCTCGCCGCTATGGATTGAAAAGCCAGCGCGGATTTGGCATCCGGATTGGCCAGCGAAACGGGTTTCTGCTGCATGACTGCCTGATTCAGATGTTTATCCTGGGGCACGGCGCCGAGGTATTCCAGCGGCAGCCCCAGAAAACGTCCCACAACAACATTCAGTTTTTTAAAGAGCACTTCTCCGTCCGCTTCGTTTTCCACGCGGTTCGCGATCACCTTGATCTGCGAATTCTCCCGTGAAAAACGGGGATGGCGGTTCAGCGCTTTTAAGAGCGAATAGGAATCCGTGATCGAGGTGGGCTCGGGCGTGGTGATCAGCAGGATCTCGCCGCTTGCTACCAGGAATTCCAGTACGGCATCCGAGATGCCCGCCCCGGTATCGATGATGATCACATCCGCGATCGCATCCAGCTGCGCCAGGTTCTGTATGATATAGGTCAGATATTCCCTGCCGAGATTGGAAAGTCCCGCGATCCCCGATCCGCCGGAGATAAAGCCCACATCGCCCGGCCCCCAGGTGATGATCTCGGTGATGTTCTTACCCTGATAGATCAGGTCGCTCAGATTTGCTTTGGGCAGGGTGCCGAACATGATCTCGATATTTGCCAGGCCGAAATCGGCGTCCAGTATGATCACACGCTGACCGAGTTTCTTGAAATAGATCGCCAGATTGATCGCCGTATTGGACTTGCCCACGCCGCCCTTTCCGCTGGTGACCGTGATCACGCGGGCAAGAGGCCTGGGAGCGCCGGCCTGGGGGTTTGCTTTTATGATATTTCTTAACTGTTGTGCCTGATCCATTCTGATATTTCCCTGATATGATATTTATGCATGTTCCGCATGCATTTTGCTTTCATCCTTCCCTGAGATCCGGTCATTTCCGCTTCCGACCGCTACCCGGGACCGCTCCGTGTTTTCCGCTGCTACGAGGATTCGCTGTCCGTCAGAAGCTGTTTCGCCATGGTCTGCGGATTAAAGAGTTCGATATCATCCGGTACGTTCTGTCCGTTGGTCACGTAACTCATGGGAGCCTGCGTATAAAGATGCAGGTTCAGCAGATTGCCGCATTCCCGGGTCTCGTCCAGTTTCGTAAAGATCAGGCGGTAGTCGCATATTTCCTTATATGCATCCGCAATCGCCACCAGATCCTTGTATTTCGTGGTGGCGGAGACCACCAGGTAGATCTCGCACTCCGCAACGCCGTCCAGCGCTTTCAGGAATTCCGCCATCTCCTTTTTCTGTTCCTCATTTTTGTGGGAATGGCCGGCGGTATCGATCAGTACATAATCGAAATCCTTATAGTTTTCGTAATTCTCCTTCAGCTCATCCGCGGAATAGATCACATGAAAAGGTGCTCCGAGGATGCCGGCATAAGTCTTCAGCTGGTCCGTGGCCGAGATGCGGTAGGTATCGGTGGTAAAAAGAACGATGCGGCGGTTCTCGCTCAGGCGGAAACGTGAGGCGATCTTGGCCAGCGTCGTGGTCTTGCCCACGCCGGTGGGCCCGATGAAGAATACCAGCTTCGCCCCTTTTTCCGCAGGATTGATCCTCGTGGGTCTGCCGAACTTCAATATGATCTTCTGATAGATATGCGAAAGCACATGCTCCAGCTGCACGCCGCCCGCATAATTCTGCTCGATCTCATCGACCAGATCGTTGGCGTTGCGCTCGCTCACTTCATTTTCAACCAGCGTATGATAAAGAAGACGGCAGAAATCGGTCAGTTCCTTCTTTTCGCGGTCTTCCTGTTTCTGTTCTTCTTCCTTCTGCTCTTTCTTTGCCTTTTCCGTTTCGGCACGGCCCTTCAGCTTCTGCTCCAGAAGGTTCTGGATGTTCTCCAGTTTTTCCTCCAGCACTTCTTCGGCGATGGCTCCGGCACTCTTTTCGCCGCTTTCCGCTTTTTTGCCCTCTTCCTTTTCGGGCCCGGCTTCTTTTTTATCCTTTTCGCTCTCTGCTTCCTCGCCCTTCTGTCTGGCCTGGTTCACTTTCTGGAGCGTATCCCTGGCCTGCGCTTCGGGCCGGTCCATTTCCTCTTCCTTGGCTACCGTGATCTCCACCTGCATCTTTCTCAGGAACGAGAAAAGCCCCCGCGGCTTTACGTAACGGGAATGGATGATGGTCACGTCCGTACCCAGATCCTTCTGGGCAAGGGCAAGCGCATCCTCTTCGGTTTTTGAGATAAATTTTTTAATGATCATCCTGCCGGATCACCCTTTCACGCGGTCACCATGCCGACGCTTTGCAGCTCGACATCGGATTCCACTTCATTATAGCTCACCACCACCAGGTCTTTATAATAATCCTCTACCAGGCGGCGGAAATACATACGCACGATGGGACTGGTCAGTACGATGGGGCTGGCCCCCATCTCATGCAGCTTGTCCAGTTCCACTTTCAGATTGTCGATCATCTTGCGGATCCTTTCGGGATCCAGCGTGATATAAGCTCCCTGCTCCGACTGCTTTACGCTCTGCATGATATCCTGCTCCAGCTTCGGATCCAGGGTCAGTACGCTCACGGTATTCTCTCCCGCAAAATACTTGTTCGAGATCGCACGCTTTAAGGAAGCGCGCACATATTCGGTCAGAAGGTCCGTATCCCTCGTCGCCGTGGCATGGTCTGCCAGGCTCTCGAAGATCGTCAGAAGGTCGCGGATGGAGATCCCTTCCGAAAGAAGGTTCTGCAATACCTTCTGGATCTCGCCCAGGCCCAGGAGCTTCGGCACCAGTTCCTCCACGATGGAAGGATTGCTCTCCTTCAGATTGTCCACAAGCCCCTGCACATCCTGACGCGTGAGCAGCTCGGCGATATGCTGTCTGATCACCTCGGTCAGATGGGTCGCGATGATGGACGGCGGATCCACGACGGTATAACCCGCACTTTCCGCGCGTTCACGCTGCCCTTCCGTGATCCAGATCGCATCCAGCTTAAAGGCCGGCTCCAGTGTGGGGATACCGGTGATCTCTTCCTCAACAAAGCCGGGGTTCATGGCCAGGTAATGGTCAAAGAGGATCTCGCCTTCACTGGTCTGTATCCCCTTGATCTTGATGATGTACTGGTTCGGGTTCAGCTGTATGTTATCACGCAGACGGATGATCGGCACTACGGTACCGAGTTCCAGTGCGATATGCCTTCGGATCATGACCACGCGGTCCAGCAGGTCGCCGCCCTGACTTGCATCGGCCAGCGGGATGATGCCGTAACCGAATTCCAGTTCAATGGGATCCACCTGCAGAAGCGAGGTGACGTTTTCAGGCTTTCGTATCTCTTCGGCTTCCGCCGCTTCCTCCGCCTCCACGGCTTCTTCCGCTCCGGCTTCCTTCATGGAGGTCTCCATCTTGCGCGCGGTAAGTATAAAGATCAGGCCCAGGGGTATAAAGATGAACCAGTCCAGCGGTGTGAAGACGCCCAGGAAAGCCAGGGTCGCACCCACCACATAAAGAGCCCGCGGCAGGCCGAAGATCTGCTTGATCAGGACATTTCCGAAATCCGCCTCTTTGGAGCCCTTGGTCACCAGTACGCCGGTAGCCAGGGAGATCAGCAGCGAGGGAATGGCGCTGACCAGGCCGTCACCGATGGTCAGGATGGCGTATTCGTTCAGGGCACCGTTGAAATCCAGTCCCCGCCGGAACATTCCCATCAGGATGCCGCCTACCAGATTGACCATGCTGATGAGCAGACCGGCAGCAGCATCTCCCTTAACGTATTTCACTGCACCGTCCATGGAACCGAAGAAGCTTGCTTCTTCCTGGATCTTATCACGCCTGCGTTTTGCCTCGGCATCGTCAATGGCACCGGTATTTAAGTCGGCATCGATGGCCATCTGTTTACCGGGCATGGCATCCAGCGTAAATCTCGCGGTCACCTCCGCCACACGTTCGGAACCCTTGTTGATGACCATGAACTGCACGATCAGCAGGATCGCAAATACGATCACGCCCAGGACCAGGTCGCCGCCGCCCACGAAATTTCCGAAGGTCGTTACCACGTTTCCGGGATCACCGCTGATCAGGATCAGACGGGTGGAGGAAACGTTCAGGGAGATACGGAACAGGGTCGTAAAGAGCAGCATGGTCGGATAAAAACTCATATCCAGCGGCTCTCTTGAAAACATGGCCGAGAAAAGGACGGAAAACGCAACGCTCATGTTGACGGCCAGCAGGATATCGAGCAGAAAGCTCGGTATAGGCACGATCATCATGACGAACGCGGCCAGCACATAAAAAGCAACAACATAGTCGCCTTTCAGTATCTTTTTAAGCATGGCTTTTCCTCCTTTCCCTGTAATATTGATCTCCCGGCGTCGGAAACTGCCCTTCCGCCGCAATTCTGATACTACGCTCTTCCGGTCCTGCGGTACACGATCGCCAGCACTTCAGCCACCGCTACGTAGAGTTCCTCGGGGATCTCTTCGCCCAGCTCCACATTGGCGTAGATGGAACGGGCAAGCGGTTTGTTCTCAACGATCTCGATCTTATACTCTTTCGCCGCATCCCTGATCTTCTGAGCCATAAGGTCAGCTCCCTTTGCCACAAGGAAGGGTGCTTCGGCGATCTCTTTATCGTAACGCAGGGCTACGGCATAATGCGTGGGGTTGGTGATGACCACGTCCGCCTGGGGCAGCGCCTGCATCATGCGGCGCCTGGAAGCTTCCTGCATCTTCTGCCGGATCTTGCCTTTGATGGCCGGATCGCCTTCCTGGGATTTGTACTCTTCCTTCACTTCCTGCTTGGTCATCTTCATGTCCTTGTGGAACTTCCGCTTCTGATAGATATAATCAAAAACGGCGATCCCCAGGAAGATCAGGGAGATACGCATGCCGATGTCGATCAGGAGTTCTCCGCAGATGGCGACCGCCTGCATGAGCGGCATGTCATAGAGCATGAAGAGCAGCGGCCACTGATCCTCCAGCGCGTTTACGACCACGAGGATCATCACGCCGATCTTTAAAAGGCTCTTGATCAGTTCTACCAGCTTGCTCACAGAAAACAGCCTTTTCATACCGCTGATGGGGCTGATCTTGGAAAACTTCGGTTTTAAGGGCTTTCTGGTCGGCTTCCATTTCACCTGCACCAGATCCGCGACAAAACAGATCACCAGCCCCGCCAGCAGAAAAGGCAGCATGATGATCAGCGTACGCAAAAGTCCGATATTTATCAAAGTACTGTATTCGTTCGAATTGTCCCGGTATGCGGGGAGCGCGGTAAAATAACTGATACGGCCGTAAAAGCCTCCGAAGAGTTCCGCCATCTGCGTCCCAAGCGTCCCCATCCATACGCGCAGGAGAACAAAAAGTCCGAGCAGCGTAAAGCTCGAAGCAAATTCCCTTGATTTTGCGACCTGCCCTTCCTTGCGGGCGTCCTCCAGCTTTTTACTGGTAGGTTCCTCGGTCTTTTCTCCGCCGGGCCCGTCCGAGGCAAAGTACTGCAGGTCAAGCAGCAAGATGCGTTCCGGCTCTGTCATGCCGTGCCTCCCATCACCTGCACAAAACTCCTGATCATATCCCGCATCTCGACAAATAACAGATCCGCCGCATCCGGGAGCATACGTACGGTCAGTACGAGTATCCCCAGTCCCATAACTGCTTTGAGCTGCACGCCTATGGCGAACATGTTCATCTGCGGCGAAACCTTAGCCATGATACCCAGGATGCCGTTGGTCAGCAGCGCCACGCAGAAGATCGGCAGGCCGATGCGGAAACCCAGCGTCACATAATCGACCAGAAGCTTTAAGACCGACTGGTGTGCGGCGTCCAGATGAAATACCATCTTTCCGAGAGGGACCAGGGTAAAGGTTTCCGAAAGGGCACTCATCAGCCAGCGGTGCTGCCCCGTGATCATAAAGAGCAGCATGAAGGCATAGTTATAAAAATTCCCGGTCACGGTCACATTCTGCTGCGTCGCAGGATCCATCTGCGCCGCCATGGAGAAACCGATATTGGTATCCACGATCTGTCCGGCAAAGGACGCGATCTGCAGGGCGATATTCCCGACCATACCGATGACCAGGCCCGTGATGGCTTCCTTCAGAACCAGGATGGAATACTCCAGGATGCTTGAATATTCCACATACATATGCGGCGTGATCGCCGTATAAAACATAAAGCTGATCAGTACCGCAAAAGCTGCCTTGACTGTCTGGGGAATCTCCCTGCGGCTGAAGAAGGGCGCGGCAAAGATGAACATGCTCACACGCGTCAGTATCAGCAGGAAATATTCCAGTTCCTCGATCGGAAATGACAGATCCCCGTTAATGGCCATTGCTGCACCCCTAATGGATATACAGCGAAAAATCCGCCCACAGATTTTCCATAAAGCTGATCATGTTGTTCAGCATCCAGCTCCCCCCGATCATAAGCACGAGAAAGATGGCCAGAAGCTTCGGCACAAAGGTCAGCGTCTGCTCCTGGATCGAGGTCACGGTCTGAAAGATGCTCACCACAAGCCCGACGATCATGGAGATCAGCAGTGGCGGCAGCGCCGTGATCAATACCGTATACATGGCATCTGCCATGATCTGTGTGATCAGGTCTACGCTCATACGCTAAAAAAATGTCTTCACCAGATTTACGATGATCAGGTTCCAGCCGTCCGCCAGTACGAACAGCAGTATCTTAAACGGCATGGATATGGTCGTCGGCGGCAGCATCATCATACCCATGCTCATCAGCACCGAGGCCACCACCATATCAATGATCAGAAACGGTATGTATATGAGGAAACCGATGATGAACGCCGTCCGCAGTTCGCTCATCACATAAGCCGGGATCAGGACCTGCAGAGGCACGTCATCCGGCGCTCCCGACCATTCCTCGTAACCTGCGATCTCCATAAAGACCGATACGTCCTTCACTTCGGTCTGCGGATACATATATTCACGCAGCGGTGCGATCCCGGCCTCCAGCGCTTCCTCCGTGGTGATATCCCCGTTGTTGAGCGGTTCTATCGCATCGGTGTAGATTGTTGAAAACACCGGGCTCATGATATATACCGTCAGAAACAGTGCGATACCCAGAAGGACCATATTGGGCGGTGCCGTCTGCGTATTCAGCGCCTGCCTGGTGAAGTGCAGAACGATGATGATACGGGTAAAACTGGTGAGCGTAAGCAAAAGAAAGGGCAAAAGTGCCATGCCCGTCAGGATCAGAACGATCTGGAGTGCTCCGTTGATCGAACCGTTTCCGTCGTTTAATGCGATCGTCACCGTATTACCGACATTTGGATTATCTATGTCCTGCGGATCTTCTCCGCTTCCCGGATCATCTTCGTAGGTACGCTCATCCGTATCCCCGTCATTGTCCGCATCCGCTGCACGTGCCTGGAGCGGTGCAAAATACAGGAGGACAAAGGGAAGCAGCGCGTACACAAAGAGCCGCAGAAGGGATCTTTTACGTCTTGTCCCGTTCATTCTTTTCCTCGCTCTTTTCCTTCGCGCGCTTCAGGATCTCAAGAAAACCGCCGCTTTCCTGTCTCGCCACGCTGTGCACTTCATCAGCCTGCAGTTCACACAGAAGCTGCGTGCTGTCTTTTCCTACCGAAAGCACCAGGAAATGCCCGCCGGCCTTTACCAGCTGCAGATAACGGCCGCTCCCCAGCGAAAGGCTTTCGACCAGTTCCAGATTACCGCCGCTGCGCAGTCCCTTCTGGTTCTTTGCAACAAAGCGTGTGGTATAATAGCAGACCACAAGCACCAGGATAAAAATCAGGAGCAGCGTGATAAAACGTGCAAAATTGTTCACGGCATTGCCGCCCGTACCGCCGGCTTTATTACCGCTTAACGAATCCGCCAGCGTAGTCAGGAGCATATTGCCCGCAGCGTACAGATATAGTCTCATCAGTCTTTAATGATCTCCGTGATACGTACGCCGAAGCTTTCTTCGATCACCACCACTTCGCCTTTGGCGACAAACTTTCCGTTCACGAGCACGTCAATAGGCTCACCGGCGATCTTTTCCAGTTCGATGATGGTACCGGGCGCAAAATCCAGGATCTCGTGTATGGTCTTGGAGGTACGTCCAAGCTCCACAGTCACTTCCAGCGGAACATCCATGATCAGGCCGATGTTTTCCTGGCCGATCATCGCTGCCATCTCGGGCGTAAACGCCGAGAACTGTGCCGGCTGTACATTCATCTGCGGCTGCGGCATGGCTGCCGGTGCCGGCGGATAAGGATACGGCGCCTGGGGCGGATATCCGGCATAGGGATCCGCAGGAGGCGGTGCTGCCGCTGCAGGTGCAGGAGCCGCGGGTGCAGGGGCCGGTGCTGCTGCGGGAGCAGGCGCAGGCGCTGCTTCGGGCTCGGGCGACACAGATACGCCTCCGGTAAACTTTTCATATAAAGATTTAGCGAACTGGATCGGATAGAGCTGCATGATCGTGGAATCGATCAGCTCCCCGATCTGCATACGGAACTCGATCTGGACAAAGGTATCCTCCGTAAAGGGATCCTGTCTTCTGCCGTCCGTCAGCTCGTTGACCTTTACCAGCGATGCGATGGGCGGACTGATATCGATCTTCATCTCCATCATGGAAGACAGGGATGTCGCCGAGGAGCCCATCATCTGGTTCATCGCCTCGGAAATGGCGGACAGATGCATCTCGCCCAGATCGCCGTCAATATTGGAACCGTCACCGCCCATCATCAGGTCGGTGATGATCTTTACATCCCGCTCGTTCAGGATCAGGATGTTGGAGCCCGTCAGGCCGATGGTATACTGGATCTCAACGAAGACACAGGGAGCAGGATAATCTGCCAGTACGGTCTCCCAGTTTGCAAGCGTGACCCTGGGCGTCGTGATATTGACCTTCTGGTTGACCAGCGAGAAAAGCGTGGTCGCCGAAGTGCCCATACTGATATTGGCGATCTCGCCGATCGCGTCTTTTTCGATATCCGAAAGCAGGCTCTGATCCGGAGCGCCCTTTCCTCCGCCGCCTCCCGCGTCGGATGCCGGGGCATCACCGCCGCTCTCGCTCAGATCCATTCCGTTTAAGAGGGCATTGATCTCATCCTGTGAAAGCATTCCATCCATTGCTCTTTCGTTCCTCTCTGTTTAATCTCTTTGTTACGACCGGAAGAAAAACGCTCTTCCGTCTCAATCCGCTTCCGCGGGCTGTTCCGCGTCTCCCGCGCCGAACTCCTCATCTTCACGGAAAACACTGGTCACCCGCACGGCATAGCGATCATGGTCGGTACCGGGTACTGCTGAGAATTTCTTGTACATACCGACGTAAACATCCAGCTCGTTGTCGACGCGCCGCTCCAGACGGATGATATCCCCCACCTGCAGGGTGAGGAAGTCACTGACAGCGATCTGGCTTTTGCCCAGGACGGCCTTCACGGGCACATCCACCTTACGCAGCAGGTTCTCGATATCCTGTTTATGATCCTCCGAATCACCGTTGGTCATGCTGGTGAACCAGAACTTCGTATTCAGGTTGTCGATGATGGGTTCGATCGTCATATAAGGGATACAGACGTTCATAAAGCCTTCGATATCCCCCATCTTGATATTCAGCGTAACGATTGCGATCATCTCGTTTGGCGCGATGATCTGCGCAAACTGTGTATTGGTCTCGATACGGTCCAGTACCGGCTCCACTTCGAGCACGTTCTTCCAGGGTTCCCGCAAAAGCTGGGCACTGATCGTGATCAGTTTTTCCAGTATACCCATCTCGATCTCGGAAAACTCCCTGAGCTTATCAAGGGGTTCACCCTGCCCTCCCAGCATACGGTCGATGAAGGCAAAACCCACAGTCGAGGTCAGATCCAGAAGGATATTTCCGTTCAGGGGCTGGAAATTCACGATCCCCAGGATCACCGGATTGGAAAGCGCGTTTGTAAATTCGTTAAAGGTGACGGTCTCCGAACTCACCACGTTTACCTGCACGTTCTTCCGCAGATATACCGGAAGGTTTGTGGAAAGCAGACGTCCGTAATGTTCAAAGATCAGTTCCAGGGTACGCAGATGTTCCTTGGAAAACTTCGCCGGCCGCTTGAAGTCGTAGTTCTTGACCTGGCGGTCGTCGGCGTTTTTCATATCCTCGACGTCTACGTCACCGGAATTCAGCGCATTTAATAGGTTGTCTATTTCCTCCTGGGATAATATATCTCCCACTTATCCGCTCCTTATCTGTATTCTCTCACAGCCGGTGTCCCTGCTCGACATGCTCCCGCGCCGTTGCTCACGTAGCGGACGCTAAACTCGCACTTCGTGCTCGCTAAGCGCCGACGCTCGCAAAGGGTCTCGCAGGGATCGCCGGACTGCGAGAATAATCTCGATAGCCTTGAATATTCTACTTTGATGATGCCTACGGCTTGCTACGTGCTTCGCACTCCCGCAAGCCTACGAACATTCGCAATCCGCTGATCCGCTTCGCGGATCGCTTCTTGCTCATGTTCGGATCGGGGCCCAAGCTCATGCCCCGTTTCATGCAAGCATGACCATGAATAATCTACATTGATGATGCCCACGAATCGCTCCGCGTCTTCGACGCTCCCGCGATTCTACGAACATTCGCAATCCGCTGATCTGCTTCGCAGATCGCTTCTTGCTCATGTTCGGATCGGGGCCCAAGCTCATGCCCCGTTTCATGCAAGCATGACCGGGGCATGAGTTTTGGCCCCTGGCATCATCCGAACATAATACTGGAAATGGTTATATCGTAGACCACATCCGATCCGAGGCGGCTCTGGACACGCTTCAGGATCTCTTCGCGGATATCATCCTGCATGAGACGGATCTCGTCTGCCGTATACTGTCCGATCACGGCAAAGATCTCACCCTTGATCAGGTCCACATAATTCCCCATCGCCTCACCCCCGAAGGTTGCATATTTTTCGTGGGTCTTATTGATCGAGAGCGTAATGGCGATCATGCAGTAGGTATCTTTTTCCTGACCTTCCGCACGCTTCGTGGTAATGGTCATTTCCGGTATGGTGTAGAATTCCGAATCCTCGGGAGAAGGCATGCCGGTCTGTCCGCCGGGCTCGGTGCCGAGCTCCAGACTCAGTATCCCCGCGATATCCGTCACGATCTCGGCTGTCCTTTTATTCGTTCCGATCACCGAAAAGAGCATGATCGCCGTCAATACGATATTGACGATCAGAAGCGACAGGATAACGATGGATAAGAGATTCTTTTTCATTATAGCCTCCTCTTTATTCGCTGAGCGAATTATAGATCTTGATCTCTACACGGCGGTTCAGTGCCCGTCCTTCCTGCGTGTTGTTGTCCGCGATGGGATTGTACTCCCCACGGCCGCTGTGCTTCACCTTGGCAGGATCAAGACTCGTATGTTCCATAAGATAATAAAATACGGAAAGTGCACGTGCATCCGAAAGTTCGTTATTGCTCGGGAAGCGCGCGGTCTGGATCGGCACGTTATCCGTATGGCCTTCGATCTCGATCGTGCTTTCCGCATAACGCTCCAGGATCAGCCCCACCTGATCGAGCACGACTGAAGCCTGCTGGCTCAGTACCGAACTGCCCGATTCAAAAAGCAGCGATCCGTTCAGCGTCAGTTCCACATACTGGCTGGTATAGGAAAGTTCCACCAGATCGTCCAGCCCTGCTTCGCTCACAGCCTCTTCCACCTTTTCTTCCAGCTCCTCAGAGGCTGCCATCATCTGCTTTTCAGCTTCTTCCATGATATTCTCAATGGCGGCATCCATATCCTCCGCCGCTTTGCCGGTGGAATTGATATAGTCATCCAGCTGATTCAGCTGGCTCACGCCGTTACTGATCAGAATGCCGTCACCGATAGCCTGTGCTCCGCCGGAGAAAATGGAAAAGGTAGCGGTAAAGCTTGCCGCCACTTCTTCCCAGCGTTTCTCATCAATGCTGCTCATGGAAAAGAGCAGCACGAAGAAACACAGCAACAGATTCATAAGATCCGAGAAAGTCGCCATCCACGCCGGTGAACCGGCAGGGGGATCTTCCTGTTTCTTCTTGCCCACTTGTTTACTTACCTCTTGCGATCGCTAGTTGTTATCTTTGAGCCGGGAACAATATCATGCGAATGTTCCCCGCTTCATTATCATTCACCCTGATCTTCGCCGGCCGGCCGGTCTCCCGGTGCCAGGAAGCTCTTCAGCTTTTCTTCGATCACGCGCGGATTCTCACCGGCCTGGATCGAAAGCAGCCCCTCGATCATGATCTGCTTCTGCCCGGCTTCCATGCCATCGTAAACGCCCATCTTGGAAGTGACCGGAGCACAGATCCAGTTCGCCAGCATGGAACCGTACATGGTCGTCAGCAATGCGACAGCCATTGCGGGGCCGATGGCGTTGGGGTCATCCAGAGCCTTCAGCATGTTTACCAGACCGATCAGGGTACCGATCATACCCCAGGCAGGACCCATGGCCGCTACACTTTCCCAGAAACCTTTTTTGGCTTTATGGCGGTCTGCCATGGCGTCCAGCTCCGTCTCCATGATGGCGCGCACCAGTTCGGGATCGGTACCGTCCACGACCAGCATGATGCCTTTTTTCAGGAAAGCATCGTCGATATCCGCCGAACCTTCTTCCAACGCCAAAAGCCCTTCCTTACGTGCTACGTTGGAAAGGTCGATGATCTTCTGTATGGTACCCACGGGATCCACCTGCGGCGGATGAAAGATGACACCGAAGCTTTTTAAACCTGCGATGAAATCAGGCATGGTATTACCGGCCATAACGCACATGAAAGCGCCGCCGAAAGTGATGATGGCGCTCGGTACGTCCAGGAAGTTCAGCAGTGACGCGAAATTGACGCCGGTCTTGGCATCGAAAACGATACCGAACACAACCAGGACGCCGCACATTGCAAGGCCGATCAATGATGCTATATCCATGAGTCCCTATCCCCTCAGTTTTTTATTCTGACAGAAATATCCTGATTTGTTTAAAAACACAAAACACACAGATAACACCAAAGCCCCGGGGCTCCGGTCGTCATCCATGGTATATTTCCTGCTTATAGCATTTTACAAGATTTTTGATTTCTTGTCTACTCTCTTTTACAATTAGCTTTCTTCCGGTGGTGAGTGTGACCACCGTATCCGGCGTTTCTTCCACATACTCGATCAGATCGCAGTTGATAAGTACCGTGGTTCCGCCCAGTTTGGTCAGTTCGATCATAGGATCGCCTCCTCTGTGTCTCGATTTACCCATGTTCTATTCGATGTAGTATATTATTTTATTCTATTATATATGTTGCAATCCCCATGCCGGGAGCCTCCCATGAAAGAATGTGAGTATATGGACTTTTTGATATCTTTTCTTATTTCTGCCATGGCAGGTATAATCAGCAACTATATCTGTAAATGACCGGACAGAGGTGAATAACCGGCAGCAGCCTGAGATCAGCTCGCTCGGAAGAGCAAGAGAAGCCCTGGAACAGCAAGCTCCAGGGCTTCTCGTTTCATATGGACTTATTGATATCCTTTGTTCATCATTATAGATCACAGCGCACTGCCTGTCATGGTGAAGGCTTATCTCTTCAGGTTCACGAGCTCTTCCAGCAGCGTATCGGATACGGTGATGATACGGCTGTTGGCCTGGAAACCACGCTGCGTGGTGATCAGCTCGGTGAACTCGCTGGAGAGGTCAACGTTTGACATTTCCAGGATACCGGTGGAAACCTTGCCGCCGTCCGCCGCCACATCAATGCCGATACCGTCGAATTCGCCGGAGTTCAGAGTTGCGGAATAAAGGTTGTCGCCCTCTTTTTCAAGGCCTGCCGCATTGGCAAACTTTGCGAATGCGATCTGGCCCAGCAGCTTGGTCTGGCCGTTATCATAAGCGCCGTAGATCTTGCCGTCATTCTGGATGGATACACCGGTCATGGTTCCCAGTGCCCAGCCGGTACCGAAAGCATCGTGATCGCCGCTGACCGCATTGATCGTGGATTTCTTCTCATTATTGACATTAGTGGTATCCGTCATATACACGGCGATACCGGGAGCTCCCTTGTCATCGCCCTGGGCCGATTCCATGGAGAAGGGATTGTCTGCACCGACCTCCTTCGGCTCGATCAGCATATAGAAATTCTCAAATTTTCCGCCGCCGATCGCCTTCAGCGCGCCGCTGATCTGGTCATAGGTCACGGTCAGTGTCTGGCCGTTCTTTGCGATATTACCGGAGCTGGTAAGTGTTCCGTCGGTAGTATTCATCACCTCAGCCAGAAGCGCCGCATCCGTAAGCATATCTTCAAACTTAACTTCTTCTCTCTTATAATAAGTCTTTGACGCCGCCGGTGCAGTATCCGTGGTAAGAACATACTTGCCGTTCGCATCCTGCTCATACAGTCCCAGCTCTCCGGGATTGTCCGTTGCCGCGACCGTCTGGGTGCTGTACTTTGAGAAGGTCATGTTCTGCAGTGTAGCATAATCCTTAACGCCCCAGGCCCTTGCATACTTGTCTGCCTTGCTGACCGTTTCGCCGGCCGCCGGCACAAGATCGTTTCCGGTAAAGGGCGGAGTCAGTACATCACCGCTGGTATTTTCCTTGATCGCGGGCGCTGTGGCGATGCTGTATTTATCGGAAAGAGAATAGGTCTTGGACCGCAGGATCTGCGTACCGCCCGCGGTAGGATCGAATTCGGTCCCCGTAAAGATATTTGCATCAAACTTGTCCAGCACGGAATCGTTATTTGCATCACGCAGATCTTCCAGAGTGAGCGCATATACGCCTTCATCATCCGTTCCCTGCATGCTGAAGCGTGCGGTATAGGAATAACCGAGGTTGTCATAGATCTGCAGGTTGATCACCTTGCCGTCGCCGAGGATCTGGGGGTCCATCTTATCTACGATGCCGCTCATATTCGCACGGCTGGTAACCTGAGGGGGTGAAGTCATATTTGCCGGAGCAAGGATCTTCAGCGCGCTCACGTTATCCTGTACGATATCGCCGTTCTTATCCACCTGCCAGCCCATGACATTATAACCGTTGCTGCTCATGGCCAGATTTCCGGCCGCATCTACATAGAAGGAACCGTCACGGGTGAACTTGTTGCCGGAACCGCCATTCACAACGAAGAAAGCATCGCCGGAGATACGGAGATCAAAAGCATTACCCGTATTCTGGGAGGAACCCTGCTGGGAGATCGCGGTGGAGATCGCCGCACTCTGTACACCAAGACCGATCTGCTTGGCATTGACACCGGCCCGGCCTGTCTCGGCGTTAGGTCCGGAAGCATTCTGCGTCGTCTGGTACATCAGTTCCGCAAAAGTGATGGACTGGGACTTGTAAGCCACGGTGTTGACGTTGGCGATATTGTTACCGATAACGTCCATCTTGATCTGGTGTGTCTTCAACCCCGCTACGCCGGAGTAAAGAGATCTCATCATAAGGCAATTTCCTCCTCTTTATCTTTTTGGAGGCATAATAACAGCCTCCCCTCTACTCGTTTCGAAAGGAGGCCGATCGTCCTTTATCCGCGCTTCTCGTCCCTGAGAAAACATCCTCTCGTGCTGCCGTTCCGGAACCTTTCCGGTTCTTTTCCTTACATTACATATATCGACTGTCCGGTCATTTTACTTAAGAGCTGCTCCCGTACTATTTTATCGTCCGGGCCTCCGGCTGCTCTGTCTCCTTTAATGCGCATCATGCAGGACCTGCAGCCGCAGTCTGTTTTCCGTTGTATGAAAGCTTCGATCACTCTGCTTCCTTCAGCTCCTGAAGCCTTGCATAATAGGCCTCGATCTGTCCGATCCCGTCTTTTCCGAGATAATCCTTCACCATATCGTTTACATTCTGAAGAGCCTTGTACAGGCTTTCAATCTTTTCACCGTGCTCATCCACGCTGATCTTGTCGAGCTCGGGAAGCGTTGCAAGGGCTTCCTTCAGGGTCTGGGCGCTCTGCTGCGCGTTAAAATCGGAAACAATGGCCAGCATGCGTTCGCCGTACTTATCGATCTCGTCGATCACTTCCTGCTCTACAAAGCTGCGCTCATAATCCGTCATATTATGAAGGATCTCACCGAGGGCAACCACGGTATCCTGATCGCTGATGGTCAGGTTCTGTATGCTCGGCAGTTCTTTGATCAGCTCGCGGATGGTGTCCACTTTATCCTGTGCCGCCATGTACTCCTCGCTGATCACGGTATCCAGGTCATCGATGGAATAAGGATTTCCTTCTATATAAACATAGGCCTTCCCTTCCTGATAACCCACACGTTCCACCATGCCGCTCACCAGATCCGTATTTCCCGTGGAATCCGTCACCTTCATGATGACGTTCTTGCCGACAAGGTTCTGGGCCTGCACGCCGCTCATGGCTTTTCCGATATCCTGGATCTCGCTCACCTGCGTAAAGGTAGCATACTGGCTCACCCACTCGGTATTGGAGGTGGGTTCCAGCGGATCCTGGTTCTGCATTTCCGCGACCAGAAGCTGCAGGAACGCTTCGCTGTCTACACTGTTTTTGCCTTTTTCTTCTTTCGCATTCTTAAGAGACGCACTGGAAGTGGTCTCGGTATCAAATTTTCCGTCTACCAAAGGTGCTATCAGACTCATATGATTCTCCTTCCTGATAAGAATGATTAACGCTGGCCACAGGTTTCATCCTGCTGTGCTTGCAGGCTATCCGCTCCGTCATGGAGGATCTCTGCTCGACACGCTCCCGCTCCGTTGCTCACGTAGCGGACGCTAAATTCGCTTTGCTCATTAAGCGCCGACGCTCGCAAAGGGTCTCGCAGAGAAACCCCCATTCCGTCGCTATCTAAACTTATGCTCTGTAATCCATACGGTTTCCATCGGCCTGCATCATCTGTACGGTCACAGCATCGGCTTCATCCACTACGATCTCTTCGCCCTCGGCATAATCGCCCAGGTCGATGCGGTGGGTGGCACGCCGCAGGCGATCCTGCTCCTGTGCCTCCGCTTCGCTCTGTCCGTCATTGCCCTGTTCCAGATTCTGTTCAAACGCATGGCTGCCGACCGTTACTTCCACTGCTTCCACTTTTACGCCGGCCTGCTCCATATTCTCTTTCAGGATCGCAAGCTGTCCGGCAAGTGCATCACGGACCGCCTCGTTCTGGGCCGTAAACAGTGCACTCACATGACCGTCCTGGCTTACGAGACGTACAGCCACGCTGCCGAGACTTGCGGGATGGAGCACCATCTCCAGACTGCTCATATCTTCACTCCGCTGTGCGCGGATCTGTTCCGTCACCTGCTCCAGGATCTGCTCCGGACTGCTCGTATAGCGGAGAGACTGCAGCTCGCTCCGGAGAGCATCATCGACCGGTGCCTGTACTTCACCGCCGTTATTCTGTACCATAGCGGCTTCCGGCCGGAAGGCTTCCTCCGCCTCATGCTCCGCACGCTGTGTTTTCGCGGGAGCATGGCCGTCTTTCACATCGGCGCCGGCTTCATTCCCGTTCTGCGTCTGCCGCTGTCCTGCGGAAGGATCCTGCAGAACGGTATCCGCGATCTCCGCTGCGGGAAGGATCGCATCGCTCGTAAGGCTCTCCACGCTCTGCGCCGCATTCGCTTTTGCCTCGTCCGCATTTTCAACATTCATGAGTGCGGCAGCGAGAAAATGCTCCGGCTCCTTCGGGATCAGCTCACCGGCTTCTTTTATGGTATTGTCGATCAGTTCGCTGACCTGCCCCGCAAGATCCTTCAGAGAAGAATCGGTGAGCAGGGATGCGATGTCTCCTTCACCTTTCAGCATAGCCACGAGCCCGCCGGCTGCCCCGGCATCAAAGAGCCCCATGCCTTCGGCCGTAAGCTCACTGATCGCGCCCGTCAGTTCTTTCGGATCCATGTTAAAAAGCTCCGCCAGCGCATCGATCAGCTGCTGAACCGCCGTTGCGACCGCCGCCAGGGCATTATCATCAGGAAGCTCCTCTTCTGCGGAGGATGCTTCCGTATTTATACTGTTATCTGTGCTCTTCTGCACATTCTGCTGTTCCTTATTCTGAACAGCCGCAGTATCCCTGTCGGGCGTATCTGCCTTCCGGGACTGAACGTTGCCGCCGGCAGCTCCTCTGTCTGCGTTTGCGGTATTCTGATCTGCGGAATCCTTTCCTTTTGCAGCGGTTCCTTCCGTCTTAAGCGAAGCTGCTTCCGAGGCCATGTCATCCCTGGCATTGTTAAAGGCCTGCATGAAATCGCCCTTCGCTTCTTCCTTCTGCGGCTGTACCATACCGGGCATAAGTCCCTGCATGCTCAGCTCGCTGATCGCTGCGATAGCCATTCGATATCCTCCTTTTAAGGTGAAAAATCATTCAACTTATTTATCGAACAGAATAAGGAAATCCTTTAGAATAAAAAAAGCAAATCCGCTGATCCGCTTCGCGGATCGCTCCTCGCTCAGGTCTGAAAATACCAGCATCCTTCGTGATATACGGATTGCTCCGTTGCTTCGCAACTCCCGCGATCCTACAGACCTTCGCAATCCGCTTCTCCGCTTCGCGGATCGCTCCTTGCTCAGGTCTGTTCGGTTCCAGAAGCGGTCACTGCTTTTTTCTGCAAGCAGAAAAAGCGGTGACCGCCTCTGTCTCCTATATCACTCCGGATCCATCAACCTGGTCACCTGTGCGGCGATGTCGGGATCCATCTGCGCAAGGATGGCGCCGCGCTGGGCGCTGGTCATGCTCCAGAGGATCTCGCCGACAAGTTCGAGGGAATTGCCCATGGTATTGAAGATGGCAGCCGCTTCCTCCGGCTTCATGGCGGCATAAGCCGCTGCGTATTCCTGCATCTGTGCGGAAGCCGCGCTGCTCTTGACGACCAGCTGGTACAGATATTCCGCCGTGGCGGGATCCATCGCTTCATAATATTTCCGGTATTCCTCGGGACCGGGACCGTTTTCGGCATAGACCACCTGCTCATAGAATTCTGAACGGATCTTTTCAAATTCCTTCTGCATGTCCTCAAAGGTCTTGAGTCTTTCGACCTCGCCCTTTAAGAGCGTCACATCCTGGGCATAGGTGTCATTGGCGGTACGGGCGCTCTGCAGCTCCAGTTCCAGCGCGCGGATCTGGTCCACGGCATCTTCCAGCGAAGTATAGCCGTAATACGCTTCCAGATCGTCTGTCTCGGTCGTGGTATCCCTCGGAAGGATCTTGTTGATGACGGGGATATCCTTGAGCACGGGCGCAAGTACGCCGCTGCCGAAACCGCCCACATCCAGCTTGACCAGAACGATGAGTATGCCCAGCCAGATCACGATGATGAAGATCGTGACAAAAAACATCGAGATCCCGCCGCCTGTTGTTTCACCTTCCAGTTCGGCTTCCTGATCCGCCAGTTCCTTTGCGCGTTTCTTCGCTTCTTTCTTCTGGGTCTCCTGTTCTTTCTTCAGCTTCTTTTTTTCATCGGCGATTTTTTTCTTTTGTTCTTTCAGATCGTCCGCCATCTTTTAACCCTCTTCCTCTTCTGCAGATCTTTTATCGCTGTCTGCGTCATTTTTATTTCCGTATACATAGGAGGTCAGCTCGTCGATCTCCTTGACCTCCGCGGCGTTCACTTCGGCAACAAAGCGTTCAAAAGCTTTCTCCCGCATCCTTTCATGGATCTTTCTTTCCTGGACGGCTTCCGTCATGCGGCGCCTTGCCATATCCAGGTTCTTCTCGGCCACCTTCAGCTTCACTCGCTGCTGTTTCACTTCTTCTTCCGCGTATTCCTGCATGCGCCGGTTTTCTTTGATCTTCTGTATATCGACCGTACCGTTCCGGAGCGCTTTTCCTTCGGCCGCAGCCGCATTCCGCTTATCCAGCACCAGACGCATCTTTTCCTCTTCCTCGTCCAGCGCACGTCTTCTGGCCGCAAAATTGTTGCGTTCCTGTTCCTCAAGCTTTTCCTTGAGTTCCAGTATATTCTGCATGCGATATCGAAAGCGCGCCATATCCTGTACCTTACACCTTCAACAGCTTACTTGAAAAGCCCTTCCAGCAGCTGCTCGGTCTCTTCAAAATCAAATTTCTCATTCACATCCTGGCAGAGAAAATCGTTTACCGCATCGATCTTGTCAATGGCATAATCGATATTTTTATTGGATCCCTTTTTATAGGCACCGATATTGATCAGGTCTTCCGCCTCATCATAGGTGGCCATGACACTCTTCAGCTTCGTAGCCGCCTTCCGGTGCTCACTGCTGGTCACCATGCTCATGCATCGTGAGATGGAAAGCATCACATCCACGGCCGGGTAATGTCCCTTTGCCGCGAGACGCCGGTTCAGCATGATATGCCCGTCCAGGATACCGCGGGCCGTATCGGTGATGGGCTCGTTGAAATCATCGCCGTCCACCAGCACCGCATAAAGGCCGGTAATGGAGCCTTTATCGTCGCGTCCGGCCCTTTCCAGAAGCTTGGGCATCTCGGAATACACGCTGGGCGGATAGCCGCGGGTCACGGGAGGTTCGCCGGTCGCAAGACCGATCTCCCGCTGCGCCATGGAAAAACGGGTCAGGTTATCCATCATCAGAAGTACGTCTTTGCCTTTGGAACGGAAATATTCCGCGATGGCCGTGGCCGTCTGCGCGGCTTTTTTACGTTCCAGGGCCGGTTTGTCCGAGGTGGCACAGACCACGACGCTGCGCTTCATCCCCTCGGGGCCCAGGTCGCGTTCGATAAATTCGCGCACTTCCCTGCCACGCTCGCCGATCAGTGCGATCACGTTAAGCTCGGCCTGCGTATTTCTCGCAAACATACCCATAAGCGTGGATTTCCCCACACCGGAGCCGGCAAAGATCCCGATACGCTGTCCCTTGCCCACAGTGATCAGCCCGTCCACGGCTTTCACCCCAAGCGGAAGGGCTTCGCTGATGATCGTACGCGTCATGGGATCCGGACTTTTGGCATCCAGCGGATACCAAGTCTCGCCGCTGGGCGTAAACTTCGAAATGGGCCTTCCCAGTCCGTCAAGGATCTGACCCAAAAGAAAATCCCCCACCTGTACGGAAAGGGGACGCTCCATATTTTCCACCACACAGCCGGCGCCGATCCCCTCCGTCGCCTCGTAGGGCATGAGCAGCGTCATGTTGTTTTTGAAACCCACAACCTCGCTCATGATCATATGGCCATCCGTTGTCGTGATCCGGCACATATCGCCCATCTTTGCATCGGGCCCGGCGCTCTCCAGTGTAAGTCCCACTACATTTACGATCTTGCCGAGCCGCCGGTAATAGAGTTTTTCGGCCGCGTCATATTTGTCCAGGTTCAGTTCATTCATAGCTCAGGATCTTTAACTGCTGCGTAAGGAGCTGAAGCTGCGTTCCCAGGGAGCAGTCCCAGATACCGCCTTCGCTCTCGATCAGACAGGCATTGGGTGAAAGCGTGGAATCCTCCACGATCTCAAAGTTCTCCGGAAGTATCCCCGTGCCCTTTGCCACCTCTTCCTTCTGCGCCTTTACATTCTCATAATCCGCGGAAGAAACATGTACGATATAGTCGCGTCCGGAATCGGAACCCGTCAATGCCCTCTTCAGCAGAAAGAGCACCGTATCCCTGTCATTCTCAAGCCTCGCGCCGGTCACCCTTTCATAGATGCCGCTGATCTTGTCAACCAGGATCGGCTCCAGTTCCTCGCATTTTTTCAAAAAATCACGTTCCGCCGCAGCGGCACGTTCTTCACATTCCTGTTCCTTTTTCTGATAATGCCTGCGGCACTCTTCTTCCGCCTGCTGTTTTCCTTCCCTGTAGCCCTCGGCCCTGCCTTCATCCCTGGCGGCTCCGCGGATCTGCTCGGCTTCCTGCTTTGCTGCTTCCAGTATATTCTCCGCTTCCCGCTCGGCTTCTTTCGTACGCGCCTGAAAATCCTCGCGCGTCAGGGCACCGCCGGCTTTGATCACTGCGGCATCCTCTTCCTCGGTAGAGATCAGACGGTCTACCAGGAGCGGATCCAGCCCTTCCGAGAAGCCTTCCTGAAAGCTCTCCACAGGCTCTTCCACCAGACTGGCCCGCAGCTCTTCCAGCCGTTTTTCTACAAAATCATTGGAATTGATGGTCAGCTTTTTGCCGGATGCTACATTCACGTAGCCGCCCTTGATGAAATTAGACAATGACCTCGTCACCTCCGCCACGGGATATGATGATCTCACCGGAATCCTCCAGCTTACGGATGACATTCACGATCTTCTGCTGTGCATCTTCCACATCCTTCATACGCACAGGCCCCATGAATTCCATGTCTTCCTTGATCATCTCGGCCAGACGCTTGGACAGGTTGGTAAAGATCGCATTCTGCACTTCCTCGTTGGTACCCTTGAGTGCCAGTTCCAGATCATTATTGTCTACATCACGCAGCACACGCTGTATCGCTTTGTTGTCCAGAAGCAGGATATCCTCGAAGACGAACATCTTCTTGCGGATCTCGTCGGCCAGTTCGGGATCTTCGATCTCCAGGATCTCCATGATATGCTTTTCGGTACCGCGGTCGGTGGTATTCAGGATCTCCACCACCTGATCCACGCCGCCGATCTGCGTATAGTCCTGGTTCACCAGATTTGCCAGCTTGCTCTCCAGCACGCGCTCCACCTCCTGTATCACGTCTGGGCTGGTACGGTCCATGGTCGCGATACGCCTGGCTACATCCGCCTGATTCTCCTGCGGCAACGCCGAGATGATCAGGGCGCTCTGCTGCGGTGACAGATAGGAAAGGATCAAGGCGATGGTCTGGGGATGCTCGTCCTGGATAAAGGACAGAAGCTGGGTCGCATCGGTCTTTCGCACAAATTCAAAAGGCTTCACCTGCAGCGAAGCAGTGAGCTTTCCGATCACATCCAGAGCCTTGTCCGCACCCAGTGCCTTTTCCAGCAATTCCTTTGCATAGCCGATACCGCCTTCGGCGATATACTGCTGAGCCAGACAGATCTCATAAAATTCATTGATCACGTCTTCCTTCACCTGGGGAGAGATGCTGCGCGTATTCGCGATCTCCAGTGTCAGGTCCTCGATCTCTTCTTCTTTTAAATGCTTGAAAACGGTCGAACTCATCTCCGGTCCGAGGGCGATGAGCAGTATGGCCGCTTTCTGTGTGCCTGTTAAGCTGTTGTCGTTTGATGATGCCATGTGACTTTAACTCCAATCATCGTTCAGCCAGTTGCGCAGAAGATTCGCAGCGGCCTCCGGATTGTCTTCCACAAATTTTTCGACGATCTTGCGCGCTTCGGATTTGTCCTCCACGCCGATCTCGTCCAGTTCACTCTCCGGCTGGGTGCTCTGCAGGATGTCGTCGATGCTGATCTCGGGTTCGGGCTCCTCCACCTGTGCCTGGCGCATGCTGCGCAGGATCACAAAGGCCAGCAGTCCGAGGATCAGTACGATCAGGATGATCTGCAGCACATCCGTCATCTTAATGTTCAGTCCTTCGTGGTCTACGAAGAAAGGCTGTTCATAGGAAAGCACGGAGATCTTGCCCGCGGCGATACCGGAAGCATTGGAAACCGCCATGATCAGGTTCTGCGGCACCTCCAGCTCCGTACGGGTGTCATTGGCCAGCTTATACTGTGCCCAGGTGATCCCTTCCAGATCGCCTGCTTCCTGCACATCATCTTCATAGATCATCTTGTAGGTCAGAAGCGTGACGGTGATAGAGGAATTCTCCCAGTCGATGCCGCCGGCCCGGCGCTCCTGCGTCTTGATATGCTCATCGGGCAGGAAATCTTCGCTGAGCTCGGTCACGATGGAACTGTTCTGGGACTGGTTCTCGTACACATAAGTGGTCCCCGGATTCTCCGTATTGGCATCGGTCCCGGGTACGCCGCCGGTGGAACCGGTGGTCTGGCTGTTGTACTGGTCACGGCTGGCCAGCACGCCGTCCCCTTCGGTTTCGGTATTGGAATAATCATGCCAGGTTTCTGTGGTGTTGGAGGAATCGATCACTACATTCGCCGCCACCTCGATGCCGGAGAACTGGTTCATGCCGAGCAGCGCACGCTTTACATCCGCTTCCATCGCACGGGACTGCTGGGAAGCCAGCGTCATAAAACCGGCAGGGGAAGAGGAGGCTTCGCTCTCTTCCGAGCCTGCATAAAGCAGGCGGCCGCTGGTATCCATGATGGAAATATTCTTGGTCGTATCATTGCCGAGGGCTGTTGCGATGACTCTGGCCATGGCCCCTGCCTGATCAAAGCTGCAGGCATCGGAAAGCTCCAGGGTCACTGCCGCATAACTCTCTTTATTCTGCGCAATCAACGTACCGTTCTCTTCGGGAATGTGGAGCTTTACATCCGCCCTGCGGACAAAATCCTGTCCTTCCAGATTTGATTCCAGTTCCTGTTCGAGATAGACAATATAACGCTTCTGCGTATCGCTCTCGGTAGAGAAAAAGCCGCCGTCGGTCACGTTATCGATGGAGAAATTGTCGGTGGAGATGGAATTGCTGCCAAGGAGCAGCACCGCTTTGGTATAATCCCCACGCTTGATCTGGATCTGAAGGCCGTCTTCGCTGGTCTTATAATCGATATCATCCCCGGTGAGCAGTCCGATCACTTCGTTGGCCTCTTTTGCGGAGGAGGCTGTATGGATCGTGACATATTCCGGTTTGGTCAGCCAGATGATGAGCCCGACAAAAGCAATCACCGTCAGCGCTGCCAGTGCTGCGATGATCAGTTTCTGCCGTTTGGAAAATTTCTCCCACCAGTCCAGAAAACGTCTGGGTATACCTCTGATCCAGCTCAGGATTCGATCTACCATGTTCTTTACTCCTTTTTATATCTATCGAATGATCTTTTTGAACGATGATACGTATTGCTGCGTGCTACGCACAGCTTCGCTTCGCTACGCATACACTTACACTAAGCTCATGCTACGCATTCGCCAAGTGTTCGTAGCATCCCGCAATACTACGACCATTCACAATCCGCTGGGATGCATGTTTTACATGCATCCCGCTACTTGTTCATGTTCGTTCGGGTTCCAAACTCATAAGCCGCTTCATGCAAGCATGATCGTCTTATGAGCTTTGAACCCTTCATCGTTCAGATCTGCATGTTCATGATCTGACGGTACGCTTCCACGAAGCTGTTTTTGAGCGTCACCGTATATTGCAGTGCCGTCGATGCCTTCTGCAGGGCGATGGCCAGATCATGTGTGGAATTGCTCTTGCCCATGGCCAGCTTGATCTCCTCATTCTCGGCATCGGACAGGTATTTGTTCGTGCTGTTGATATTGCTGAGAGCCGCGCCGAAGATCGCGCCGAACATATCCTCGTTCTCTTCCCCGCGGTCTTTTATCACACGGCTCACCGCCCGTCCCGTCGGAACGTTCAGTCTTTCTATGGGATTGCTTACGATAATGCCTCTTGCCGTATCCCTGTATTCCATCCTATCACTCCTCTATAACTATCCGGATATCTTTCTGCCCATAACGTCAGCAGTTCCAAGTAGAATTCTTATTTCCAAAGCATAAATCCTATCCAAAGCTCCGTAAAATCATTTCATTCAGAAAACTTCCTCTGCAAAATACGGATCCTGTTCCGGCCTTCACAGCGGATGACGATTCATTCCGAAAGCCTCAGCGGGCAGACTCAGGACTTCTGTGCCAGCTGCAGCCCGGTGCTCATCATGGATTTGCTGGCGTTGAATACCGTGGCATTCGCTTCGTAGGCACGGTTGGCATCGATCAGGTTCGTCATCTCGGTGATCGTATTAACATTCGGATAGGTCACGTAACCGTTCTCGTCCGCATCGGGATGCGACGGATCGTAGACCATGTTCATCGGACTTTCCGTATCCTCTTCGATCTTCGGGATCTTTACGCCGTAGCCGATCAGATCGTCACTTACGATGTTGCGGTCGTGATTCTGCTGTGCGCGGCCGGTCCCGACCACGGTCGAGAGCACGCGGCCGAAGCTGCGTCGGTCCTGTTTGGTCTCTTTGGTCTCAAAGACCACCACCTTGCGGCGGTAAGGCGTGCCGTCGGCGGTACGCGTGGTATTGGTATTTGCGATATTTTCCGCAATGGTATCCATGCGGTAGCGTTCCGCCGTCAGGCCGGAAGCCGTGATATCAAAAGCTGTAAACATTCCCATGATATAAAAAAACCCCTCCTTATGATGTGATCACAAGGCATCTTCCCGCTGCCTGTGCGTCGCACGCATCCCCCACATCCGTGGGGCCCCGCCCGTGCTCCAGTCAGCGGGCCCCTCCTTATGATGTGCCCATAGCAGTACGCAGATTTCCGAACTCACTGGAAATGCACTGGATCAGGCCGTTATAGGTCAGCTGGTTCTTTGCCAGGTATACATTTTCGGTGTCGATGTCCACATTATTGCCGTCCAGACGGTAGGAAACCGATGCTGCATCCGTATATACCCTGGGCTCGATCCGGGAAAGCCGCATATTATAGACCTTTGCGTCCATCGTGCGATACTCAACCTTGTTCAGGTTACGGATCAGTTCGTCCTCAAAAGTCACATCCTGCCGCTTGTAATTGGGCGTATCCACATTTGCGATATTGTTGGAGATCGCCTCATTACGGAGCCAGGCCGCATCCGCCGCCTTATCCAGCACATTGATGTAGCTGAATACATTCGAGTTAACCATAAAAACTCCTCCTGCATATACATAAGCATCCGGCAGATTATTATGTAGCCTGCAGCTTACATAATATTTTCTGCCTCTAACACAAATCAAGCACAGACCAAGATCCCCACCGTCCATGGCGTATAGGGCATCCCTGCCTATGCTTCTCTTATGTATATCGGACGCAGGCGTCCGATGCTTTAGTCGTTCCTCTCTTTACAGGATACAGGACTCTTCTGTAAAGATACGTGTATATTATATATTTATTTTCGGGAAAATACAAGAATAAATCAATGAGCGGACCCGCTTCGGATAAAGCAGCCATACCGTTCACAGCCGAATCGCGCACCCGACGCGCAATCATGGTCCAAAACATGGCATGACCCTGCACTGTATAAAAAAACGCTTTACAGGATACCCAGTTCTTCGTAGATCAGTTCGTTCAATACGCGTATCCTGGTACCTTTAACACCGGCGGAATGGCTTTCGATGATGCCGGCGCTTTCCAGCTTTCGGATCGCATTCACCACCATGCTCCGGCCGATTCCGGTCTCGTCGGCAATACGGCTGGTAACGATCAGTGCTTCCGAATTGTCCATTTCGTTCAGGATGTGCTTCATCGCTTCTTTTTCCGTAGCCGTCAGCGCATCCAGTGCGCTCTTTACGCCCTGTTCCCTGCGGTCGCTCTCGTCCGCTTCCCTGGTCAGACTGCGCAAAAGCTCCAGCCCCACCACCGTGGCCGCATATTCGATCAGGATGATATCATCCATCTCATACCAGCCATGGTCCTTAAAGAGGAACAGCGTTCCGAGACGTTCGCCGCCCGCATAGATCGGCGACGCCACCGCATGATAACGGCCTCCGCCTCCCGCGGCATCCGTCGCAAAGCCCAGGGTCATCAGGTTCACGTTATCCTGCGTGGAAAGGATCGCAAGAAAACGGTCGTTCAGCGCCTGATCCACCACGGCACCCACCTCGTATCGAAGGAGCTCCTGTAGTCTGCATACCTCGCAGCACTCGCCTACGCCGAGTACCTTCCCCCGCCGGCTCAATACCAGCACATCGGACTCAAGGATGTCTCCGAGCAGCATGCAGATATCATTAAATACCACCGTTGCGGAGGTATTATTGTGCAGCAGCTGCCCCAGTTTTCTTGTACGGTCAAGTAAGGATATACTGCTCATAAATTCTCTTCCTTATTCAGCTATCATGCTCACCCGGGTTACGATATGATATTCTTCGTCCTCTGCGGGACACATACTTTCCTTCAAAAACATTCGCGCTTCTGTACCTTACCTGTCGCCTGTTTTCTTTTTACAGGACAGATGCAAAATACAAAAAACTTACTCTTCGTCTTTGATGTCATCGTCCTTCACGAAGCCGCATTCCGCATCATTGCAGACCAGCTTGCTTCCTTTTTTCAGAAGGATACCGCCGCACTGCGGGCACTTTTCCTTTACCGGCCGGTTCCATACCATAAAATCGCATTCCGGGATATTTTCGCAGCCATAATAACGCCGCCCCTTCTGCGTCTGCCGGATCACGATCTCTCCGCCGCATTTCGGACACTGTACCCCTGTCTTTTCATAATAAGGCTTGGTATTGCGGCACTCGGGGAATCCGGGGCAGGCAAGAAAACGTCCGTGAGGTCCGTACTTGATGACCATCTTCCGGCCGCAGTTTTCGCATTCCACATCGCTCTCTTCATCCCGGATCTCGATCTTGGCCATCTCTTCCTCGGCCTTCTTCACCGCAGAGTCCAGATCGGGATAAAAATTGGAGATGATGGTCCGCCAGTTGGTCTGTCCCTCACCCACACTGTCCAGCAGTGCTTCCATCGTAGCGGTAAAATTCACGTCCACGATGGCCGGAAATTCGTCCTTCATCACACGGTTTACGATCTCACCCAGCTCGGAAACAAAGAGATTCCGGCTTTCCTTTACGATATAGCGTCTCGCAAGTATCGTGGTGATCGTGGGTGCATAAGTGGAGGGACGGCCGATGCCCAGCTCCTCCATGGCCCGCACGAGACTTGCTTCCGTATAATGTGCGGGCGGCTGTGTAAAATGCTGCTTTTTTTCCAGAGATACAAAATGAAGCTTTGTCTTCTCATTCAGTTCCTTCAGCAAAAAGCTGTTCTGTGCCTTTTCATCCTCTTCATCGGTATAAACCTTCATGAAACCGTCAAAACGGATACCGCTCGCCGAAGCGTTAAAAGCCACACCTCTTGCATTGAGTTTCAGGGAAAGGGTATCGTAAACGGCAGGCATCATGCGGCTGGCCGCAAAACGTTTCCAGATCAGGCTGTACAGGCGGTACTGATCCCTCGGAAGTTTATCCTTGAGCTGCTCCGGAGTACGTGAGATGTCTGTAGGACGGATCGCTTCATGCGCGTCCTGGATCTTTTTGTCACTTTTCTTCTCCTCCGACTTCGGCGCGGGATATTTATCACCGTAATTTGAGAGTATATAGTCATAAGCCGCATTTACAGCTTCGTCGGATACACGCGTGGAATCCGTTCTTAAATAGGAAATGAAACCATCTTCATACAAAGACTGCGCGGTGCGCATCGTCTTCTGCGTCGAAAAATTCAAAGCCTTGCTGGCTTCCTGCTGCAGCGTAGACGTGATAAAGGGCAGCGGCGCCTTGCGTGTACGCTCACCGCGCTTTAAGTCGCTGATCTCAAAATCGGCGCCCTTTAAGAGCTTTTCGATCCTCTCCGCTTCCTGTCTGCTGTCGATGGTCTTTTTTCCGTTCTCATCACAGGCAAAAGAAGCCGTAAAACTCTTCTTTCCGCCTGCGGTAAACTGCGCTTCCACGCTCCAGTATTCCCTGGGAATAAAAGCCGCGATCTCTTCCTCACGGTCGCAGATGATGCGCAGTGCCACACTCTGTACACGGCCCGCGGAAAGCCCCCGCTTGATCTTGCCCCAAAGCAGGGGAGAGATACGATAGCCGACCATGCGGTCCATGATACGACGCGCCTGCTGTGCATCTACCAGATCCATATCGATGTCCCGCGGGTGCTTTAAGGATTCCTTCACGGCATTCTTCGTGATCTCGTTAAAGGAAATGCGCTGCACCTTCTTTTCGCCAAGCTTCAGCGCTTCATATAAATGCCAGCTGATGGCTTCTCCTTCGCGGTCCGGGTCGGTTGCCAGATAGATATTGTCGGCTTTTTTTACTTCCTTCCGGAGCTTTGCAAGCACTTCGCCCTTACCGCGGATCGTAATATACTTCGGCTCGTAATCATGTTCCACATCAATCCCCATGGTGCTCTTGGGCAGATCGCGCACATGACCGTTGCTGGCGCACACTTCATAATTGCTTCCCAAAAATTTCTTGATCGTCTTCACCTTGGCCGGGCTCTCCACGATCACAAGATTCTTAGCCATCTTTTTCCCTCGTAGTTCATAAGATTTACCGGGTCGATCGAGCTTC
The DNA here is from genome assembly GCA_016282915.1 of Lachnospiraceae bacterium. Classification (GTDB taxonomy): domain Bacteria; phylum Bacillota; class Clostridia; order Lachnospirales; family Lachnospiraceae; genus NK4A136. Next base: position 9,330 of record JAEELW010000152.1, on the reverse strand, counting down.
CGACCCGAATACCGTCTGCGAACTGCTGCACAGCTTCGATGTTTTTCTATCTCATCGGATCAAATTGCACATACAATTTGCACACGCATAAAACTATATAATAGAAGAAGCAGGAATGTCAAGAGGAAAAAAACGGCTTTCGGGATGATGGAGGGAAAGAAAAAAAATAAAAACCCCCGCCTTTCGGCGGGGGGAAATCTTTCAATCAGTGCGGTGCATCATAATACTCATAAGCTACATTCGCATCGGGCGGATTTGCATCATCGGGATCGATCGGGCCCGTAATAAGGTTTGTCAGCTTTTCATGCTGGGCAACCGAACCGGTCTTCTGAGGATAGAAATATCCGTAGCAGTCATAAATATGTGCATTGTCCTGCAGTACTTTACCGTTCTTGAACTTACACCATACATGAACACGAACATATCCATCCTGATCGATAATGTAATTCCAATAAGGAGAAGCATTATCCGCATGCTGGCTGGTATTCAGGCCAAATGCATTTGCCTTGTTGTCCACATGGATGCACTTCAGCTTGAAGTCCGCACACCAGTTAGCTCCGCTGCTTCCTGTCGGGAAGAAGAACTGATTATCCGAATTACCATTATTAAACGGCTTCGAATAATTCACATAAAGTGCAGGCTGTGTAGTACCGGGAGCATAATCATGCCACTCGGTAGGTTTCCCAGGAATATGTCTCCAATAGGATACGCCAAACCAGGAATTATGAAGCTTCAGCTCAGGGCCGTCATCATTCAATGTTGCATTTCCTCTGGCTCTTGCAAAGATCTCATTATCCCATGCCACTGTCGATTCATCATCCGGAACACCGGTACCTTTTTTGGATACCGTACCGTCTGAATGGTTTTCATCTTCTTTCAGACGGATCTCAAAACCCTCATGCCCACCATGATAAAGTGCCAGATCAAATTCATTATTAAACTGATGTGTATTTTTCTGGTAAGGATCCTTATGTGTCTTCATCAGATTCAGCGTAATCTGTGCATCCATGACCACTTCCGTACAGCAAGACGGGCAGGTGCAGATACCGCTTACCGGAATGGCATTCAGCATGGTACCCGTGGTATCCGTCCAGGTATAGATGGCAACACGGCTGCCGTCGTTGACCGAAGGCGTATGAACAGAGATCTTCAGCGGAGTACCGCCCGAGGACTCTACGGATGCAAGGATAACAAACGGCCCCACTTCCATATTCCAGGCATTATTCACATCCGATTTACAGCGGATCTCGCCGGTCACATCCAGATCATATTTACTGTCTGCTCCGACTGCAGTGCTATCCCATACAAAACGGTCATAACCCTTCGGGACAAACTTTTTCAGATCATACTCATGCACACGAAGGATCGTCATGTCCACATCCGCTCCCGTGCCGTCGCCGGAAGGAGGCAGATCCGGGCCGCCGGTACCGGGACGGTTACGAAGGAACACTTCACTGGTAGCCGCATAACGGTACTGTTTGTTTGCCATATTCAGCTCCAGAGTGATCACGTCTGCCGTCTTCAGATTGTACATATCATCCGGATTAACAGCACCCAGACCACCGGAACGGTTTTTATTCTTGGTCACATAAATACTCTGAACATCTTCGGCAATGAGTATTGCTCCGCTGCCGTTTTTCGTAAGGATCAGATCATCGTAAGGACCAAACTTACCATCCTGCATATCGGTCCCCATGATATCCGCTCTGCGGCCGATCTGGTAAGTCACATTTTCCTCTACACCGTTATAATGCCCGGTACCGTCGATCTGTCTTTCCGTCGTCTGGATCGTGATCACATCCGAACTGACCGAACCGGAATATTTGGTTTCCGTAGTAACACCATCTTTTACATTGGCATTCATCAGCAGATCCTGGAGCTGCTGGGTCACCTGCTGCGCGCTTTCCTGCAGGTTCACCTCATAATAGCCGTTACGGTACATGGTCTGGCTGTTTACCATGAGGGCACCCACCTCGGCCATTACCAGCAGAAGCACGGCTACGGCTACCAGCATCTCTACCAGGGTAAAACCCTTATTGTTCTTCATTGCCTCCTCCTTTCTCTACAGTCACTTATAAACTCATCAGCAAAAACTTTTTCTTTCATGATCAGCCACCTTCGGGTGCGGCAGGAGGAGCTGTCACAGGAAGGCCCTCCACTGCTCCCGTCTCGGCATATACCCTGACGATATACTGCTTACTGCCGCTCACCATCAGGAAAGTATTTACCGTAGACGCATTCGAACCGCCTGTTCTCACCTTTCCGTTCGTATTAAAGGAAATGATACCGCCGTTGGAAGCAGCTCCCGCAGCAGGGACCACCGAATAATCCGTACTCCAGACCGAAGTCATGATCACGCCACCGCCGCAGATCAGTTCCGTGCTTGTACTGTTTCCAACCCTTGCCACAACATTACCGCCGTCAAGCATGAGCTGTACCACTCCCGCTTCCTGGCCTTTGCTCATGGCATCCAGTCTTGCCGCCCTGAGAACATTCACCAGTCTGTTCATGGACTTGGTCGCGCTGGACCTATTGATCACGTTGTAGGAGATCAGCACCATAGCCATGATCATCACAGCAATCCCCATAAAGAGAAGCAGCTCAAGGATCGACATACCCTTATTGTTCAGGCGCCGCTGTTTATCCGTCTTCATCATCGCCACCTCCTTAATCCTTCGTCCAGTTGACGATCTTGATCATGGGCTGTGAAGAACCGGAGTCGTCATTTCCGGCCGCTCCCTTAAACTCACGAAGCGTTTTCTCCATATTCTTATCCAGGAAATTATCAAAGGTAAAATAATTCTGGTTTTCATTTCCCTTAACGTAGTAGTACGGTTTGCCGCCGTCATCCGTAGAGTATACCTTGATCACGTCGCCTCCAAGGTTAAATTCATCGGACTTTCCTGCGACAGGCGTCATATTCTCTACCGAAAGCGATTTGGAATCGTTCTTGATCTGCACCCCGGGGCTGTCGGATTTTCCTTTGACAAAGAGCTTTCTGGCTGCATCAAAATGTGCATCATCCATTGTCCCCCAGGGGAAACCTTTCGCCTGGATATGGATCTTTAAGCTGCTGTCATTACATACATTCAGGAACGTGCAGTTTGTCAGGGAACCTTCAAAGTTACTCGGGCAGCCTGCTGCGATGATCAGGCAATCCTGATAATGATCACCGCCGGAAACGTTATCTGAATTGGTGAGATAGATCGCGCTGGCTGTCACTCCGTCTACCGTGCCCGTGACCAGAGCATCGCTCTTGTTCCAGCCGCCGTTCTTGCAGGCCGTCCACATCTGTCTCTGCGTCAGCAGAGCATCATTGTTGGTACCGCCGTTACCGAATCCGTCGGAATAGGTAGAAGAATTGACATGTAAATGCATATACTTGGAAACAAGCATTCCGCCCAGACCATTTTTGTACTTTTCATAATTATCCCACTTTACCGGTCCGGGATTCAGTTTTCCGTTACCGCAGGATACTACGGAACCGCTCGTGCCACCCTGCACATAAAGATTGCTGCCATAAAGTACCTGTCCGGTACCTTCAACCTTAATATTTCCGCGCACATAGGTGGTTCCGGCCAGATAGCACACACCGCCGTTCTCTACATGCAGATCACCGTCAAAGAAGGTATAGTTCCCGAGTATGGTCACTACCGAAAGAGGTCCGACCTTAAGTGCGTCTGTTCCGAGGGAGCCGTTTTGACGCATATAGACATCACCGCCGAAATACTGGCTGCTTTCACTCACATAGAGCGGACTGTCGGAAAGGATACTGAAATCATTCAGTTTTCCCGGTGCATCGCTGCTGGCAGGGAAGCCGACCCATATATCCGTTACGATATTGCTCTCATAGGTTCCTTTGCCATCCGGGGAATCTGCATATGCCGTCACCTGCACACCCTTGAGTTTGATATAATTCCCTACTTCTTCATAGGAAGCTACCGCAGTCCCCGCGTATGCATCTTTGATCTCGATCTTCTGAAGACCTCTGACCATGGTATTATCGATATGATTCACCATGGACTGAAGATTCGTCACATTAAAATGATTGCCGCCACCGTTCAGATAGCCGCGCAGAGCTGTTTTGGGATCGGCCTGCACGGAACTGTACTGACGGATCTGGGTCATCAGCTGGTTCAGGCCGAGTTCCGCCGTGTAGAAATTGTCCGTCGCAAATTCTCTCTGGCTCTTCATCCTGTAGTTGATCGTAGTCATGTATAGCATGGAACTGCAAAGGATCGTAATGAACAGGACCCCGATCAGCACTGCGACCAACGCTGCTCCTTTGTTTTTCTTAAGACTTTTCATTCTCCTCTTTCCTCCTATAATGGCTGTCCTGTCCGCTTATAAGTTCAGATTCTTGTTCGGAATGCCGCTCTTCATAACCGCTGCCGGAGCTCCCATGAAAGTTCCGGTTTCCGGATCAAAACGTTCCACCCAGGTCCCTGTTTTGGGATCAAAACGGTAAGCATAAACCTTTACCGTTACATCGTATACGAAATACTCGGAGTTTTCCGTATTGGATCCGCCGGTATATATAGAGTTGCTGTTTTCCGCACGGGGAACAAGGGTTACGGTCGCATCAAAATACAGATTATTCTTTTTGATACCGGTATAGAGCATGTAAGCGGATTTCGCTACCCCCTTAGCTGTCATGGTATCCGGATATCTGTCATGGCTGAAACCGAAATACAGCATCTTGTCCGGATTCTCTGCATATTCATCCTGATGCAGCTGGAAGGTCGAAGCATCCGGATTGTCACCAAAGATCGTGTGCAGGTGGGAGATCGCCGGTGCGCACATATCCAGATCATTCACCTGTCCGTTAAAACAGTTTGTAGCCTCATCCACACTGTAAGTGGCCGACATCTGGTAATTTCCGTCAAATTTATCCAGTTCCGACATATGCAGCATGCAGTTCGGTGCCACATGGGTACCGCCCTCATTATAATAATTATTATTGATACTGGAGAAAGCATACTGTGCATTTGCGGTAGTATCCGTTTCGCTTGTAGGTGTGTGGAAGCCGCCGGGAACCATGCGCAGTGCCTTGCATACTTCCTCATAGGACTTGCTCGTGATACCTTCCATAATGGTGGTCGCAACATCTGTTGCCGTCATCACCTCGCGGCTCTCTTTGTTTGTTTTGATCGAGGAAACAAAGGTACGCATCACCGGCGTGATGATGATGGCAAAAAAGGCCAAGGCGATCATCACCTCAAAAAGTGTCACGCCACTGGAATTCTTAAAAATCCCCTTTCTTTTCCTGCCCCTCAGCTTTTTCATACGCTCCTCCTTCCTCCCGAAACGTTTCTGTACCATGATCATCTATCTGCTTTTCATATATTTCTTTATCTTTTCAGCCGCCGCGGTGACTTCCGCACCGTTTTTCTGCGGCATCGTTTTCAATCCTTATGTTCTTTCGTTTATAATCTTCAATCCGGCATCAGCTCATGCCGTTCCTGTTCTCTCTCTGTTTCATTTCCGTGTTTTTATATATGCGTTATATATCGCTGTTTCTTAAATTTTGAAGCCTGCCCGTCTCCCCTTTCGGGGAGACAGGCCTGTTACTTATTAATCGAGATTGTCTACGATTCCTTCTTCTTCGCCCTCTTCGTCTTCTTCTGCCTTCTCTCTGAGGTATTCCTCAAACATCTGGTTCAGATAACGTGTTTCCTCGCTCAGAGGACCGAAGAGACCGAATTCCTTGATACCGCGCTGCTCAAGAGCAGTGAAATCAGGCTCGACGGGCACAGGATCCAGTTTGCGTCCCTGGCCGCTGATCGCGTACTGCTCCATCAGTACTTCACCATCGATCTGTCCGCTGTCGGGATCATACTCAACCGAGATGGACTTATATATGATCGGCAACTCTTCCGCCATCACATAATCCAGGAAATAACGGAAGCCTTCATAATAACTTGCGAATATCAGCGTGGAATCGTTGATGATACCGGTAAGAGGATCCGTGGATCCTTCATCGGAAATGTACTGAAGTTCATTATCACCATAACCCACACTGGAGATCAGGAAGAGTGTATTTCCGTCGATCCCGTCATAACCGAAACGGGGCGTCTCGTCATCCTCATCTTCCGCAAGCTTGATCATATTCTCCATCGCCTGCTCATAAGCTGCTTTTTCAAGGTAATACAGCCACATGGTGTAATTTTCCTGCTGTACATCTGCCGGGAAAGATGCGATCAGTTCATCACGTTCCTGACGCATACGTTTTGTTTCCGCCTCATAAAAGGCACGATCCTTATTCATCTCCTGCAGCTGCGTCAGCCGCGCCTGCAGATCCACATTGACCGCTTTCTGTGTCTCGGTATCCGACCTGGTATCCTTGGTGTAGAATACATAAGGCAGAGCGATGACCGCTACGATCAGCAACAGTACGATGATCTTTTTATCTCTATCTGTAAGGGTCATTTCGCCTCACCTCCTTCCGCATTTTCCGCTTCCGGAGTCTTGGGCGGTCCTATATGACATTCTGCGGTATAGGTTACCTGACGCTGCAGCACCTGTTCGATCTCTTTGATGCCGTCAGGCAATACCAGTCCGGTTTCATATTCCACATATTCCACGGGAGGAATGGGCTCTCTCTCGGGATCCTCCAGATCTTCGCCGTCGATCAGCTCGTTCTGGTCTTCCTCACCTTCACCTTCGCCTTCTTCTTCCTCTTCTTCCTTGGACACATAATCCTTGGTCCAGTAGATCGGATTGCCGTCTTCATCGTGATCGATGATCATGATGATACGCCAGGTATCTTCAATGGCCGGGATCTTGAAGTCGCTCACATAATCAAGAGCAGCGATATTCAGGAGCACATCCGCCACCTCGTTCTTGGTGGTCTCATGCCAGCCGCTCACAAGATCAAATTCCACATTACCGTCCACCGCCTTCATCGAAACGATATGGGATTCATAAGGAAGCAGAGTTTCCAGATCGTCAACAAACTGAACAAGATATTCATTGTCATTGTGCGTCATATCTTCGAAGGCTTTTACCTGATCATATTCGTGCTTGGCAGCCTCGTAATCCGCAAGGATCTTTTCGATATCCTCAATGGCCTTGATCTCGTTCTGCAGGCGTTCCTGCTCGTCCATGACCTGCTTGTGCTGCCACCAGGAAATACCGGTGAATGCGGCACTGCCCACAAATGCGATCGCCAGAACATAAAGCATATACTTGATCAGGTCGGAAGACTCCATCAGGCTCTGCTTCTGTCCGGAACCGATCGTCAGGTTCATGGGATCGATGATCGCACCGATATTCGGCAGATAACGGAGCACTTCTTCCGCTGTCAGTGCAGCCTGTCCTTTAATGGACACACCGGCCAGCGTATCGAAATGTTCCACGTTCGCCCCCAGCTCACGCTGCAGGATCTTTTCAATACCGGCGATGGCGGAACCTTCACCGAAGATCTTGATGCCCTGCAGAAGTTCGCCCGGGTTTTTCGTGCGGTGATATTCCACGGCACGTCCGATACCGTTTACCAGGTAGCTTACGGTCTGGGCATATTCATCTGCGGTCACGTGCTGATCCAGCAGAGCTTCGTTGGAAAGCAGCGTTTTCGCATCTTTCTCGGAGATCTTCTTTACATCCATCAGGGCGTTGATAACTGCGGTCTTACCGTAGTTAACGCTGCGCTGCAGGACCAGGACCTTACCTCTCATAACGTTGACGTAGGTCGCGTCTTTTTCGATCTGGAGAACCAGATCCGTGTGTCCCTCCTGCATCTGCAGTGACAGAAGCTGTATGACCGAATTACCGAAATAGTCGATACTGCGGACCGTCAGCTTCAGTTCCTCCGCGACTTCGTAGTAGCCGCGCACCAGATCCATCGGTGCTGCCACTGCGGAAACGCGGAACTTCCGCCCGTCATCGGTCATGTAATCCTCCAGGATCGAATAAGCGAAGAGGTAATCTCCCGAATTACTCATCGGGAAATACTCGCCCGAGTTCGCCTGCAGAACCTGTCCGAGCTTTTTCGTGTTTTTAAAGTAGTTGATCTCCACTTCCTTGTTGGCGATCTTTTTACTGGCGATCGTGAAGATAACTTCTTTCGCCGTAAATCCCCTGCCGAAGATCGCGGTCCTGATGGCTTCCGCTGCCGCCGATACATCGACCAGATACCCGTCATTAAAACAACCTGCGGGTGTGACGATCTCTGCGGCATTGCTCAAAACCACAGTTTTGTTGTTGTTCTTCTGCATCTCGGCGATACGGATAACGTCCGACGAAATGTAGATCGTCAATGCCTTATTGGCCATCCTTGCTGCTCCCCTTTCATATTGTAGTGTAACCCTTAAAGGGTCTTATCATAGCATCGGCATAAATGCCGAGATATGCATTTTTTTTGCTTTACAGGCCCCTTCCGTCCGGACCGGAAGGAACTAGGAAAGCTCAGGCAGAAAAGTGTTGATGTAAAAACTGATCATTTCGTCCCCCCACATCATCACGAGCACTGCAGCTGCCGCAAGATAAGGTCCGAACGAAAGAACATGCTTTTCCTTTGTCAATAACATCCGCGCCCCATGGATGAAGCATCCAAGAAGTGCTCCCAGGACCAGCACCAGCAGGATCTTTTTCCAGCCCAGCAGCAGCCCCAGTGCCGCCATAAGCTTGATATCCCCGCCACCCATGGCTTTCCCCCGGCTGGCCAATGCCATCAGAAGAAATATTCCGCTCACAACAGCTGCGCCGATCAGGTACTCATACCAATGTGCAAGATCCATGATCAGCCTTACCGCCCCTAATAACGCGATGGCCGCGTTCATCTCGGGCGGCAGTTCAAAGATCGCCGCATCTACCATGGACAATCCCAAAAGGATCAGCGCTGTCAGTCCATATATGAGATACAGCCAACCGAAGCCCCATTTCCATCCGAGTACAAGCCACAACAACGCCGTTCCCAGGACGAAGAGCCATCGGCCACGATCACTGCCCTTCATACAGCGGCTTATCCCCACCGGTATACTATCCGCTTTAAGCTCCTCGTCCAGCTCCTCTTCAGGTCCCAGACAGATTTTATAAAGCGAATAACGGTACATCACAGTACCGAAAACCAAAGCCGCACAGATTGCACTCAAAAAAACATACAGTTCCACTTGCAAAGATTATATCAGAGAACCCTCTCTTCGTCAATTTGCACAAGGTCGGAATAAGTAACAAAATATCTTCAGTGTTTTTTTCTCTTTTCAACAAGAAAACATCCTGTTTTTTATCAATATTGCATGAAGTACAAAAAAAGTGTCACCAACTGTAAAAAAACATTCACTATAGTGCTTTGGCGCTATTCCTTCCTTTTTTCCCAATCCTTGCCAGAGG
>JAEELW010000151.1 GCA_016282915.1 Lachnospiraceae bacterium | reverse complement strand
GTGGAAACTTGAAGAAGGTTCCGAAGAAGGGATCGTGGAGATCCTGAGCGGAAAGAAGATCAAGGGAAAAGCTGCCGGAACGGTGACACTGGTATCCGGAAACGGAGAGTACAAAGTCGATGTGACCGTGGAAGATCCCACTATCGTGGGAAGCGCCGCGAAGACGCCGTATAAGAAGACTGAGGAACTGAACGTGGGCGGTACGGCTTCGTTTAAGCTGACAGGCATTACGCAGGACGTGGTCTTTAAGAGCAGCAAGAGCAGCGTGGCCTTTGTAAGCCCGCTGCCGGAGGAGGATGGGAATTACATGATCACGGCCCGCGGCAAAGGCAAGGCAAAGCTCACCGCCAAAGTGAACGGGAAGAGTATCACGATCACGGTGAAGGTGAAGTAATGTGACAACAAAACCATGGTGGACCAAAGGCCCGTCCCGGTGGTTCACATGTCATGGAGGTAGGGTATGAATCGTAAAAAAAAGATGGTAGGAATGCTTGGTCTGATCCTGTGTCTGACCCTGCTGCTTCCGGATATGCCGGTTCGTGCAGAAGGGGAAACGGAAGGAGACACGCCCGACCCGTCGGCAGCCTGGGACTACGGTCTGAAAGATCCGCGGCTGATCCGTGAAAGCTGGGATGAAATCTATGAATACGACACCATATGGTTTGGCTCTTATGTGCAGGACGATATCTCGGGAGAGCAGAAGAATTCCATTCGCTGGCGGGTGCTGGATGTGAGCGGAAACGAGGCACTGTTGATCTCGGATTCCATCCTGGATGTGCAGCCCTTTCACGATGTGGAAGACAGGGCGGATACCATGGATGCCTGGTGGCATGATTCTACCCTGCGCTCCTGGCTGAACGGGTACGGCGAGGCGGAGAACCGGGCGGGAAAAGACTACAGCGGGGAAGGAAACAGCTTTATCTCAAAGGCCTTTACGCCTGCGGAACGGGAAGCTCTGATCCCTGACGTACAGAAGGGTGAGGCAGGTTTTTCCAGCCTTTTGGACAAGAGGATCAGTGAACCGGATACGCTTGATAAGGTCGGCCTGATCGGACCGGCGGAGATCAATGAGAAATCCTATTGTCTATTCAATAAGAATGGCGGTCCTGCCAATCTGAACATGCGTCAGAAAGCCGGCAACTATGTCATGGCACAGTCCCGCGGTCTGCTGCGTTACTGGATCCGCATGATGTATGACCGGCGCTGGACAGAGGACAGCACGATCGAATATACCGAACAATTCGGGAAAGGCTTTTACTGGGCGGATGCAGAAAGCTGTCAGAAACATAATGACTTCATTTATTACAAAAACGAAGCGCATGGGGTTGTGGCCAGGATCAGGCTGGATCTGAGCAAAACGGATCTCTGGTCCTATGCGGGTACTACAACGAATGAGGGCCTGGATGATCTTTCGGATGCAGCCCCCATGCCTGTTCGTGTGGATTACAGCAGGCAGGTGTTTCCGGCTACGGAGGGATTGAAGCTTTCCGGGGATGGGAAGACAGCTCTTTCCTATGAGGGGGAGGGCCTCGTCGTCGTGATACCTGAGGGGGTAGAGGAGCTGGATCCGGATTTTTACTTAAACTCCGTGGAGATCAGCTATCTGCATCTTCCTTCCACACTGAAGTCCATACCGGATGACTGCTTCAGATACGAGAAGCGGGGAAAAAAGAAGGGGACCAGTGATCTCACTTATGTGCGTTTTAATGATCCGTCGAACTCACAGCTGAAGACCATCGGAGAATATGCTTTTTATGAGCAACAAATGTTTGAGGTTCTGCTGCCGGAAGGGCTTGAAGAGATCAAGGCTCACGCCTTTCATAATGGCTTCAGTGATACCGTGGGAGATCATACCAATATGAGCTTTCCCGACAGTCTGAAGCTGATCGGAGAGAATGCCTTTAAAAGTGCGGATATTCAGTATTTTCGCTTTGGCAGCGGGCTGGAGAGCCTGGGGAAGGGAGCATTTATTTATTCGGATATCGAATCAGTCGATCTGTCTCGTTGTAGAAAGCTTAAAACGATAGCAGAAGACAGCTTCCGTTGCGATGAGTTCAATGCAGGGCTCCTCAATGTAGTGCTGAACGAGGGATTGGAAGAGATCGGTGCCGGAGCTTTTGCCGTGGTCGGAAACGACTCCAAGCCGATCCGGATCGTGGTGCCCGACAGCGTAAAGAGTATCGGAGACGAAGCCTTTGCGGGCGGAAACATCGAGAAACTGATCCTGCCTGAAACCGTGGACAGTTTCGGAGAACATGTGATCAGTCTGGCAGGGAGTCTGCATTATCTGCGGCTTCCGAAGAATCTGACGAAGATCGACGGTATTTTTCGTAAACTTTCGAGTGAGGATACCATCCCCAGGATCCTGGTCTGTGAGGGGGATGTAAGTGAGGTGATCTGGGGCGGAGCTGCCGGAAATACGTATATCCCGCAATATATTATTTACGGAAAGTCCGGTACGGCGCTGGAAGAAACGGCAAGGGAAAATAACCTGACTTTTTATGACTGCACAAAGAACCCGCCTCCCGAGGATTATGAGATAAGGATCACTGAGCGGGATCTGAACGTAGTAGCGGATGGAGATGCTCTTTGCTCCTATGATGAAAATATCCTGAGGCTTTTGGGGAAGGGAACATACAGGATCTCCATGAAAGAAGGAGTAAGCTCCACTACAGACTGCATCGTGGTCGGCAATGACTGTACGATCGAGCTTGATAATGTAGACATCCGGACTGACTCGAAGAAGGACTATGGCATTGCCGACTGGCCCTATGGTGGTTTCGCAGGCATATGGATACCGACCAATTCAAGCGCGAAGGTGACGATCCGCTTCAAGGGAACGAATACCATCAAGGGCTCGGGCTCGCTGATCGGCATCATGAAGTATTCGAGAAGCTCTGCCGGGCAGCTTACGCTTAAGGCAGACAGCGGAACGGATGCCGATGTGCTGAGCTGCAACGGCATCGGCTACGATGATCTGAGCGGAAACCGTCCGCAGGATGAATACGGCAACCGCTATTATCATTCGCACAATATCACGATCGAGAGCGGAACGGTAAAGAGCAGCTTCGGAAACTGCGGGTGCAGTAATTTCCAGATCAACGGCGGTGTGCTGGAGACGGATACCATCGGGAACCTGAAGGTGAATGGAGGAACGGTAAAGGCTTCAAATGGCGTGGAGCATTTCAGTACCGTCAGGATCAATGACGGAGATGTGTCCGTCAGTACGATCGAAAGCGAATCCAAGATCGTGATGAACGGCGGACGTCTGGATATCAAAAATTACAAACGTATGGACGGGGAGCTGGAGTATCACGGCGGCTTTGTTTTTTCCGGGAAAGAGCAGATCTACCCGAAGAAAAATCTGGTCACTTCGATCCGTCTGAATAAGTCGGAACTGAAGCTGAAGGCAGGAGAAAGCGGGACGCTGACGGCAACGATCTTGCCGGATGATGCGGAAGATAAAAGCGTGGAATGGAGCAGCGACAATGAGTCGGTTGCGACTGTGGATCAGGACGGAAATGTCAGCGCGGTGGCTGATGGTACGGCAATGATCAAGGTTACGGCAAAGGACGGCAGCGGCGTGAGCGCCTCCTGTACGGTCAGGGTCAGTAGCGGTGATGGACCGGGTCCCGGCCCGGGGCCGGATCCAGGCCCGGGACCGGATCCCGAAGAGCCGAAAGATCCTATCCCCGGCAGCGGTGAGGCAACGGATCCCCAGCCGGAGATCACGGTAGAAGCAAGCCAGAATATCACCCTGATCAAAGGACAGAAGTTTGTGCTGGCGGATAAAGACTGGAAGCTTGCTTCCGACGGAACGAATGTTCTGAAGATCAGTAACGGGAATGTAACAGCCAAAGGAGCAGGAACAACGACGATCACCCGTGGCAGCGGCGACAGCGCGCAGACGATTACGGTGACTGTACTGGCACCGCAGGTGGAGAAGAAGGACAAAACCCTGTCCCTTATCGTCGGCGGGGAAAGCGGGCAGATCAGGCTGGGCGGAAAGACCGCAGTGGATGGTGCAATTTCCCTGGGTGGTGAGGACCCTCTGCCCATCCGCTTCATCAGTGCTGCTCCGGATGTGGCTGTTGTGGATGAAAACGGCGTGGTCACGGCCATGAGCAAGGGCAGTGCAGCCATCAGCGTCTATGTGAACGGTGTGCTCTTTAAGTACACGGCAAAAGTGGCAGATATCGATAAGACCAAGCCGGACTTTGCACAGGAAGTGAAGCTTTCACCCCTGCAGAGTGTAACGGTCAGGATCGACGGTTTTAAGGCGAAGAATGCGAAATGGACTTCCGAAAGCAAATATATCGTTTCGGAAGATAAGCTGAAAAAGGGCGTTGCTTATGAGGACCGCGTAGTGCGTATCACCAAAGCCGGAAAGATCACGGCCATCGGCGCGGGAACGACGGAAGTGACGGGAAATGACGGAAGCGCGGAAAAGACGATCTGTATAAGCGTAGCGAAACCTGTGGAAAAGACGCTGCATCTGAATGTGAAGGGAAGCAAAACCATCCGACTTTACGGGACCAAGGGAAATCTGGACTGGAAGGTACTGGATCCCGAAAGCGGTAAGGGCAGTATGCTTGTGAGTGTAAGCAAGAACAAGGTCACGGCAGGTGAGACCACGGGAGAAGCATTATTAACGACGAAAGAATACGAACACTTTGTATTTAAAGTTCGTGTCTTTGTGGATGATCTTGCGATCTCCGGTCTGGAAGGGAAGCCCGGTAAGTACAAGCTCACGATGAACACAACGGATGAGCCGAAGCAGATCACGTTTACAAGAACCCTATCCCAGCCGGTGTTCTTTACCAGCAACAAGAGCAATGTCGCCTATATGACCGCGGACGGAAAGATCCATGCACGTACCGCAGGCAAGGCCAAGCTTACTGCGAAGGTAAACGGCAAGTCGATCACGATCACGGTGACGGTGAAGTAAAGTGGGATATCCCCATGATTCTATAAAGCGGAACAAAAAAGGAGAAGATCTTATGAAAAAACGAAACAAGCTTTTGCAAAGAGTATTCTGTACATTACTGAGTGCATCCCTGCTGTTGTCTTATGCGCCGGTTTATGCGGCGGGAGAAGATGCGGCAGAACCGGAAGTAAATGCAGAGGCGGAAGCTGATACGGAAGCTGTAGCAGAGGAAGAGCCGGATACAGAGCTTAGTTGGCCTACACCGGCGGAAACGTGGTATGAGGATTATAAATATACAAGGGACGATGAGAATCATATCATTTATCTGAAACGCTATAAAAGAGAGCTCACGGCAGAGTATATCGTGGTGCCGGCCACGGCAAAGATCAATGCACATGATTATGAGGTGGTCCTGGATTCGGATCCGCTGGCCGAGAGTTCAGAGCCGTATTATACCAACAGTCTCTGGGGGCCGGGGCTTGCTACACTGAAAGGGATCAAGATAGGAAGCGCGGATCATAAGGTAAAGATCACAAGCTGTAAGGATCTTTTCGATAATATGATCAATCTGACGACCATCGATCTGAGCGGCCTGGATACTTCGGTGGTCACGAATATGCAGGATATGTTCGGAGGCTGCTCGAAGCTTACGGATCTGAACCTGAGCGGTCTGGATACATCTTCCGTGACAAATATGGCGGCGATGTTTGGCTGCAGTGAACTGGAAACTCTGGATGTGAGCGGTTTTGATACCAGCTCGGTTACGAATATGGCCGGGATGTTCGGCTGCCCGAAGCTGAAGAGCCTGGATGTGAGCAATTTCGATACGAGTTCGGTCACGGATATGGCCGGGATGTTCAGTAGCCTACCCCTTACATCGCTGGATCTCCGGAATCTGGACACAACTTCCGTTACCAATATGGGAAGTATGTTTGAGGGTTGTAATAATCTGACGGAGATCCTCTGGGGAGAGAAATTTGACACCTCTAAGGTTACCAATATGGAAGGGATGTTCGGAAGCTGCGGATCCTTTACAAGCATTGATCTTTCCCGCTTTGATACAAAGGCAGTTACCTCGATGGATTCCATGTTCCGTTACTGCAGTAAGCTGAAAAAGCTGGATCTGAGAAGTTTTGAAACCCCGAAGCTGGGCCTGGTCAGATACATGTTCTACGGTTGCTCGGAACTTGAGGAGATATGTTTCGGGGAAGGTTTCGATACATCGAATGTCAACTGGATGGGAGGTATGTTTGAAAGCTGTAATAAGCTTCTGGAGCTGGATCTGCGCGGCTTTGATACTTCAAATGTGACGGATATGAGCAGCATGTTTGAATCCTGCGGGAATCTCCGCCGTATCCGTTTTGGGGAGAATTTTAAGACCGGGAAGGTAGAAAATATGCGGTCCATGTTTGAATACTGCTCCATGCTGGAGAGTTTGGATCTGCATAATTTTGACACTTCGAATGTTACGGATATGGGTCGCATGTTCATAGGCTGCTGTTATTTGACGGAATTGGATGTGAGTGGCTTTAATACCTCCAAAGTTAAGTATCTGTCGGATATGTTTGAGGGCTGCTCGGGCCTTCATGCGTTGGATGTGAGCGGCTTCGATACTTCCGCATCGGAATATATGAGTTGTATGTTCAGAGGCTGCATGCGGCTTACGAGTCTGGATCTGAGTGCCTTCAAAACCGAAAAGACGGAGAACTTCTACCAGTTTTTCTATGGCTGCACGGGATTGAAGGTCGCCGATCTTCGCAGTTTTGATCTTTCCAACGGAAAGCTTACATCCGGCAGCTTGGAGAGTTTCGTGGGTGGAAGCGGCATCGTGCATCTGTATCTGCCGGTAAAGGCCATGAAGGGCTTCAGCTTTGCGAATGATTACAGATCCGGTGACTGCAAGCTCACGGATGTCTTTTATGCCGGAACCGAGGAGGAGTGGAATGCTCTCGGAAACACCCTGCCGGAAGGGGTTCAGCTGCATTGTGAATTTGAAGGAGCAGCGGCGGTCATTCCTCCGGACGAGACCAAGGCTGTTACAAGCATCCGTTGGAAAAACGATAAGATCAGTCTGAAGGAAGGAGCGATGGAATGGGTAGCCTGTGAGATTCTCCCGGAAGACGCAAGTGACAGGAGTATGCGTTATATCTCCTCGGATCCGTTGACTGCATATACGGACAGTTATGGGTATATCAAAGGGAGAAAGACCGGTACAGCGACGATCAGCTGTATAGCTATGGACGGAAGCAATGTATCGGATGATATCGTTGTGACGGTACTTCCGGGCGATACAAAGCTTGTGACTTCGATATCTTTGACACCGTCGACTTTGAGTATGAAGATAAACGAAAGTGCTGAATTGACTGCAAAAGTATATCCTGCAGATGCTGCCGATCCGTCGATCAGTTGGAGCAGCAGTAAGGAATCGGTGGCTACCGTAGATCAGAACGGTAAGGTTACGGCACTTGCAGACGGAACGGCGGTGATCAAAGCTACGGCCAAGGATGGCAGCGGGGTTAGCGGGAGCTGTACCGTAAGCGTCGGCTCCGGTGGCGACAAACCTGCCCCCGATCCCATCCCCGGCAGCGGCGAGGCCACCGATCCCCAGCCGGAGATCACGGCAGAAGCAACGCAGGAACTTACTCTTGTTGTGGGACAGAAGTTTAATGTGGGCAAGGGCTGGAGCAGTAATTCGAAAAATCTGTCCGTGAATAAAAAGACCGGTGCCGTAAGGGCGAAGAAGGCCGGCACGGCGACGATGAGCCATGAGGACGGAGCACATACGATCAGCGTAACTATTGTAAAGCCCTCCGTAAAGAAGAGCACGAAACTGGAAGCCGGTGCGACGGAAACGCTTACGGTGACAGGCACGGAAGGCATGGGCATCCTCTGGACCAGCAGTGCACCGGATATCGCGACGGTAAATGAGGAAGGCCTTGTGACGGCAGTTGCCAAAGGCAGCGCAAAGATCACGGCCTGGGTGAACGGTTCCGCTTATAAATGCACGGTAAAGGTAACAGAGACAACGCCGGTGAAGGAAGGGCGTACCCTGCATCTGAACGTGAATGGCGGCAGCAAGACCGTGAAGATCAAAGGTCTGACCAAACCGGAGTGGAAACTTGAAGAAGGTTCCGAAGAAGGGATCGTGGAGATCCTGAGCGGAAAGAAGATCAAGGGAAAAGCTGCCGGAACGGTGACACTGGTATCC
>JAEELW010000150.1 GCA_016282915.1 Lachnospiraceae bacterium | reverse complement strand
GGATACCAGTGTCACCGTTCCGGCAGCTTTTCCCTTGATCTTCTTTCCGCTCAGGATCTCCACGATCCCTTCTTCGGAACCTTCTTCAAGTTTCCACTCCGGTTTGGTCAGACCTTTGATCTTCACGGTCTTGCTGCCGCCGTTCACATTAAGATGCAGCGTGCGTTCTTTTGCCGGTGTCGTTTCCGTGACCTTTACCGTGCATTTATAGGCCGAACCGTTGACCCAGGCCGTGATCTT
Source organism: Lachnospiraceae bacterium (assembly GCA_016282915.1). Taxonomy (GTDB): domain Bacteria; phylum Bacillota; class Clostridia; order Lachnospirales; family Lachnospiraceae; genus NK4A136. The sequence goes on along the minus strand of JAEELW010000150.1, from coordinate 15,647 downwards.
AGCACTGCCTTTGGCGACTGCCGTCACAAGGCCTTCCTCATTTACCGTCGCGATATCCGGCGCGCTGCTGCACCAGAGGATGTTCAGGCCTTCCGCACCTGTCACCGTAAGCGTTTCCGTCGCACCGGCTTCCAGTTTCGTGCTCTTCTTTACGGAGGGCTTCACGATGGTCACGCTGATGGTATGTGCTCCATCCTCATGCGTCATCGTCGCCGTGCCGGCCTTCTTCGCCTTTACGGCACCGGTCTTTATGTTCACGGACAGGATTTTACTATCCGAAGATTTCCAGCCTTTACCTACGTTGAATTTCTGTCCCACAACAAGGGTAAGCTCCTGCGTTGCTTCCGTCGTGATCTCCGGCTGGGGATCGGTGGGCTCGCCGCTGCCGGGGACAGGTGCGGGAGGATCCACCGGTTTGGGATCCGGATCACCGCTGCCCTTTTTCACGACATTTATCTTGCAGCTGCCTTTCTTTATCCCGTCAAGAGTCGCGACATTTACATATGCGGAGCCTTCCTTTATTCCCTTTACCCTGCCGTCCGATACTGTTACATAACTCTCCGAAGAGGAAGTCCAGACCAGCACCGGCATGACGCTATCTTCAGGCAGGAGCCTGTACTCCGGCTTCAGATCGAGGCTTTCTCCGACAGTAACCGTATATTCCTCTTTCAGACTGACGCATACGGCACCGTCCACCACGACACGTCTGTCGTTCTTCCAGTTATAATTCTTTACCGTCTCATTACAGTTGATCAGAACGATCTCGTGAAGCCCCGATTCCTCCGGCAGAAAGGCATACCCACCGATACTTGTCACAGCCGTCCCGTTCTTCAGAAGGATGGGATTATCACATCCCCGGGTGAAAGCACTGGGGATCTCCGTGATACGGTCGGAGAGTTCCATGATCATGAGATTTTTACAATAGCCGAAGGTTGCTGCGGTACCGTTGGAATAGAAGGTGATGCTTGTCTTTGCTCCTTCCGGCACATTCGCTTCAAAGATCACCTGCTCCAGCACGCCGCATCTGCCAAATGCATTGTTTCCGATCTCTGTAACGTTGTATGGTATGATAAGCGGTGCAGCCGTCAAGCTTTCGTCCGTGCAGGCAGAGCGAAAGGCTCCGGATCCGATCGCATTCAGCGTAGATGGAAACTTCGGCACCGGCAGCACCGGACATTGGGCAAAGGCCTCAGATCCGATGACCTTCAACGAAGTTTCGGAAAAGTCCGAACTTTTTAGCTTTTCATCCCTGCGGAAAGCCATTCCATCGATCCGTGCGAGATTGGCCGGCCATACCACCGTCTCCAGAGATGTGCAGTCCTCCGCAAAGGATGAAGGGATATTCGGCGTACGGTCGGAAAAAACGATCTTTTTGATCCCCGTGCAATCTTTAAACGTATGCGCGCCGTTGTTCTCCATAAACTCGATAACAGAATGGGAAGAGGCTGTTTTGTTTGCTTCAAAGATCAGTTCCGTGATCGTTGGGATCCCGAGAAAAGCATCGGCTCCGATAGTCTTCACATTCCCTGGAATGGTAAGCGGCGCAGCCGTCACGCTTTCAGCCGTACAGGCCTCCAGGAAGGCCTTGTATCCGATGGACTCCAGCATAGAAGGAAACTTCGGCACCGGAAGCACCGGACAATGGCCAAAGGCTTCTTCTCCGATGAACGTCAACGAGGTTTCGGAAAAGTCCGAACTTTTAAGCTTCTCATCTCCACGGAAAGCCATTGCATCGATCCGCGTGAGATTGGCCGGCCATATCACTTCTTCCAGTTCCGGACATTGCGTTGCAAATTTTTCCGGAACACTCCGGACTTTGTCGGAAAGCTTTATCTTTTTCAGCTTCGGACAGTTTTGAAATATACCGACGCCCCAGTTTGTGATCGGTCTCTCAAAAATGGGAAGAAACTCTACCTCTTCCAGTTCTTTACAATCGGAAAAAGCATAGTCATCGATCCCCTGGATGAGATAATTGATCGTCAGTTTTTTCAGACCGGTATTGGAGAACGCATATCTGCCGATATAACCCGTGTTCCCCGCAAAATATACTTCTTCCAGCTCTGTATGGTCTTTAAAGACACCCTCGGCTATGGACGAACACTCCCGATGGTCTTTCACATTGGAGTCCCAGTAGGTATCCGGAATGATGATAGCCCTGAAGTGACCGTCATAGGATTTAATGGTATGATCCTCTATCAGGCAGTAGTCCCTGATATTCACTGCTTCTTCAAAAGACCCGTCCGGAAGCTCAACCTGCACCATATGTGCTTCTTCGTCTGCACAGGCTTCCTCTGTTTCCGGTATTTCTTTTTCTGCTTCTTCTTCAGACTCTTTTTCTTCCGCAGGCAGAACTTCCGATTCCTCTGCTTCGTCCTCTACCACTGTCCCTTCCGGTATATCATCTTCCGGCGCCGCCTCATTGCCGATCATTTCTTCCGCTTCTGCGATCGACTCCGTCTGCTCCCCGGGCTCATCCGCCGCATAGACCGGCGCATAGGGCAAGAGCAATGATATGCTCAGGAGCGAACAGAATACCCTCTGTACCAGTTTATTTCTTTTTTTCATATACGCTCTCCTTCCTGTCGGCATAGGAACAGAGACAGCTTCCGAAAAGGACTGTCCCTGCTTTATCTGTCTTCAATGTCCTATATGCTCTTACAATAGCAGATGCACAGAACCGATCGAATATGATATATTCAGATATTTATGTAAAATATTAAGATAGCGGCTTTTCCCGAACCATGGATACCGCCCTGTTCTATTTGTATATGCTCATATACTTGCCATTTTATAACGCATGTGCTATAGTTACTATGGATGCTATCATAAACGGCAGGCGGTTAACCCTCTTCGGAGGGCACAGTGCTGTGACCCTCCAATTATGCAAATCCCTAACAGGGAGACTACAGAAAGGAGGGCAATGCTGATGTTAACGATCGAAGGGCTTGTTGCCGTGTTCAGTCTTATACTGGCGGCATTTGGACTAGGTTATACCATCGGACATAACGACAGGACACAAAAATAGCCGCCCCCCACCAAGGAATCGGCTATTTTGTAGCTAAACACTTATGGGGCTGACCGTCTATCGGTAGCACCCTTTTTATAGTTTAAGTCTATCATCCACTTTATTTTTTGTCAAATTGATTTCTATTTTGATTTTCTGGTTTATCCCTGCTTCACCTTCACCGCAAGTCCGGCTTTTCCTTTGCCGCCGGCAGATGCAGGAGCACCTCCGTCCCTTCCGTTTCCGCGGAGCGGATGGAGATCCCGTAGCCTTCCCCGCAGACCATGCGGATCCGCCTCCGGATATTGCGCATAGCCACATGACTGAGCTCCCCGTCTTCCTCCGTACCGGGCGCATTGATCTCTTTCAGCAGCCGCTCAAGCTGCTCTTCTTTCATGCCATGGCCGTCATCCGCAACCCGCACATCGATATTCCCGCCGTTCTGCGCTGCGCTCACCCGTATCGTTCCGCTTCCTCCCCGGAGGCCGTGCTGTATCGCATTTTCCACAAGCGGCTGCAGCAGCATACGCGGAATATAGACCTCATCAAAAAAATCTTCCTCCTCGATCTCGGCCTTTATCCTCCCCGGATACCGTGCCTGCATGATCCCGATATACTGCCGGAGCACATAAAACTCCTCCAGCAGAGATATATACTCATCCCCCGCGTTTGCGTAGCGGAGCAGCGTGGAAAGCTCATCGCAGATATGTGAGGCCGCCTCTTTCTCTCCCTTATTCACCATCGCGCGGACCACGTTCAGGGTATTGACCGTAAAATGCGCGCTGATCTGTTTCTTCAAAAGAGAAAGCAGGCTGCGTTCCCGCTCAAGCTCCGCCTCACGCCGTCCCACCTCGGATTGATAAAGCCGCCTCTGCTGCAATATCATGGCAGCCAGCATCAATATCATGACCACCATTACGATACGGAAATAGAAACTCACCTGTCCGGAAAAACTCCGCTCGCAATACAGGAAGAGCTTAAATCCGGAGAGGCCGATCTCTTTTTCCCTGGTAAAAAGCGCATCCTCCGAAAGAGCAGGAAGCTCCTCGATACGGACGTCCTTATTTGCGCAGAGAAGCTGCTGCCCGGAAAGAAGGACCACCCCGAGATAATCCAGATCATTATAGGCTTCCAGAAAACTGCGGATCCGCCCGATCCCCGTCAGGATCACAACATAGCCGTCCTTCCTGCTCCCTGTATGGATCTCCTCCCTAACGCCAATATAGGTATTATTATTGGACGCCGCCGTCAGCGTACGTCTGTCCCCGTTTTCACACAGCTGAAAGACGCGCTTGAGCAGAGTATTTGGAAGATCTCCCTTTAAACGGTAAAAAAGTCCGTCCGCATTAAAGATCACAACACAGTCATCATTCCGCAGCCCCCCGGGCAGCACCGGATTTGCCTCCAGAAAATCCGCAGCTTTCGCATAAAAATCCGCTGCCGTCCGCGAGCCGGCCAGCTCCGCAACACCCTTAAGGCCGGCCAGATCACAGGCCGCATTTTCCATGCCAAGCAGTTCTTCCTCCACGGCCTGTGTGATCGCTCCTGCACCGGTTTCGGCCTGCAGGCGCATGTTTCCGCGGATCATCCTTACCATCGTGATATAAAAGACCACCCACAGTATCAGGATCACGGCGCTCAGGGTCAGGGCGCTTCTTATAAATCCTTTTGAACCGGAAGATCTCCTCTTCATTCTCTCCTGCCGCTTTCCCGTATGATGCCGGACCAGAATCCGTTCATGCGCTCTTTGCTTTGGATCAGGGCATCCTGGTCCACATAGATCAGGTCGATATCGCTCAGGGGAACGGAAGCACCATCCTCCACATCCTCCCGTACCGACCAGCACCCCTCAGAACGGAAAGGAAGAAAACCCTCCCCTTTCCCATCTGCCTCTCCGTACAGGTAGCGGATAAAAAGCTTTGCCGTATTCACATTTGCGGAATCCCTGGCGATCATGACGGAATAAGAAGTCACACAGGCCGAAAAGGGATCCAGTTCCCAGACCGGGCCGAGTGTGTAACCCAGCTCGCACAGACGCAGCTTTGAGGATACACATAAGCCGAAATCCGCCTCCCCGTTCGAAAGCGCTTCCACCACTTCATCCGAACTGTTGGTAAAAACGATATTGGCCGCAACCTTTCTCCAGAAAAGCTCTGCCACGTTCTCGCCCTCTGCAGGCACTGCTTCTTTCCCGCTGTAACGCCGGTATGCTTCCGCCAGCTCCGTCTCCTTCTGCATGCTTGCCCCGCAGAAAGCATAGGTGGAAAAGGAATTCAAAGGATTCGGCATATAGATCCTGCCCCGGTATTTCTCCTCCGTCAGTTCCCAGAGATTGCGGATGGGACAGGAATCGAATTTTCCGGAATTATAAAAAAGCATTTCCGTCTCAAGCAGAAAACTCGCTCCGTCTCCCCCCACGCCTTCCTTTCTGTGGGCGGCGATATCCTCCGGCAGATAGGGATAGACAAGTCCCTTATCCGTCAGCCGCTGCTTGAATTCCCCGCTGTTATCATTACAGAGGACCACATCACAATCCCTGTTCCCCTTTTCATGATTCTGCTCCACCGCTTCGATCAGACTGGGACTACGCACATCCCGAAGCTCCACAGTCAGTCCGGGGTATGCAGCTTCAAAGCTCTCCTTTGTCTGTGCGAGCCTTGTGCTCACCGTATAGACGATCAGCACATCCTCCTTAAGCGCCTTTTCATAAAGCTCCTGCGGGCTCTCCTGCGCATCAAGCGCAGCCGTCTCCAGCCAGCGGTCCATGTTCGCTGCTTCCTTTGTACAGCCCGTGCACAGCAGAAGCGTCAATAAAACTGCTGTAAGCTTTTTAAATATTCTTCCCATTCCGCATCACTCCCGACATCTTTTCTGCCGCTGACAAAGTCTCCGATCCATTCATCCATGCAGGCGGACAGCACCGCATTCTCTTCATGAAAACGCCCCGGCTCAGGCAGATACTTTTCATACGCCATCCGGGCATGACCGTCGACATATTCGGTATCGGAATTGACCCCGTTCCAGGTAACGCCCTCCCGGTAACGGAGCGGCACGTCCATGGGGCCGATCCCGTTTAAATGTTTGTTCTGAAGCGTATTCCAGAGATAATTCTTCGTAACGATCGTGGAAGGTCCTTCATAAACACTCACATCCGTACCGTCGGAATAATCCCAGTCCACGCCCCTTTCCCCATAGCGCGCGATCAGCGAAGCCTCTTCCCCGCACATGGTATCAAGAAGAAGTGCGGCCTCTTCCTTCCTCGGACTGCGGCCGGTGATGATCGCCCCTACCCTTGGCCTGTTTTCCGTATAAAGCGCATTACAGACGCCTTCCGATCCCCGGAGCGGCGGAGCATATACGTAGCGCGCAAGGATCTCGGGATTGCCCGGATAGATCACGTCCGATACGGATGCCGTGGTAAAAGCCCCTACCAGATCCACCGGACTGTTTACCAATTCACAGAGCTGCCTTTGACTGCGGGCACTGCAGCCCTCATCGAGCAGTCCTTCTGCATACAGTCCGTGTACAAAAGCAAGGCCTTCGCGAAAGGCTTCCGTTTCCGCCATCAGCGTTTCCGCCTCCCCGTTTACTCCGTAGCGGGAATGATAAGGATCATTATAGACAAAGGAATTCAGAAGAAACTCTGTCGGACTGGAGGCATACGATCCGCGGATGCCTGCAAGCGGGATCTCATCCGCCAGGCCGTTTCCGTTGGGGTCTCCGTCCCGGAAGGCCCGCAGCACTTCGCGCAATTCTTCCGTGGTAGAAGGTATCGTAAGTCCCAGCTTTTTCAGCCATCCGCTGTTGATCCAGAGGATCTGTCCGGCACCGCTTAAGCGGCTGCCGGCGTTGTTGTAATAGCACAGCGCGTCTCCCACGGGACAGATCTGCTCCGCATATTTTTCCAGTTCCTCTTCCTGAACCGTAAAGCTGTCTCCAAAAAGCACCACATCGATATCCGCATCCGAGCTGAAAAGCGCCTCCAGATATTCCCCGCTGCTCCTCTGCCGGATCATTGTGATCTCCAGCTCCAGCCCCGTCTTTTCTTCCAGCCAGTTAATGTAGTAATTACTGTCCACATCCTGGATCTTGTCGGAAACAGGCATTGCCACATGCAAAACAGACGGCCGGGGCGTCGTCCCGCAGCCGCCTGCAAAGATCAGCATCCATACCAGTAATACCAGGCCGGCTTTTCTCAAGTATTCTGCTCCTGCATCTCCCTCGGAGAGATCCCGTAATAATCCTTGAACACCTTAAAGAAATGATAGTAGTCCATGTACCCGCAACGGTAAGCCACCTCCTTGATCAGGATCGTCTTGTCCAGCAGCAGCCTCTTCGCATGCTCCATCCGCAGCTCCGTCAGATACAGGTTCAGGGATTTGTTGAAATATTTCTGGAAGAGCGCGCAGATGTAATTCCTGCTGAAGCCGAACTTTTGCGCCAGTCCTCCCAGCGTGATCTTCTCCTCATAGTTTTCATTCAGGTATGTGACCAGTTTATTGAACTCCGGATTATCGGTCAGGACGGGCTGCCGCTCCAGAGGATATTTGCGTCCGAGCTTTGCCATCAGTTTCTCCAGAACCATCTGGATATCCTCGGTGTTTACCGGTTTCAGGATATAATCAAAGCCTGTCTGCTGGAAAAAGGTACGCACATTTTCAAAACTGTCGTAAGCCGAGATCATGACAAACTCGCATTCCGCTCCGCCCTCCCGAAGACGCCGGATCATTTCATTCCCGTCCAGTCCCGGCATCTTCAGATCACAGAAGACCACCTCCGGATCAAGCTCCGGGATCTTTGATAAAGCCTCCTCCGGATCGGTACTGCTGCCGGCCACTTCAAAACCGTTTTCTTCCCATTGCACGATGTCTATAAGCTCTTCCAGGATAAAGGGATCGTCGTCAACCAAAAAAACCTTATACATGCTATTCTCCCTCTGCCCGGCCTTTATACGGAACGTCCCTTCCGCAAACAAAGAAACGCGCTGTTTCATGGCCGGCAGCTTGGATTATATTTTTCCCACTTTACCGTCACGGATGAAGCGACAGTCTCCGGAAAAGCTTATGACCGGAATAATAGAAATGACATATACAGGATTATGAAATCTATGGATAATATTAAGATGTCGTTCTGACCCGGACTGTCCCTGCTGAGCTGTTCATCCGTTCTTCCATAAGCTGTCCAGCTCTTCAAACAGATGCTCCGGTTCCACCGGTTTCGACAGATGGGCGTTCAGCCCGGCCTGCATGCTCCTTTGTACATCCTCATCAAACGCATTGGCTGTAAGCGCGATGATGGGGATCGTTTTTGCATCTTCCCTCTCCATTGCCCTGATCTTCTTCGCAGCTTCCAGTCCGTCCATTACCGGCATCCGCATATCCATAAGGATTGCGTCATAGTATCCCGCTTCATGCCCTTCAAACATCTCTACCGCAATCTTCCCGTTTTCGGCATGTTCGGTCTTTATTTCCCTTGTCTCAAGAACGGCGATCATGATCTCTGCATTGATACTCACATCCTCCGCCAAAAGGATCCTGCGATCCTTATGCTTTACGGGCCTGCTTTCCGCTTTGGGTTTCTCCTGCTCTTCTTTCTTCCTGTCGGATCGTTCCAGTGTGATAACAGCCGTAAAAGTCGTTCCCACGCCTTTTTCGCTCTCCACCCCGATACTGCCGTTCATCAGCTCCACCAGGCTTTTGGTAATGGGCATTCCGAGTCCCGTACTTCCGTACCGGTTTGCGCTCGACGGTTCCTCCTGACTGAACGCCTCAAAGATATGCGGCAGAAACTCCCTGCTCATCCCGATCCCCGTATCCTGAAAGACCATCTTAAAGCTTGTCATCCTGTCGTTCCTTGCGCATTCCTCAACAACAAAACGTACTGTCCCGCCTTTCGGAGTGAATTTGACCGCGTTGCCGAGAATATTGATGATCACCTGTTTAAGCTTCATTTCGTCGCCCGTATAGAGATCATCCGTTTTTCCTTTTACACTGTATTCGTACTGTATGCCTTTCTCCCGGCACTGACCGCCGATCATCGTATTGACCTGTTCGAGAGCGTTGTCCAGGGAAAACTCCTCTTTTCTGATCGTCATCCTGCCGGATTCGATCCTGTTCATATCCAGTATGTCATTGATGATCGCCAGAAGATGCTGCGATGCTCCATTTATCTTTTCAAGATACTCCTTCACTTTCCCGCTGGCCGAGGGATCATTCATCGCGATATTGTTCAGTCCGATGATGGCATTCATCGGCGTTCGGATCTCATGACTCACATTTGAAAGAAAAGAAGTCTTTGCCTGACTGGCCTGTTCCGCTTCGGCAAGCGCCTTCTGGAGCGCTTCACGGCTTTCGGCCAATTCCTGTTTTTGCTGCTTTTCCCTTTTGACCGCTTCCTCAAGCTCCAGGCGGTATTCTTCCTTTTCGTCCTCCATGACAAAGCTGTGAAGAAGACAGGTTCCCAGCATATAGCCCATGGCGTAAAACGGCATGAGCGGGTAAAAAACCTGAAGTGCGATCAGGATGATCATGGCGATCCCGAAGAGGCCGATCGTAAGATGGCGTATTTTTTTGGATCCCTGCGATCTGGCTGTGATCACAAGCGTATAAACGGAGGTGAGCAGAAACATGAGGATCTGTATGCCCAGAGTAAGATAGCGGGCGATATACGCATGATAGACGCCATCTTCATCAAAGCGGAACAGGACCGGATAAAAGAAATTGATAACGATGACGATCAGTTCAAACCACAGAAAACAGCGGCCCACAAAATAGAGCAGCTTTGCAAATCCTTTTTCTCCTTCAAGGTAATCAATGACATACCGGGTCCACAGCATGACCGCCATAGCCATAGCCGCAAAATGGACCGTGGTATCCACATACAGGGCTACGATCAGATGATGCTCTTCCAGGATCCCCCAAAGCAGATCCGTAATATAGTAGGCCATAACGCCCACAAGAAAGCTCCGATATGTATGCTGCGCCCGTGTCAGGGTCCGGCTCTTCCGCAGGATATCCTGATTGGTGATCAGCAGGATTACGAATGCCAGGATCCCGATGATCGAATAAGTCATTCACTACCTCCCGTCCGGAACGAATACTCCTGCCGCATCCCGGCAGCCTCTTCCCCCACATCTTTCCCTTCTATTATCGTTTCCGCACGCCTTGCCGTCAATATTTTTTCGTATCATAAAAAACCACGAGGTCCGTCCCCGTGGTTCTGCAGGCGGGAAAATTGTCTTGTGACCCGTGGTTTGCTTTTAAAGGCTGATCAGGTATATGTATGCTTCCTCACCCTCAAATGTGAAGCTTCTCTCATACTTTCCGCCATTCTTTGTGATGGTCTTTACGGATGGCTCATTTGAGCGCTCCACCGAAAGCCGGAGTTGATCCATGCCGGTCCGGCGCGCGTGCTCCAGAACGAGTCTCAGCATTTCCGTAGCATATCCTTTTCGCCTCTCACTCGGCCGCACACTGTATCCGCTGTTTCCGAAATCTTTCAGGAAATCATTCAGTTCGTGGCGCAGATCGATGATACCCACGATCCGCTCATTTTCATCAAATGCGAAAAAAGTGTCGGTAAGTACCCACGAAGGATTTACCGTATCGGCAGATGCGTTATCCGTAACGGACTTCAGCCACTCATCGTAGGAGTCCATCCGGTCAAGCAGTTCGCTTCCGTTTATCGTAGTCTCACCGTGATCGAAAAACTCCCGTTTAAAATCCAATGCTTCCGATTCATATCCTTTAAGCGGTCTTTTCAGTGTTACCATCTCTCTCCTCCTGTCAGCTGTTTTCTGATATGATCCGTAATGGATCGGAATGTCTTTGTTTTCATGGGCAGTATCCTGCTCCACATTCGGGCCCCCTGATAGGAATACAGGATCACATTGACGATCTCATCAACATTTACGTCCCGGAATTCCCCGCGCTTTATTCCGTATCGGATCAGCTTTTTCCATTTCTCTTCCGCGTTCCGGTTAAGCCGTTCCATCAGATCGGAATCCGTCACTTCCGCATACTCATAGAGGGCAGCGCTTAACGAATCTTCCGGATGCTTCATTTCTTCTTCCATAAGCTTCAGGGCGCCTTCCAGGATCTTCGTTGCCGGGACTCCTCTTTTGATCTCTTCCCGAAAATCCTCTGCGCTCTTTTCCGTGATCTTTTCAAGCACTGCCTCAAACAGCTGCTCCGTTCCGGAAAAATGACTGTACAGGCCACCCCTGCTCATGCCGGCAGCTTCACACACATCCTTCATCGTCACCTGCTTAAATCCTTTTCCGGCAAAGAGTGCATACGACGCATCAATAATGCTTTCTCTTGTTTTTTCTCCTTTTGTCACCGCGGCTTACCCTTTCGTATTTCCGACACTTGTGTCGTTTTTTTATATTCTAGACACGCATGTCGATTTTGTCAATATGTTTTTCACAAAAAAAGACCGGAGCACCGGTCCCATGATCTTTCAGATCGCTGTAGAAACGCTGCCTTCCAAAGTCACCTTACAGATCAAATATGCTCATCTGCGGATATTTCTCCGGCATTTCCCTCATAAAGCGGAAACATTCCTCCGGAGTCGACAGGATCCCGTTATCCTTACATATTCTCCGGAATATCCCTTTTAGTTCTTTTGCTTTCGGGCTCGGAAGTTCATAGGCATTCCCATAGCGCCTGATGTAGCGCTCTTTCATTCCGGGAAAATACTTATCCAGTGCTTTGTAATAATACTCCCGGTCGCCTTCCCGAAGCGTCAGCCCCATGCCGAAATCGATAACGCCTTTTACCTCGACCCTGACACATTCGTTAAGGATCGCCGTGATGTTTTCTTCCGTATCGTTGATAAACGGAAGGAGCGGCGTAAGCCATACAACAGTGGGGATTCCCTTTTCCTGCATCTTTTCAAGCACCTCGATGCGGCGCTTTGTATTGCATACGTTCGGCTCGAGGATACGGCACAGCTCATCATCATAAGTCGTAAGTGTCATCTGGACCACGCATTTCGCAGAACGGTTGATCTCCGACAGGAGATCGATATCCCGGAGAATGCGATCCGATTTGGTCTGTACCGCAACACCGAAACCGTTCTCCAGAATGATCTTCAGGCATTTCCCTGTCAGCTGCAGTTCTTCTTCACAATGCATATACGGGTCCGACATCGCGCCTGTTCCGATCATGCACTTTTTTCTTTTCGACTTCAGCGCCTTTTCCAGAAGCTCCGGCGCATTCCTTTTCACCTCGATATCTTCAAAGGGATGTGTAAAGCGATAGCAGCTGCTCCTGCTGTCGCAGTATATGCATCCATGCGTACATCCCCGGTATATGTTCATCCCGCAGGCACCGCCGCTGTCGTTCAGTATCCCTTTCGCATCCACAAAATGCATTTTATCATCTCCAAAACTATTCCTGCTTCTATCGGTATTTCTTTTACTGCTCCGTATGTATCTTAGCAAAGCAAACACGCCGGCAGTATGTCATGTTTTATTTCCCACCGTTAAGATATTCAACGATCGGATCCGTATAGCTGATATCCGAAATATCATAGGATGAGGAGATCGCCTCAGCCATCTTCTTTTCAGCTTCGCTTGCATCTTTCTTTTTCTTAAGAGCTCCGACGAACATCTTCATAGCAAGTCTGGATGCGGCATTCATCTTCTCGTAATTGAAACCTCCCTGACAATAAAACGCAGCGATGTACTGTCTCTCCTCATCCGTAAGCAGCTTATGGAGCATTACTTCCACGTCCGGATTATCATTAGGGCTGCCGCCAACACAGAATACTGCAAGGCGCTTATCTTTCCAGGCACCGGCATGATCAAGAAACCATTTTGACTTGGCTACGTTTCCGGCCATTGCCCATCCGCCGTAGACGATCGCATCATATCCGGCGAAGAAGCCGGCATCCTTCTTCCGCGCTTCCTTTAACTCAAGCATATCCGCCTCCGTCCGCTCTGCGATCCACCCTGCGTATCTCTTTGTAAATCCGGTCTGTGATGTATAAATGATCAGTGTTTTCATATTTTGCTCAGGTTCCTTTCCATCTTCATGATCGTTTGTATCGTGGTCTTCAGATTCTTTTCGCTGATCCCGTCAAAGATACGGCCGATAATATACCGGCTCTGTTCTCCGTTATTGTCGTTATCCTCCAAAAAAGCTCTTGCTGCATCTGTTACGATGATACGCTGCTTTCTTCTGTCCTTCTCATCTGCGACAGTCGCTATAAATCCTTTTTTCTCAAGCCGGAGCAGGATCTGTTTCACATTCTGATGTGAACTTCCCATGACTTCGGACAATTCATTGATGGTAGGCGCCTCCTTACACAGATTAATGCAGATGATCGCAAAGAACTGTTTCCAGGTGATCTCCTTAAAAAATGCGTCTGCTGCGGCCTGATAGCGGTTATCGAATGCACTGAGCAATCCGAGAAGAAAGGGCTGTGGCGGCATATCACCGAATTCAACATTTTCCAGTTTCATCTCTTTATCGTAATTCACTTTGTCCCTCCAATCTGACAGCAAAAAGGTAACGCATTACATTTCATGCTTCAAAATGTAACACATTACCTTTTCTCTGTCAATAGAAAATTATGAATCCTTCAGCAGGATGATCCGGAAGCAAGGCACCTTCCCTTTCCGGTCCGTCCGGGTATGACCGGCTTAATGTTACTGTTCAGCGGCCTGCCAGTCACTGAGCATAACATCTTAATCCTCCGGCTCCTTCCAGAATCCGCCTTTATGAAAATTCTCATTTCCAAGAGGCTTAGCAGTTAAGCGGAACATAACGCAGCCATCCGGACAAACGACCGTCTTACTGTATTTATCATCTCCGCCAAGATTTTCAAGATCACCGCCGCTGCGCACCGCTTCCATCAGCGGATACAGCAGCATCATCGTCTTGGAGCAGATCCCGAATCCGTCCTGATTCACGGGGCAGCCATAAGTGCAGGTATATCGGTCGCCGATCTCTTCTCCGTTTCTGCAATACCGCTCCGTATGATCGCCTCGAAGGAAACCCACAACCTCTACGGTAAATTCATATTCTTCATCATACCACTTCTTCATATCTTCAATCCCCCAATATCTCCTTCTGTTTTTTCTTACTGAAACTTCCGAGCACGATCTTGTAGGCCCTATCCAGCAGATCCTTAAGGACATCATCCGGAACGTTTCCATCCGCTTTAACGGAATTCCAATGCATCTTGTTCATATAGTAGCCCGGTATGATGTCCTCGTACTGTTTACGAAAGAAGTCCCCCTCAAGCGGTTCCAGTTTCAGGGTGATGTAATAAGGCCTGTCATCATCATCCCGGCAGATCGCGGCAAACATCTTTCCGCCGATCTGATAGCGGATCCAGTTCCATTCCTTCTGCAGATCCTTTGTAACTCCGGGCTTTTTCAACAGGTAATCATCGATCCATTCATACTTCATTGATCTTTTTCTCCTCTTTTCTTTTGCGTATGACTGACCGCATATAGTATACCTCACATATAATTTCTCTGTATATGCGGCATCGCTCCGTTCCATTAACCGCAGTACGCAACAGCATCCGCCTGAAACTGCAGTCCTTCCTTTCCACCCACATGTGCAAATTCGGTCTGTATGGATTTTCGCACCGGGTACTTTCCGCCAAATCTACCCTTTATGATCTTCTCCATGACAGGAATATTCCACACATCCCTGAACAGACAATCCATCTGTACCACGGATTCCAGAGTAAGACCGACCATGGCAAGTCTCTGCTCCATATTATCAAAAGCACCGTTGATCTGCTCTTCTATGGTCCCGCCGATATTCCCCACACAGTAACCCAAAAAACAAAAATCTCCCGCTTTGATGATCCCCGAGTGTGCCCATTCTTCACTTACATCATATCTTTCGATCTTTCCCATTTTTCTTTCCTCCATACATTTTTATCATTGCCTTTGCCGTAGTTTTCAGTTTTTCCCTTACCTCCGCAGGTTCAAGCACTTCCACCTTATCACCGAAGGTAAGCATCCACATGGTCAGATTCTCCAGATCGCTGTAGTCCCGGATCAGCAGCAGCCTTCCGTCTTTCTGAAGCTCATAACAATCCGGTCCGAATTCCTCTACCAGCCTCCATTTCATATCCGGATCAAATAATGCTTTTAGCAGGACATTTCCCGGAAAAACCTGTTCGGAGCCGAACTCGGGAACAGGGACATTTCTGCATGCAAAATCCTTTTTCTTCTCCCTTACCTGATCCATGCGGTTCAGCTTAAACAGGCGATAATCCTTCCGTTTCAGGCACCATCCGTACACATACCAGCTGGCCCATTTAAATACAACATAATATGGTTCTATAGCGCGCCTGCTCTCGCCGGACGGAGCATAATAATAAAATTCCAGTATATGCCTGTTCTCTATCGCATCCTGTATTGTCGATATCTTTGGCGCCAGCGAGGTCTTGTACCAGGAAGACAGATCGATCAGAAGGGAATCCCTGCCGCTGATCATCTCGGACGAACCGGCCTGGATCTTTTCCATCAGCCGACCGTAATATCCGCTTCCGCTCACGCTATCCAGGCTGCGGAGTCCGGCCAGGATCATCTGCATATCACGGGATGTCAGAAGTGTCCTGTCCATACGGTATCCGTTCATAATGGAGATGCCGCCGCCGCTTCCCTGCGTCG
>JAEELW010000011.1 GCA_016282915.1 Lachnospiraceae bacterium | reverse complement strand
GTTCCCCCGCTGCTTTTGGCCTGTCAGATATCACATGATAGAAATGATCACGTTTTCGCTGTGTTGTATAAAAACAGTATAAGCGTTCCTCTTCATCATATATATCTTTATACATCCTTCTGTCATGTAATAAAAAACCCGTGTTTTCTGCTGTCTTTTGCGATGCCTTGTTCGATTCAAGAATGACAGCCGCGATCTCATCCTCGTTATAATGTTCGAAGAAATATGGAAGAAAAGCTTTTACCGCTTCAGATGCATAACCTTTGTTTCTGTATTCCGCTCCGATAAAATAACAGATACCGATCTTTGCCGCTTCCTCATAATAGGTAGTCCCGACCGATCCGATCACCCTTCCGTCTTCCTTTAAGCATACCGTACTTGCAATGTAGTCAAGCCTCGGATCATCCTTTTCATCAAGCTCTTTTGCTTCTTCTATCCAGTCACCGATCCATTCGGAACATGTTTCATCAAAACCTGTTTCTGTAAGGCTTCCGTCCTTTGCCATTTCGGCAAATGCTTTTTCGTCTCCCTTCTCTATCGAGCGGATCATAAGTCTTTCACTTTCTATTTTCATTATATCAGCTCCTCTCTATACAAATCCCTTTCCGTTCCAGCGTAACACTGTTCTGTATCCGAGTTTCCCATACCATGCCGTCTCATATGTGTAATGGATATAGCTATAGTCAAACTCTTCCTCCCGAAGGATCCTTGTTACGTTCCTGACCATGGTTAGCCCTATGCCACGGTTACGGTATTCCGGTACGGTACCGACACAGCCCGGTCCTCCGATCCTGCATATTCTTCCGCCTATCATAT
This sequence comes from Lachnospiraceae bacterium, assembly GCA_016282915.1. GTDB lineage: Bacteria > Bacillota > Clostridia > Lachnospirales > Lachnospiraceae > NK4A136. The sequence goes on along the minus strand of JAEELW010000011.1, from coordinate 53,366 downwards.
GTTCTCCAAAGTTTTCGATCATACAGAAACTTGCGATCTTCCCGTCCGCAAATCCGCAGTATACCCTGGAATTCTCCGTAAATAAAGGTACCCAGTGCGGAATGACTTTTTCTACCGCAGCTTTCAGTTCTTCCGTATCACCTTCATAATACCCGAATGTGATATCTGCCGGAAAACTCTTTTCATAGCTGCATGCGTCTATATTTTCGAGTCCCATAAACATCTCTGAAGCCGGCTCATCATCCGCTACTCTTTTTACATAATCCCTGTCAAAAAAACCCGGATGTATCTCACTAAATACACCGGCCCACTGTTCTGCGCTGACCAGCTCCACCGACAGATCATAAGACTTCGACTTAAGTATCACGGCATGTTCCTGAAAAACTTCCTTAACTATCTGAAGTTCCAAAGCCATGCGATGCTCAAGATGCGATACCAGATCTTCAAAATCCTCCCACCCATGATGCTGTCCGTATGGACTCTGCTTCAGATATTCCATTATCAGCGGATACCACATCTCGTTACCTTCCCGATCAACGCGCTCTTTTCGGATGATATCCAGACTCCCGGCTATATCGTCCACTTTAAGATAGAGTATCCTGTATTTCCGGTCTCCCAGCACCTCCTTCAGGCGCCTGTAAAAAGTGATGATCTCTTCATCATCCATCTCATAATACAGGATCTGACTCTCAATGACATTCTGAAAGATCGAGCATTCAAATATCTGATCATCCCCCTTCCATTCAGCATAACGTGAGAAGATGATCTGCTCAAAATCCCTGCGCGAAACCCTTCCGTTGTAGATCTCATACTGCTCCAGATCCTTATGAAAACCCGGGATATCCGTGATGATACGGGTATAGGTCAGAACATAGCGTTTATCATCATCTCCATTCTCCCTGATATGCTCTGCCTCCAAAACCACATTCGCTTTTATCTCATCTGCGATCGCAGCATATTTCAACAGGATCTTTTCGTACTGCTCCTTTGTCATATATGCACACCAGGCCAGCTCCACCGGGTTATGATCTCCTTCGCGGAAAACCTGATACTCCGGAAACCGCTCTGTCAGTCGCCCTGTCAGAGTACTCTTTCCCGCTCCCTGTATTCCTTCAATAAAATAGTTCATAAGCTCCCTCCTTTTGGTCAATAGCATTGTTTGTCATCATTCTGATAATACCGTGCCTGTGCATTCCACAGTCCGTAATACACTCCGTCCATATCTTTACACAGTTCCTCGTGGCTTCCTTTCTGAACGATCGATCCTTCATCAAAGACCATGATCTCATCGCAGAATCTGCAGGAGGATAATCTGTGACTGACGTATATCGCCGTTTTATCGCGGATGATGCGGTCAAAATCCGAATATACCTGAGCTTCCGCGATCGGATCAAGCGCTGCCGTAGGCTCGTCAAGGATCATCACAGGCGCATCCTTATAAAGCGCCCTTGCCAGCGCGATCTTCTGCGCCTCTCCGCCCGAGATCATCACGCCATCCTCTGCGATATCCTTATACAGATAAGTCTCAGCTCCCGCAGACATTGTACGGTACCTTTCCTCAAAACATGCCCTTGATATGCATTCTTCAAGTTTTTGGAGATCATACTCCGCAGCTGCCGCTATATTCTCCCCCAGGCTTAAAGAGAAGAGTTTAAAATCCTGAAAAACATATGCAAAAAGCTTCAGGTACTCTTCGTAGTTATACTCTCTGATATCCTTACCGTCCAGGAGTATCTCTCCTTCCTCCGGATCATACAGCCTGCACAGAAGCTTTACGAATGTGGTCTTTCCGGCTCCGTTCGCTCCGACAAGCGCCTGTTTTTTTCCTGAAGTGATCAAAGCATTTACTCTTTTTAATGCATATCTGTCACTGCCGGGATAACGGAAGGAAACATTTTTAAACTCGATCCTATGCTCTGCGTTACTGCCCGCATCAGGCACAAGCTCTCCCCGGTGCCTGCCGTTTTCTATATCCAGATATTCGAAGAGTTTTTCAAGATGGCCGGTATATATGACATTCTCGTAATTTGCATCTACAAGCTCTCCGATACTCTGTACAAGTTTGATCAAAGCCCCGGCATACTGCACGATGCTTCCTATCGCAAATGCCCCCATTGCAGCCTTTGCGGCCACAAAGGCGTAACACAGCGCATTGCAGATTCCCTGGATGAAAACGATCAGTGCGGGATCGCGGCTCATCTTTCTTATATTCTGCCTATCATCTTTATTATGGGTATTCAGTTTTTCCATTTCTCGGTCAGCGATCCTGTCCTGACGGTATATCCGCACATCCTTTGCTCTGGACAGATCATCATAGAGTTCATGTCCGTAAAACATAAATGCGCGGTTATACCATACGGTTCCGACAGTCCAGTCATCAAATGCTTTACCGGCTCTCTGCCTCAGCTTCCCGGTGCTTATACCTGCGATCAGTACGATCACCGCTCCGGCCGGCAGCCAGATCCACGAATCAAGCAGCGCATTACCGCTGTGCGATACGAATAACGACGCAGTTAAAGATACCGATGCTATGATCCCCACAATAACCTGCACGATTCCGGCAGTATCCCATACCAGCTGTCCCAGACCGTTTCCGAACATGAACAGATTTTCCTGCGCCTTCTGCTTTTTCTTCTGTATATCCTGATCCTCCAGATCCGCGTAATCCATGCTCATCTGCTTATCCGCAAATATCTTTGGAAAGTAATTCCACATTCCAGATTCTTTTTCATCAACTACTTTATTCAGTGCGTTTTTTATCATGGATAAAGCAAAATTGATGATCACCGTCAGAAGGACATATATCCCCAGCCTTGTCACATTTCCTGCTCCCGCGATCTCGTTGATGATACAGGCGGAAAACCATATGGTAACAAAAGGCGAAAGCGCATCGGCCGCCGCAGCCCATACTTTGGCCGCGATCAGTCCCGGACAGTATTCTTTCAAAAGTCCGTATCCCCGCATCGTCAGTTTTATCCGTTTATTCAGTTTCATCCGCATCCTCCGTTTCCGTTTATGTACTGCATTCCCTCGTCTGTACAGCTCCACCTTTGCCGGCACAGGGCGTCATCATTTTTCCATATCCTCTGCGCCGTCAGGGTTTTCCCTGTAGTACTTTGCCTGGGTCTCAAACAGTTCATGATACTTCCCCTTCTTTTTCAGCAGGTCCTCATGCGTTCCCTCTTCCGCTATCTTTCCATCTTCGATAAGAATGATGCGGCTGCAGAATCTGGTAGAGGCCAGTCTGTGGGATATAAAGACCGTAGTCTTGCCTCTCATGATCACGTCGTAGCTTTCATACAGACGGTTTTCCGATATGGGATCCAGCGCAGCCGTCGGCTCATCAAGGATGATAAGCGGAGACTCCCGGTACAGCGCTCTGGCAAGCAGTAGTTTCTGTTTCTCCCCTCCGGAAAGATCAATGCCATCATCCCAGAAAGCTCTGTCATACCTGCTGTGGATGCCTTCTTTCAGTTCTGCTATCCTGTCCCATAAACCGGCATGTTTTAAACAGTTCTCAATCTTTTTTTCATCCGCGTTTTCGCCATCCTCAGCGACGATCTCCGCAACAGTGACCGGCAGGATCGAATGGTCCTGAAAGACTGTCCCGAACAAAGCGTAATACGCATCACGGTCATACTCCCTGATGTCCGTTCCGTTATAGAGCACGCTTCCGGAATCCGCTTCCGTAAGGCCGCAGATCAGTTTTACCAGCGTGGTTTTGCCTGCTCCGTTAAGGCCCACGATCGCAAGGTGTTCTCCCGGCTTTATCGTCAGATCGATATTACTGAGGATATCCTTATCGCTCTCTTTATACCGGAAACTGACATGGTCCAGCCGTATCTCAGCGGGCCCGGCTGTCCCGGAGATCGGCTTTCCGCCCTCCCTTTTGTAGCTTTCCGGATAATCCAGATACTCCCTTATGCGGTTCACGGACAGGTTCAGCCTCTCTATATTGGCCAGCTGCCCCAGCATGCTGCCCAGCCAGTTCGAAAAGCCTGCGACCACATTAAAATACAGTACAAAATCCGCCACGCTGATCTCATCCTTCATCACCAGATACAGCAGATAAATATAGGTCAGTCCTTCCCTGACAAGCGTTACGGCACAGTCCGCGGAAGACACCCCAAAGAGCTTTGCCGTATACTTTTTATACCACTTAAGGACGCCCTTAAGATTTCTGTCATAGACCGCGTTCAGCCACTTCGCCATGCTGTACAGACGGATATCCTTTGCTGCAGCCATATCATCGGAAGCGCTTATCACATATTGCATGCGCTGTTCGTAGCCTGCTTTTTCCTCCGTGTTAAGCGATACCCATTTGTTGATCTTACGGTTAAAGAAAAAGCCGATCAGAGTCGCAGCGGACAGAAAAACAATGATCAGAGGATCCAGTGCCGCCAGTATCCCGAAAAACGCCGCAAAGCCAAGCAGATTTGAGAAAAACGACACGGAAGCATCCATGATCTGGTTGAAGTAGGAAAAATTCCCGTTACAGCTTGCAAAGCTTTCGTGCTGGAGCTTCCTGAAATGCTCATCCTCCTGATTCTTATAATCCGTAGTAAGCCCTTTCTTTGTCACCTTGCGGAGAAAGAACGCATTCAGCTTAAACTTATGCCAATAGATGAGCCTTTCCAGATACTTCTGGATCGCACTCACTGCTGCAAGACTCAGCGTCATGCCCCCTGTTACCGCCAGTACGCGCCTAAGTTCCGCCCCTCCTGAGATCTCATCTATAAGCACCTTGGGCAGATACGTTGTGATCAGCGGTACCGCACAGTTGATCACAACTATACCCGCAGCAAAGAGACAGAGCTGCGGATACACCTGCCAGGCTGCCGCAAGACAGTATCCCAGATTTCGGAATATATTGTATTTTTTATCTTTCTTCATCTTTCCTCCTGCTTCCATAAGGACAGTTCAGAGGACACAGGGACGGTCCTTTCGTCCTCATTTCCATGAGGACATGGGGTCTGTCCCCGCGTCCTCATTTTCCTGAGGACATGGGGTCTGTCCCCGCGTCCTCACTATCCTTATGCATGCGTGATCGCCTGGAACATATATTCATCCGCATCTTTCTCATCGAAGAATTTGCCTTTCACGAATAAGGTCGTATCTTCTTCATGCAATTCCCGCAGGTCGAATCCGTCCGCATCCTTTGGCGTAAAACAGAGCGTTACTTTATTCACGCCCGCGCCAAATGCCGTGATCACGGTATCTATGTCAGTTTCTCCGATAACGGCATGGAGTATCAGCGTTTCATCCTCTTCTTCGGCAATGACATAAGTATCCTTCTCCGGCAGCCGGTATACATTCTCCTGCATGAACTGGGAAAGATAAAACATGTAAAGTCCGCTGTTTCCGACCATATACATTGCACTGTTCTGGCTTCTTCCATTCAGGATCGTTACCATCCTGTCCCAATCCTCTTTTGTCTTCATCGGTACCGGGATCACGCTTCTTTCCGCGGAAACAGATACTTCTTTGCCGCACTGATATTCCCTGCCTTCCCGGAAGCCGAATCTCGGATAGAACTCTTTTACGGAATCATTTGCAAAGAGATAGATCCCGTCAACTTTATCCTCGTACTCATCCATGATCTTTTCCATGATCATCCGCGAATATCCTTTTCCTCTGTGATCGGGATCCGTCATTACGGTTCCAAGCTGCAAAAGCCTGATGATCTGTCCTTTATAATTCATATCACATTTATTAACAGATACATTGGAAACCACCTTCCCGTCGATCACAACAGAATATGGATCATAGTTTTCCTTCCAGAATCCGTTCCGGTACCAGCCTTCGAAATCCAGGCCGAATACTTTCCCGGCAAGCTCATTGAAGGAAGCCCGCAGTTCTTCATTATCTCTGTAATCACTCCTGATACTTATACTCATTTCTAACTCCTTTACTCATTCGTATCTTGAGGACACGGGGTCTGTCCCCCCGTCCTCACATCCTCTTGTCACACTCTGTTTTTTGCCCGGCTTGAAGACTATGGTCGTTCCTCACGCAGTCCTTCGGGAGTCAGACGGTATATCTTATCGCACACTTCCGCCAGGTATTTCCTGTCATGCGACACGCTGATGACCGCCCCCGGAAACTCCCTGAGCATCTTTCGTATCACCGGTCCGGATAAAGGCGAAAAATTACGTGTCGGTTCATCCAGGATCAGCACATTTGCTCCCGACATGCTGAGCTTCAGAAGCAGCACTTTTGCTTTCTGCCCTCCGGAAAGCTCACGGATCGGATGTTCCATCTCATCTGCCGTATACTTCAGCGATCCCAGATATGTCCGTATCCGAGTCCGTTCTTCTTTATCACCTGTGCGATCCAGATAGTCCACCGGCGTCTCGTCCATGTCCAGAAGTTTTTCATAATCCTGCGGCATGTATTCCGCCCGGATATCTTCTCTTGCGAGCAGCTCTTCCGCCAGCAGGTTCAAAAGCGTTGTTTTGCCGCAGCCGTTAGTGCCCACGATCGCTATCTTTTCCGAACCGCGTATCTTCAGTTCGATATCCTCAGCCAGTACTCTCCCTCCGTCCGCACTTATCAGCTTATCCGAAGAATACTGCAGCACCCATTTCCCGGAAGGGATCGCACTGTTTCTGTCACCGAGTTTGAAAAAGATGGCTTCCTCCTGCTCGGGCATTTCCGTCATTTCCGCGTCTTCACGTTCAAAGCGTTTCTCCATGGCCTTTACATTTTTCATCTTCTTTTTCAGAAGCCTTCCGATCATATCCCTGTCTGCATGCGAGATATTATCGAGCCTGGCACCCACACTCTGCTCCATCTTCCGCAGCTTCTCATCCCGGATCTTTTTTTCCCTCCGCTCTCCAAGAGCCAGCATCTCCTGCTTTTCAAATGTGTTCAGCCGCTCGTCCACATACTGCCGGTATGGCATATTCGCAACGGTATGACGGCACTTTGTTTTTCTGCGGATCTGCTCAAAATGTACCACGCGGTTTGCCGTATGCTCGATCAGAGTCTCGTCATGAGAGATAAAAAGTACTGCTCCTTTCCATCCGCTGATCAGCTTCTCCATCAGTTCCAGCGTTTCAATGTCGATATCATTGGACGGCTCATCCAGAAGAAGAATCGTCGGCTTCTCTGTCAGGATACACATCATCTGTGCCTTCACGCGCTCGCCGCCGGACAGCGTCCGCATCTTCTGCTCCCTGTAGAAAAACTCCTTCTCCAGCCCGAACTCATTTGTCAGCTTTGCAAGTTCCCCCGGCGTATAACCGGAAGCTCCTTCTTTCTCTGTGAAAAACTCATACACTGTTTTTTCCTTATCATTCTCCGGAAGCTCCTGCGGCAGATATCCGAGCTTTTCCCCGCTCATCACCTTTTCGCCTTTCGACTCGATATAATCCTCCACCATTTCCGGATCATATATCCATTTCATCAGTGTGGATTTGCCGTTTCCTTCTTCCCCGATCAGCACTGCCCGGTCACCGTCGTTCAGGACCAGCGAGAAATCCTCCAGGATGGTCCTCAGATCTTTTCTATGTACAAGTGTTAAATTCTTTATCTGAAACATATCTGTCACCTGCTTTCAGGAGGTACCGGTCCGAAACTCCATCCCGTATCCCTCTTTCGTTGAGGACAGCAGGACCGTCCCCCTGTCCTCCTGTCTTCCGGACTGCACAAAAAATGAGTCTGTTTCACGTACGCAAAACAGACTCACACAATAAAACACCCTATATTCAAACAGGTGATAAACGCATGATAATCCGGATAAGCGTACACAAACAAGCTGCAGTCAAGTGCAACCCTTTTAAAACGATCGTGTAAACTCAAACCAAATTATCTGATACGCATCTATCTCACACCTGCGCGCTTTCGCGCCCTTTCTTTCTATTCAAGCGGAATCATAACATATATAATTTTTTTTTGCAAGCATCTTTTATTTTTCCGCAAGAGAACATGCTCTTCTGTAGCAGAAGGCGGCAAGAATCGATACGAGCGCTATGAGAGCCGCGAGTATGATATTCCTGTCGATCTTCGTTCCCAGAAACACCGACAAAACGATCATTCCGATACTCACGAGCATATTCGGGAACAGATAGATCATAACTGCTGCCCCCTGCTTGATCACCTCGATCTCATTTTCCCATTCCAGCTTCATATGTCTGATCCCGCACACGCAGCCCCAGGCCGTAGAAAGCGCGCAAAGACAGAAACTCAGAGTCACGCACAGGATCCCGGTCAGCAAAGGCGCAGCGGCCGATATACAGATGCATATCGTAGCAAAAAGCGAGAAAGGCACCATCAGATACATATTGAAAAGCATCTTTCCCTGATAAAGCTGCTTTCCGGAGATAGGAAGACTTCTGACGATCCAGAAGTTCTTTCCCTCCAGAGAGGGAGATACTACCGTTGTCGCGACCATACCGACAATGAGATGCACGACCAGCGGGATGGCCGGATACAGCATCTCCTTTGTCAGCGATACCCCATTGAACATTTTTCCTAACAGCTGATCCACATCCACGAACAGAATAACGATCCCCAATATCAGAGCCATCAGTTCTCCCATGCCCACATTGGTCATATAGACGCTCGAACCGGTCATCCTGCGGAATTCCTTATATGCGATCGCGTTATATATGCTGCGGCTTTTCTGTGCCTTCATGGAAAATTTCCCTGCTGCGGCATGAGACTTCAGTTTCGAATTGATACTGCTGTAATTCCTGCCTACCAGAAGGAAAACGATCTCAAAAAGCGCAATGCTCACTCCGGCCAGAAGCAGCATATAAAGCAGATCTCCCTCCGCTGCTGCCCTGCTAAACCAGGCAGCAGGCGGATAATATGCCGTTATGTCCTTTATATATCCCGACATTTCCGTAAGGACGAGCTCGATCCGACCGCTCCGGCCCACGGCCTCTACGATAAAACGCAGTGCAAATACAAATAGCACGACAAGAAAAGACAATACTGTCTGAATGATGCTTTTCTTTTTAAATCCCGCACTGATCTTTGCTATGAGGAAGCCAAGAAAGGCTGCAGCCAGCATGGGGATCAGCGGGAGGAAGAACGATAACACGATCCATGCCATAACCGCACTCACCGCAGGCTTTGCATAAAGCGCGTATCCGATCAGCATCGCGATCGAAATGCTTAAGTTCCAGGGCAGGCTTTTCACATACATATACAGGAACTTGCAGCCCGCCACGGTACCCGGCATAAAAGGAAGTGACATGAGCATGTCGTATTCCTTAAAATTGAACAGATAACCGTTTGTCTTAAACAGGGTCAATAAAAAGGACAGCAATGAAATTGTGATCGCGCACAGGATCGGTATCACCTCCGCGATCCCGATCTTTCCGTATCCGATACAGCTGGAAACGCAATATGCCATCAGCATCAGGTATAATACGCTATACCCGATGAAATTCCCTATGATGCGTCCTTTTTTCCTCCTGTCCCTTGTGTGTCTGTATTGATTCCACTGACTCGTGGATCTGAGCAGATTTTTAAGAAGAACCATACTATTGTTCATCCTGCACCTCCAGAAATACCTCTTCCAGCGACTTCTTTCCAACGAGCTCTTCCATACTGCCGGAATCGATGATCTTTCCTCCCTTTATGATCGCCACCTTATTGCAGAGCTTTTCGGCCACATCCAGTACGTGCGTTGAGAAAAAGATCGCCGTTCCCTTTTTGCACATCTCATGCATGATCTGTTTCAGGGTATATGCGGCCTTGGGATCCAGGCCCACAAAAGGCTCATCCATCACGATCAGCTTCGGCTCGTGGATCAGAGCCGATATGATCGCCAGCTTCTGCTTCATTCCATGGGAATAGGAACTGATCAGATCTCCCAGCGAATCCGTGATCTCGAAGGCGTCCGCATACTTCTTCAGGACCTCTTGACGCTTATTGCCATCAATCCGGAAAACATCCGCGATAAAATCCAGATACTGTATCCCGCTCAGGTTTTCATAGAGATCCGGATTGTCGGGAATGTAGGCTGTGATCTTTTTGCATTCCAGCGCTTCATCTTTCACCGAATGCCCATCAATATAGATCTCGCCTTCCGTGAAATCAAGCACTCCCACCACGGCACGTATGGTAGTGGATTTGCCGGCACCGTTGTGTCCGATAAATCCGTAGATATCTCCGGCTTCCACCGTCAGGCACACATTATCCGCCGCCTTCTTTCCTCCGCCGTATACCTTTGTATAGTTCTTTATCTCCAATACCGCTTTCATATCAAATATCCTCCTCCGTTTGATAAATCCTTTACTCCGTTCAAAAACCACCGGGTCCGTCCCGGTTCTTCTGAAGACAGAAGAACCGTCCCCCTGTCTTCAGGCCTGCCCGTTACCCCTGTCCTTCTTATACAGAAAGAAATAAGCCCCGAAGAATACCGCGCTGCCGGAAACCGCAACGATCGCTTCCTGCATCAGCGGTGAAAAGCTGATCACACCTGCCATATGCAATCCCGCACTGGCATCTATCAGGGTATGGATCAGAATGGCCAGCGGATACAGCCAGAATTTCTTTTTATCTTTGCAGGCATAAAATACGAGCATCGAAGCACCGGTATGATACATAAATGCGAATATGCGCTCTACGATGCCCAATAGCAGATCTCCCGCCGAAAATGAAGCCAGCTGTGCGGCGATCGTATAACCCGCTTCTGCCTGTCCCGGTGCCTGCGCTTCCAGCTGTGTTACCAGATCCCCAAAAGTGCCCGCATTGATCATGGATGCATAAACGATATAAATGATGTAATTGATCCCAAGCGCAAACATCACCTCAAAGCCGCCGTGTCCGATGCCGTGCGATACGCCCGTCTCACGATTCTTTCTTTTCTTCAGGATCGTCTTAAATGCCACCAGACGTCCGGTCTCTTCAAATACTCCCGGGAAAAGACCCAGGATCAGAGCCCACAATACGGGTCTTGCGCTGATGAACTTTGCCGCCGCATGCTCGGGAAGCCCCATCTGCACAGGAAAGACCAGGATGTTCTGTAAAGGTTTTTCCAGTATGATGGCGAACAGAAGAAAGGTCGCAGCCCCCACCAGTACCGTCGTAAACTTTTCTTTTTTCTTTTTCGTCCAGATGATGGCGATCAGCGGCGGGATGATCAGGAACAGCAGCGTCCCTATAACGAGCAATGCGATCTGTGCGCTTCCCACTTTTTCAAATTCCATATCTATGTCTCCTTTCATATACTATAAAATCTGTCCTGTCTTCTTTGTTTGTATCTCTTGTATTCCATGTATTCTTTGTATTACTGTTAATCATACATAAAATATACAACAAAGCTCCTTCCCTGTCAATACCATTTGGGAAAAATCCGCGATCCTTCTCTCAGAGGCGGGAAAGGATCTCCTCCGCCTCTTCCTCCGATACTTCCGCTCTGTGATCGAATATAAAAAACCCGCGATCCGAGATCCCGGGTATCTTCCGGGCATCCATGATGCCCCGCAGACAGACCTGTGCGATATGATTCACGCAAAGCCGGCAATCATAAAGATCCCGCAGGAAGGAGGCCGCCGTAATGTCCGGCAGATCCTCCGCTCCCTGAACGATCCGTATATATCCGTGCACGATCCGTGCCGCTGTCTGCCGGTCAAGGCTTCTTTCGGCATCGTATGTGTCTTCGGCAGCGACCCAGCCTTCCTGCAGAGCCTGTGCGACAGGATCAGCTCCGTCTTCGCCCTCTTTCAGCTGATACAGCCGCCGTATGAAGTCACTGACCTTTTCCATTCCCATTCAGGCTACCGGGCGTATCCGGTAACATACGTTTCCGTGGGCTGCCAATCCTTCCGCACAGATCTCTTTCCCGCTGACCACTCTTTCCTCGCCGCTCCACAGATCCGTCAGCACATACTCCGCAGCCGAACGGAAACGCACTTCCTCCGGAAGCCTGCTTCCGATAAAAGAAAGCACACGATCCAGGCTGACCGAAAGCGCTTCTTCCCATGCATGCCCGCTCAGATTAAAGAAGGATACGGCGATGCTGCCGTCCGCCAGAGGCTTGGCAAGTATATCCACGCGCTCATTGTCACGTATGTATTCCTTATCCGGCCGCTCCTGCGCTGCAGTGGAAAACACACGCTTTGCCTGCACACCCAGCGGATCCTGGTTCAGTGCGATCAGAGCCTCGTTCGAGATGATCTTGTGCAGTTCATCGCCGGGCTCTACCCTGCGCAGGTCCAGTCCCAGCATTAAAGGCGAATTCATCATGCACCACATGGCAAAATGTGTCCGGCACATAGTCAGATCCAGACCGTCCATACCGACCATCAGCATATCTGGATCGTTCCAGCCTTTCTCAAGGCCCGCAAATTCATCCATTATGACCGCTTTATTGTACTGGCAGGCCACACCGGGCGTATAATCGCTCTCCCATGCACCGTGCCCGGGATCACCGTCCGCGCCCACCTGGAAGGTGATATCATTGAGTATCCTCCAGGAATCGCCGACCTTGTAGCCCCAGTTCTGCGGCTGGGTCTTTCCCCATTCACAGATGGAAAGGAGCAGTTCATCCGTACCGCTGATCTTATAGATCTCATCCAGAAGCGTTGCATAGGAACAGAGCGTATTCTCCTGCCGCCGGTGATTCATCAGGCGGATGATATTCTTTCCTTTCCGAAGCCTTATGCCGATCTCTCCGGAGCGGACAAAGGCTTCCGTTCCCTCCGTCTGCGGAAGAAGATCATCGTAGAAATATTCCGTGCCTCCTTCATGATCCACGGCCAGCTGGAGCCACTCTCCCACACCGCTTTCGCGCCCCGTCGCATATTCCAGCTTCAGGGCATATTCGCCTTCGGTCTCCACGGTACAGACAAAACGCAGCTCCCCGCTCATCTCCCCAACCGGCGTATGATCCGGTCCGGTGCCGTCAAAGGTACCGATATTGCCCGCATAGCCGTTACGGATCTCTACTCCCCTGCCAAAGAGAACGCCGTCCGCCTCGGCCGCAAACAGAAATTCTTTCCCGTTACCGCTGACCGTCACTTCGCGGATCCGCGGCGCATAGGTATATCTTGCATTTTCCGGATTTGAAAAGGTCGCATTATCCCAAAGGTAATAGCAATTATCCACCTTAAGGAAATCCACTCCCCAGCTCACATAGGAACGGGCGTCTTCCGCCTCGTGCCCGCAGGTTCCCACAGCGGCACCGGCACAGAGATTGGTGCCGATATCGTTATACATGCCGAATTTCAGGCCTTTGGAATGGATATAGTCCGACAATACACGGAAGCCGGAAGGAAACTTCACTTCCTCATTCGCAAGCTTTCCGTCCACACGCTCCGGCCGATAGCAGCCGTCATCCAGCACCACATAGCGATAGCCCAGCTTGTCCAGCCCCAGCTCCACGATGCGTTCCGCCATCGCTTTGGTCAGTGCCTCGGTATTTCCGCTGCCGAAGGCATTCCAGCTATTCCAGCCCATGGCCGGCAGGCGTCCTCTCTTTTTTCCGGAAAACACTTTCCCATCGGAAAAGCTGTCAAAACGCCGCTTTGCATCTTCGATCACAAAAGGTCGGTCCATGTTCTCTCTCCTTTATCCTTTACTCTATACCACGACCGTTCAAACGGTCTTTTTGTAAAATTCAGCGGCCCGTTGCGGCCGCTGAATTGAAATACTTTTCTCAGATCATTTTCGCCGAAAGCATATCCTTATGCTTTCTTTGCCTTTTTGGCCTCCAGCGCCTTATCCGTGGGTTTTACCAGGAACAGGCAGCAGAACAGCGCGATCACATACAGGATGACGGTAAAGATGAGCACATTCTGGTAGCCGACCGGATTTACCTTGGAGATGGCATTCGAAAGATCCGCTTCGCTTACGCCTCCTGCCAGCGCAGCCGCTTTGGCAGCAGCCTCCTCCGCGTAAAGGATCTTATTGTACATGAACTGATAACTTCCGGTATTCTTCACGATCAGACTGGCTACCTGGTTACCGGTCAGACCCGCAAATGCCCATGCGGAAAGTGTGATACCGTGGATCGCCGAAATGCTGCCCATACCGTAATGGTCGGAAAGCAGCGTCGGTACATTGGAGAAACCTCCGCCGTATCCGGCATTTACGATATAAACAAGTGCAAGCACAATTACGGCCAGAAGCATATTCCCCGCGCCGGTCTCGATACCCTTGGTGAGCATGACGATCGCGGTGAAGGCGATGGACAGAACGAAGATCAGCTTATAGATCGTATTTCTGTCCTTCATGGTATCTGCCCAGGAGGAGAAGCCCAGACGGCCACCGGCATTAAAGACTGCGGAAACCGTGGAAAGGATACCGGCAATGCCCGCAAAACCGAGGCATTTGAAGATCATCTTTTCCTGACTGATCAGCGCCAGACCGCAGGTAATGTTGATATAGAACATCAGCCAGATACCGATGTAATTCGCAATAGGCTTGGTCTTGATGGTTGCCATGATACTCGGCTTTTCGCCCTTGCCCTGAGGCTCATGCCAGCCGGCAGGCTTTGCCAGAAGCAGATGGCCGACAAACATCATCACGAAATATACCGCTGCAAGGATCAGGAACATCTTGTAGATACCGCCTTCGCCCAGACCATCCAGCATCGCGGTCATGATCGGTGATGCGATGGCCTTTGCCGCACCGAAGCCCGCAACCGCCAGTCCGGTAGCAAGTCCCTTACGGTCCTGGAACCAGAGCATCAGTGTCTTTACCGGCGAGAGATATCCGGTACCGAGTCCCACGCCCATGATAAAGCCATAGCTTACATAGATACCGATCAACGCAAGCACATTGCCTTTGTTCTGGCCTCCGTAATAGATAAAGAAACCGGTCAGTGCCATACCTGCCGCAAAGCAGATCGTAGCGATCAGCGACGACTTGTGGATATCCTTTTCAACAATGTTTCCGAGAAACGCGGCGCTCATGCCCAGGAAGAAGATGGCGAAGGAGAACGCCCACTCCGTAGATTCCTTTGAAAAGCCGATGTAGTCAGCGATCTCCTGGCTGAACAGCGACCAGCAATACACCGTACCGATACTGCAATGCAGCAGTAATGCGGGGATTGCCGCCCGAACCCATTTGTTGCTGCGCCACCCCCCTGTCTTCTGTGCACTTTCACTCATTTCCTGATACCTTACCTTTCTTTTTTATAGATTTCCGCAGAAAAGCCGCTCCCGTACAGGAGACGGCTCTCCCTGCGATTTATTTACTGGTTCTCGTTAAATATCGCGTTTGCATCCAGAGACTGGAGGACCATCGCCCGCATCATCGCACCCGGTTCCTCCGTGGAATCCGGAGACTCCAGATTTTTGATCTCCACGGCATCCCGCGCATTTTCATTCAGACGGCCCGCATTCTGCGCCCCTTCCTTCTGGAACTCCGCATTCTGCTTCTGCGTTTCCTCCAGCTTACTGTCACGCTTTTCAACTTCCTGCTCGTAGGACTGTCTGGAGATATCCCCTTTCAGATACATCTCCTTCAGCTGTGCATCGGAATACGAATTAAACGAAGCGGCGCGTTCCTGCTTCTCCGCATCCTCTGTTTCGTTTTCCGGCCCTTTTTTCACATCCAATATCTTTTCGTTTGCGGCGGCAAGCTTCTCTCTTCTTGCTTCCTGCTCCGCTCTGCTTTGCTCAAGCTCCGCTTTTCTGGCTTCCGCTTCCTCTTTCGCTTCTTTTACCGCATCCGTGCGCTCCCTGTCCGAACCGGCGACCGTCGTTACTTCTTTCTGCGCCATCAGACTGTTCTTGTCAACCACACGGCCGTCTTCTTCATCCTCTTTCAGCTGCTCGATCGCTTCTTTTGAGGCCTGGACCGTATCCCCGTCCTTCGAGGTGGATATCACATTTTCAAGAATACGCTGCCGTTTTTCCTGGCTTTCCTGCTCCAGCTGCTGCCGCTTCGCACTGCTTTCTTCCGCAGCCTTACGCACATCCGGTGTATTCTGCGTTTCCTGCGTACGTGTCACGCGCGATCCTGCGGACATGTCCGCAACAGGCATGACTCCCATTCCCGCACTCACTGCTCCGATCCCGTTCACTTCCGCCATAAGCACTTCCTCCTTTCTGAGTATCCGTTCAGATCCTCCCGGATCCAATGCCTTTCAAACATGATAAACAGACCGTCCCCCGCGGGAACCGGCCGAGCGATCCGTATATGTGAATAAATTATACAATATCCCTCACGCTCTGGCAACCGAAAACCTTGATTTTGCAATACTATTCTTCTTCCCCGGCCGGTATCCAGCGCCTGCCGAAGATGCTTCCGAATAAGCTTTCCCGGAAGTTTTCCTTTTCCTCTTCCAGTGCTATCCTCTCATCCTGCGTGACTTCTTTTCCGGAATACAGGATATACTGGTAAGTTTCAAGAAATGCCGGACTGGCCTGGGGATAGTCCTTCTCCAGCCGCAGCGCATATTCCTCCAGCGTCTCCTGCTCTGCTTTCCCGGCGCCTCTCCGTTTCAGATACTGGAGATAACGTTTACAGAGCCAGAGACACTTGTCTCTTTCATTCATTTTTCGATAATGCCTCTTTTTGAGGATACGGTCAAGGATATAAACAAAAAGAGCAAATGCACAGCCGGCACACAGCGGGATCACTACCTGATACCAGCGCAGGACAAAGCCGTGCTCCTCCGGCAGTTCCTCTTCCTGAAGCGCCGCCGGATCCGACGCCTCCTCTCTGCCGGGATAATAACCCTGCCTGTTGTTTTTCTTCTCTTCTTCTCTTTTTTCTTTTTCCGCCGCCGTCTCCCAGCGCACCCGGTTATCATATCCCGGCGTGGGTTCAAAAGCGATCCAGCCGACGCCCTCCAGATACGCTTCCGGCCAGGCATGGGCAGTATCCGAACTCACCTCCGTCTCATTCAGACGCCCCATCGGCACATTGAAGCCCTGCACATACCGCGCGGGAATCCCATAACCTCTAGCCAGCAGCACAAAAGCCGTAGCGAAATAACTGCAATAGCCTTCCTGCTTTTCCAGCACAAAATAATCAAGATAATCCGCTGCACTCCCAAGAGTATCCGGCAGATCTCCGGGTCTTTCCGTGTAACGGAAAGAACGGAGCAGCTCTTCGAACCGCAAAAGCTTTTCATAATCCGTATCCGCCCCGGAAAGATGCTCATCCATATAGGCTTTGAGCCGGGGGGACAGTTCCGTTTCCGGAAGATAGGCATCCCGGATCGCCTCACGGTAGGAAAGATAAGCCGTATAAGCGTATGCTGCCGTATCCGGCAGATGGCACTCCCTAAGCGCCGCCTGCCAGCTTTCTTCCGTCACCTCATGTTCTGCGGCGAGCATCTCCTCAAAAAGAGGATGATTACGGTTGATACGATAGTAAACGATATAATAGGGATTCCAATCGTCCTCATCGCCTTCAAATCGAAGCTCCCTGTTCTCCGCCAGCGCAAAGCTGCCGTCTTTTCCCTTGCAGGACAGCATCTTGGCCGGTGCAAATGCACAGGCGGAACGGATATTCTTATGTTCCACACGGAGCGAGGCGCCCCTCATCAGATCCTCTGTCGGCGCTCCTTCCTGAAAATCCAGGACCGCACTCATGGTCTCAAGCGTATCCAGGCCGCAGTCGTCCGGCATCGACAGGGTGCTTTGGGTCCACCCCTGTCCGCTGAAGCTGTCAAAGCTCCTCCCTCCCAGATAAAGCCTCACATCACTGACATTGCTGCTCTTCAGAGTCATTACCGTACGGGGCGCATGAGACAGATCTCCGCCCAGATCTCCCCGGTCGGAAAAACCGATGACGGGAGTATCGGAATCCCAGCCGTTTCCCGAAAACAGATCGTCGATCAACGTAACGACCGCCTCCTTCACCAGCGCATAGATGCGCCTTGTCACCGGCCAGCCGTAAGGCTCCTCCGGAGCTTTGACGGGCGCCGCTATGGCAAACACCACGAGCAGAAACGGCGAGATAAATACGAGATGTTTTTTAGGGTCGCTGTCCCCTTCCTTAACGGAACGCCGCTGTACGAGATCCGCCAGGCAGAGCAGACCGTAGAGAAAGATCGAAAGAACGCTGAGTTTCTGTACTTCCCTGCCGCTTATCATCAATACCGGCAGCAGGAGAACGCCGGCAGCGGCCAGTACTGTCCGTAATTTACGGAAACGTTCCAGGATCTCCGAAAGCAGAAAGACAGCGACTGCAACGCAGATCTCCTGAAAGATCCAGACACAGGAGCCGAGAAAATCAAGCCGTTCCTCCCGCGGGATCAGAAGAAGCACGGCCAGAAATGCCGTCACTGCCAGCCCGGCGATCAGAATGCGCAGCCGTATCCTGCCATGCTTTAAGAATGCGATACAAAGAACGGCCGGCACAATAACGGGCAGACAGAACCAAAGCTCCCGCACTTCCTCCGGCGCCAGATAAGGGTGCAGAAAAGACGCCGCTGCAAGCGACAGCGGAAGTACAAATAAGAGATCGTAGACCAATGCAATGATCATAGCTGCTCCCTCAAAGGCCGGTCCGTATCGATCGGCACAAAAGCGATCCGCCGCTCCCTGTCATCCAGATCCGTCTGCCGCCCGCCGGCCAGAAAAACCCGACAGGGAATGACACCCAGGTTTTCCCGTCCGATCACTGTCTCACATTCCGCTGTCCATTCCTGCCCGACAAACATAAGCATCCGATAGGAAGCCAGACTTCCCGGCTCTGTCAGAAGCGCAAGGAGTCCCGCATCTTCACGGAAGCTGTAGGAGAGCATTTTCGTGTAAAGCCGCTCGAATCCCTCCGCATTCTGTACCACGCATTTCTGCGCGCGTCCCTCATAATAAAACACATCAACGGGGATGTTCTTTTCCATGTAATAAAGTGCCAATGCCAGCACACATTCGATCATGCTGTTTTCGGGTGCCAGGTATTCCTCCGTACTCTCCCCGCAGCGTTTCGGATCCAGGATCAGCGCGATCCCGCTTTTTTCCTCACCCGTTCTCTCACGTACCATAAGCTTCTGCATGGCCGCGCTGGCTTTCCACTGGATAAAACGCAGTTCATCCCCGGCGATATAGTCGCGCACCGGGATATCCGCTTCGGTCTTCTGCATCGCATTTTCCCTGTCCGCATCGGAAAAGAATGCCTCTGCCCGGCTCCCCGAGATCCTCACCACCGCCGGTGCAACAATGACATTAAGCGTTTCCGGCAGCTTCCAGCTAATACTGAACACACCGAGAAAGTCCTTTACGACCACAGCCTTGATCCCCACCTCATACTGCCCGCGGTAACGGCAGACCAGCTGTGTTTTCTTCGTGACCGAGGAATGCGGCGGCAGTTCATACACTACGCTGTCCTCCAGTCCCATAATGGTGGAAAAAGAAGAGAAAAAAATGATACGCAGGGACGAAAACGAAAAGAAGCCCTCATTCTGCAGGGTGATGTAAAAATCGCTGGGGCTCCCGCAGACCATATTGCGGCCTTCGGGCTTCTGGTAGATCCGCAGGGATACGATCACAAGAAAAATATACAGAAGAAGGATCAGCGGGATCGAAACGCACAGCCAGAAAAAAGTATAGCTGACGGGTCCTCCGTAAAAGGAGATCCCCACCAGCGAAAGAACAAAAAGTGCAAAAAGGATCAGGAAACGTTTATTCCTCAACATATTTTTTTATTCCATAGGGATACGGACCTTGGGGATCAGTGAATTCAGGATCGCCCTTGCTTCCTTCTTTTCCAGACGCGCTTCGGTCGTAAGCGCCAGCCTGTGGGGCAGAACACACAGCGCGGTCTCCTTCACATCATCCGGTTTGACAAAATCACGTCCGGCCAGATAAGCCTTTGCACGGCTGGCAAGCATCAGATGGATCAATGCACGGGGACTCGCCCCCAGTGCAAACGCCCCGTCGTTTCGCGTAACTTCGATGATCTGCTGCATATAGGAGTACATCCCCTCGCTGATATGAACTCCGGTCACCGCTTCCTTCAGACGCAGTACATCCGCCTCTTTCAGGACTGCCTCCGGCTTTTCTGCCGCTTTTCCCTCCGCATGGGCGCGCGTCATACGGATCTCCTCTTCCGCAGAAGGATAACCGACGGAAAGGCGCATCATGAAACGGTCCAGCTGGGCTTCCGGCAGAGGATAGGTTCCGGTAAAGCTGATGGGATTCTGCGTAGCGATCACCATGAAGGGCTGCGGCAGCGGATAGATCTTTCCATCCACCGTGACCTGGCTCTCCGCCATTGCTTCCAACAGGGCAGACTGTGTCTTGGGCGAAGTACGGTTCAGCTCATCCGCAAGCACGATGTTCTTCATCACGGCTCCGGGACGATGCTCAAACTCGCCGCTCTTCATATTATACACGGAAATCCCCGTCACATCCCCGGGCATGGTATCGGGTGTGAACTGGATACGCCCGAAGCTCAGCCCCATGGAGGCTGCAAAACTCCTCGCCAGCGTCGTTTTTCCGACTCCCGGCACATCCTCCAGAAGGACATGACCGCCGGCGAGAAAACAGCAGAGCACGTTTTCAACGATCTCGCTCTTTCCCACAAAAAAGGCGTTCATCTGTTCACGAAAGCGCTTCAGTTCTCCTTCCGCCCCGTTTCTGCTCTCTTCCGTCTTTTTTCCTTCACTCATATAACTCTCCGAGACTCAATGATATACATCGTTTGTTACGTTTTTCCAGACAAGGTCACGCATCCCGACATAATGCGATCCGGACCTCCAGCCCTGGTCCACCGATCCCGAACCCACATTAACTACGGGAACGCCGGGATAAAGCTCCCGCAGCTCCTGAACCTGATCCCCCGGGATCAGCGTTGCTTCCAGCCAAAGCTTCTGAAGATTCGGCAGATCCTTCAGATACTCGTTGCTGCGGATGGGATTGTAGCTGATATTGACGTCCTCCAGCTGATGCAGATAACGGAAGACGCTCAGATCACTCACCCGGTTCACAAAGATCTCGATATAACGGAGCTTCGGACAGTATTTCAGCACCGAAAGATCCCACAGACCGCCGTTATCCACCGCGATAAAGATCTGAAGATTCGGCATATACTGTACAAAGCTGATATCACGGATATAATTATGTCCCAGATCCACACAGATCAGGTCACGGCAATATTTCAGATATTTTGTTTCTGCGTCCGACATAGGCAGATCCATTGGACCATGCATTCCGCGGAAGGTGGACCAGCCCACGGCATCGGTACGGAGCACCCTCGTCGCATAGCGGATCTCCCACAGTATCCGGATCCCCGGATGATCATCCTGCAGTTTTGCATACTCGTCATTACCGAGTCCGCAGCCGATCATTTCAACATATTTCAGATTAGGCATGCGTGAAAACAGGGCATCCACGTTGTAGCCGCTCAGGTTCATCCCCGACAGATTCAGCTTCACGGCCTTCAGCGGGATACGCCGCTCCCCGAGCAGCACGGTATTCCCTTCTTCCCCTTCAAATACATAGGGTTCTTCTTCCTCAGGCTCTTCCGCTATCAGCAGTTCTTCCTGCTGCTCTCCCCCGGCATCATCGCTTCCGTCATCCGCACCATTATCTGCGTCATCCGTGCTGTCATCCACCGCGGCTTCTTCCTGTACCTCTTCCGCCTGCTCATCCGTCGCATGCACGCAGAGTTTTGGCATCAGCAGAAACAAAAGCAGATATACGGCGTAACGCCATTTCGCTTTCATCTTATCTCCCCCTACGGACGCCCGCCTTTCTCAGGCCACGTCATTATTGCTGCGTTTCCCCTCCGCAGCATCCCGAAGGTTTCCGATCGTCGTCTCGGCGATGGCCTCCAGCGCTTCTTTGGTATAAAATCCCTGATGTGAGGTGATCATCACATTCGGGAACGAAAGCAGACGCGCCGTCACCGAATGTGCCATGATCTCGTCCGAACGGTCCTCAT
This sequence comes from Lachnospiraceae bacterium, assembly GCA_016282915.1. Taxonomy (GTDB): domain Bacteria; phylum Bacillota; class Clostridia; order Lachnospirales; family Lachnospiraceae; genus NK4A136. The sequence continues at coordinate 31,562 of JAEELW010000011.1, read as the reverse complement.
ATACGTTCCCGGTCTCCTCCTCATAAACATCCAGCCCCACGCCAAGAAATTTGTTCAGACGTATCCCTTCGATCAGCTGATCGGTATCTACCAGAGCACCGCGTGAGGTATTCACCAGTATCACATCATCCTTCATCTTCTTGATGTTTTCCAGATTGATCATATGGTATGTGGATTCCAGCAGCGGACAATGCAGCGAGATCAGATCGCTGCGGGCAAACAGTTCATCCAGTTCGACATATTCCACAAAATCCGCAAGTGCAGGATTGTGGTACATATCATAAGCGATCACCTTCATGCCAAAACCGTTGCAGATCCGGCACATTGCCGCACCGATGCGCCCCGTGCCGACGATCCCCGCGGTCTTCTGATAAAAATTCACACCGCGCAGGCCTCTTAAGCTGTAATCATTTTCGCGCACCTTGTTGTACGCCTTATAAAGCCGCCGGTTTACCGCCAGTGCAAGTCCCATGGCCAGTTCCGCCACCGCCTCCGGTGAATAGCCCGGTACGATCTTGACCGTGATCCCCAGCTCTTTCGCTTTCTCCACGTCCACGTTATTATACCCGGCACAGCGCATCAGCACGATGTTCACACCGTTTTCTTTAAGGATCTCCAGTGTTTTCGCGCCCACATCCGCACTCACAAAAGCACAGATCGCATCATAACCCGCAGCCAGCGCAGCCGTCCGGGGCTCCAGCTCATGTTCGATATAATCGATCTCCACATCAGGATCGTTTTCGATCACAGGATCAAAGGATTTTTTGTCGTAAACCTTTGCCGCGTAAAACAGTAGTCTCATACTCTCATCCCCCCTTTCATCCTCTCAGGACAAAACAGTATCGAACCGTACTCTTTCCCGGTTCTGTATCGGCTGCAATTGAAAAAAGCTATGACAGGTGCTTTTTTAAGGACGGAACACAGCGGATCCCGCCCCGCATCGTATAATCATAGCACAATAATCCGATTATGTAAACCTGACAGAACGTATTCGGATGTTACTTTTCAGACCCGAGCCACGCACTTGCTGCGTGGCTACGGGCCGATACTTTGGTCTGCATGCATGCCGCCCATCGGCGAAGCCGATTTTGCATGGCGGCAAGCTTGTTACGTTCAGTGGCTGGCAGGCCACTGAACAGTAACATTCGGACACAGGATACGTCTTTGCAAGCGGAAAGATCTCATTGATCGATCTGGAGATCCAGATCCCCATAACCTGCCTCGATATCGTTCTTGATCCCCTGCATGGCGTCTCTCAGCTCTTCGGTCCGCTGATTCTGTATCACCTCAGCTTCTTTAAGCTTCTGCATCTGTTCCACATCTTTCTGCGCCGAGATCACGGCGAGCAGGATGATCACTGCCACGGAGATCAGCAGAAAAACGAGCATGATCGGACTGCCATTTCCTTTTTTGTTCATACAGGGCCTCCTTCAGGATCTTCCGCCCTCTCAGGAATCTGCTTTATGCTTCCCGTAAGCATAAATGGCACACGAGCTTCCGACCCTGCAGTCATCATACCATAAAACGGCAGCTCCCACAAGCACCCCTATGATACCTGCGTTTCGGGACACAGCACCCCCGTCATATCAAATTCCGGGATATAATCCTCCCCGCTGCTGTCCTCCTGTATCCAGGCGTTGTGTATCCCCAGGGAAAGCGCATATTCCACCAGTTCATCATATTCGCGCCCCGGCACGCGCTCCTGCAGTTCGGGAAATGCCGTCAGCTGTCCCTGCATCGGCGTATACTGGTTCAGCAGGGAAAAATACACGGCATCTCCGTATTCACGGTATGCCTTTTTCAGGATCAGCTTTGCTTCCAGCAGCCCTCCCGGCAAAAGCAGATGCCGGAGGATCAGTCCCTTTTTTATCATACCTTTTTCATCAAAACGGCATTCTCCCGTCTGACGGAACATCTCCCTTATGGCCGCTGCCGCCTTCTCCGGATAGTCCGCCGCATGGCAGTATCTTTCCGCGCGCTTTTTCGAATAAAACTTCATATCCGGAAGATAGACATCGATCCGTCCTTCCAGCATATGAAGAGCTTCCTTCTCAAGATAAGCCGAGCTGTTAAACACAAAAGGCAGAGAAAAACCCTGCCGCTTCGCCCGGCCGATGGCATCCGCCAACGCCGGAATATAGATATCGCCGGTGACCAGATTGATATTGGCCGCCCCCTGCTCCTTAAGCTCATAAAAGATCTCACACAGACGTTCCGGACTTACGGACCTGCCGAAGAGTTCTCCGTCCCGCATACGTGATATCCTGTGATTCTGGCAGAAAACACAGCCCAGGTTACATCCCGAAAAGAAAACAGCTCCGCTGCCGCTCTCCCCGGAGATACAGGGTTCCTCCCAGAAATGCAATGCCGCCCTCGCGAGCACCGGCAGGGTCCCGCCTCCGCAAAACCCCTTCTCTCCCGCAGCACGGTCAGCATTACAGCGCCGCGGACACAGCATGCAGCCCTGCGTTTTTTCCAGGGTCATTTCCGCATCCCGTCCCAGGCTGCCTGCAGGATCCCGAGCCTTCGGCTGCCGCCGCGGCCGCCAAAGTACTCCGCCGCAGCCGCTTCTCCTCCCGGAGTGCCGGTATCCGCCCGGAGCATCACATTGATCAATATATTCTCTCCGTTTCCGACCCGTTCCTGAGAAAAACCTTCCTCCAGCGTGTTAAGACCGAGAAGCGCCTCGTCTTCAGTGTTTGTCACCGCAAAAGCCGACGGCGGCGTTGTGTACCATAAATCTCCCTCAATCGCAGGAACAGTCTGTCGTACCGTTTCCAGCCGCAAAGCAAGGTCGATCGTTTCCTCTTCCTGCTCCTCCCCGGCTGCATCCGCATAGAGCTGATCGATCAGTGCCAGACAGGCATTCAGTCTGTTTTCATCATCCTTCACGGCTTTGGCGGAGATCGCCCAGCCGCCGGGAAGGATCTTTCCCACATTTTCAGTGAAACGCATGCAGCTGCTGCCGCTGCCGTCATCCCAAAGGGACAGCGGGATCATGACCGGGATACAACCCTCATCCGCTTCTCCTTCCACGTCAATAAGCTGCGGATCCCGCCCGGCATAAGTCATCAGGCCCTGATATGTCACCGGTTCCGCGTTATTCAGCATATTCTGCCCGCCGTTCACATAGAAGGAACTGATCAGACCTTCCCTGTTCATTTCGTTCATCTTCAGCAGCACATCATAGCTGCCCTGTTCACAGCGCGCGTCATGCAGCACGCCGTTCCTGTCGATATAGAGATAAGCATCGCTGTTCAGCCCCCGCACACCGAAAAGCATTCCTGCAAGCTGATACAGCCCGGCCCGGCTCGCATTGCTGTCTTCCCGCGGCGCAAACAGCCCCGTTACATTTCCCTCCGGAGAAAGCGTCGCGGTATTTGCGAGCGTACAGCGAAGCAGCGCCACCAGCTCATCCGCATCCCAGGCTGCGTTCCTGCCAAGGAAAAGATCGGAGCGTTTTGTTCCGTAATAGCCGTTATAAGCTTCATCGATATAGCTGCGGAACATGTTCACCGCATCCGTTCCGCTCATGGCTCCGGCTGCATTCATCTTTGCAATGATATTTCCGGCTGCATCATAATTTTTGCTGATCGTTTCCGTACCGCTGCCGTCCGCTTTCACCACTTCCACGCTGAGCTTTCCTTCAAGCGGCATGAAAGGCTGATAAACGGGAAGCGCTGTCCTTCCGCTCATCTGCGGTGCAAATTCATCCTTACCGTCAAGAAGGATCTTTACCCAGTCGGCCCGCATATAAGGAAGTTTTTCGATCTTTTTCGGATCGGAAAGATAAGGAACCGCATAAATGGCTCCTGCATGGTCTTCATCCGTCGAAAGCGAGATGCTCATGCGTACAACGGGATTTTCCTCAAGAAAAGCAGCAAAATGCGGCATCCTGTCAAGGTATTCCGACAGATCTGCCAGTTCCCCGGCTTCCCCGGCTTCCTTCATCTGCAATCCCGAGACTGACAGCATATCAATGCTGTCCAGCTTTTCCTGCCAGCGCTGAAAACACTCCGTATCCGTCTCCCCGCCGTAGTGGTCTTCGATCACGATATCCAGCCGGTCCTGTAATGCTGCCCATTCGGGTTTCAGATCACCTCTGTGATAGCTCCGTCCGTCGATCTGCATATCCTCCGTAAAACGCATACGGCCCTGTTGTCCGTCCGTTGCACAGGAAATGCGGATCACGCTTCCTTTTTCATAAGCTGTGTTGTCACTGCTTTTTTCTTCTGCTGCCGGCTGCTGCCCGCCCGCCTGCATTTCGGCCGGCTCGGTCGCCGCCTCCGCCAGCACTCTCTGCGCTTCATCATCCCCACAGCCTGTCAGCAGCATTGCCGAAAGCGCAAATACCGCAGCTGCGGAAGCTATATATGATCGTTTCATCATTTCTGCCTCAGATCTTCTTTTTAAGGAAACTCAGGATCTCCGCCCTGGTCGTAGACTTCAGGAGATATCCGTCCGGTTTCAGGCTCATGACCCGGGATACCGCTTCCTTTGTCCCTATGCCGGTGAGAAAGATCACCGGGATATGTTCCGTAGCTGCTTCCTGTCTGAGCATCTGCAGCACCTGCGGCCCGTCCACGACAGGCATCTCATAATCCAGAAGGATCAGATCCACCTTTTCGTTCTCGGGTACCCTGAGCAGGAAGCTGATCGCCTGCATCCCGGCTGTCACGATATCCACCCTGTAGTCATCCCTGATCCATTCCCTGACCATCTTGGCATAGGAAGGATCATCATCAACGATCAGGATACGTTTTTTTGTCACGGCTTCCGTAACCCGGTTTAACTCCCTGTGTACCATCGCCTCCAGAGCATTCATATCCACAGGGCGGTCCATCCAGCCAAAACCGGCAGCCTGCGGGATATCCGCGATCAGTTCCTCATGATACTTCTTCTCTCCGAATATGATCATCCGCTGACCGCTGTCTCTGATGATCTCGCTGACCCTGAGCAGGACATTCTTTTTCAGAATATCCTCCATGATATCGCCGGGCAGATAGAACATAAACAATGCTGCCCTGTCCACAAGGCGGAGCGCTGCTTCTTCAATGTTTTCCGTAACCGTTTCGACACTGTATTCCAGCTCTGCAAGTTTCCGTTCAATGCCCTTGACTATGACACTGTACTGAAACATGAGAATGACGATCTCCTTACTGTCGGCAGCTCCCATCGTTACTTTTCCTCCTGTGAGATAATCGACACTATACTACCCTAAAATCTCGTAATAAACAAGGGTCTGGTTCATAAGCTGGTAAGCCACCTCCCCGAAAGTGACCGGCCCCGTATACGGCGGCGTCTTCTTCCCGTTCAGCCCGCAATACAGATAATTCAGGATACAGTTAAAGGAAATGACGGGATTGCGAGCCCCCGCGGCGTCGATCTGTTTCTTAAACTCCACAGCATAATCCTCCACCGGCACGGCAAAACGGTATTCGATGTCCTTAAATACCGGGGCATAAAAACTGACCTTTCCGTCTCCCACTTCCTTTATGGATGTATTGATATAGGAGCCGTTATAATCCGCCACCAGAGGCATCTTCGCATCAAAGCCCTTCTTTCCGATATACTCCGCAAAACTCACATCCTGACCGTTCACACTGCACCTCGTGACGTTCAGTTCATTGTCATAGAAGCGGATCACAGGATCGGTCTTGTCGTCGCTGAAGATATTGATCATATTGATCATGGCGCTCTTTCCCTCGGGAAGCTTTATATACAGGACGACCGCTTTATCGGTATAGGACTCTCCGCTGCTCCCGTCATATACCCTGATCTCTCCGCCATCATCCAGATCCGCACCCGCGATCCAGCCGATGACCGGATGCATGAGCAGTTCTTCCACATCGGGAGCCTCCCTGGCATATTTCATCGCCACCGCTGATCCGAAGGGCATGATGAGCATCGTAAGGCCGTTATCATAACACTCTTCCACGATCTGAAAGATATTATACTTTCCGTATACCGCGATACGGACATCCTCAGCCTGATCGATAACGTTCACAAAAAGTCTGTCTTTTGAAAAAACGCCCCCATCTTCACTGATAAAGTACGGCGTAGTCCCGCCGATCCACTTCCCCTTCGGAAGCTTCCGGAGCAGCGTATCGTCTGCCGCAATATGTAATACCTTTCCTTCGTTGATCAGGGCGATCGTTTCTTCCAAACTCTTGAGCATAAGCGTAACCTCCTTATTTAACAGACTCTGTCTTTATCAAAGCGCAGCAATATTCGCCAGATCCACCTTTGCAACGATCGTGTATTTCGAGAGGAATTCCTCCATCTCCTTCATACACGCGTCCATGCTCCCGGGATCTGCCTGTACTTTCTTTTTCAGCTTTGTGATCAGCATGTTAAAAGCCAGATTCATCGATGTGTATTTCAGTTCACCCCGAAGGATCTTTTCCAGCTTTCCCCGTATGTTATCTTCCATTCGTCTCCTCCTCTTTCTTTATCCTTTCAGCACTTCCAGCATTCCTTCATAATCCAGCGCCTCTGCCTTTCCCCGGAGCAGCAGGAATCTTTCCTTTTCCGCTTCAGGTATGGCATAGCCATCAATCTCTTTCAGGATCTCTTCTACCATGTCACAGTCCATCGCCTCCGCAGCTTCACGCAGCCCTTCATATATGCTTTCCATAAGGTAACTGTCCGCTACAGGCCTGTTTTTCTCTTTCCCTTCATCTCCGTTCCGCTCCTGCGTAAATACCGGGGCAAGAGAGTCCCGGAGGGCCAGATACTCTTTCATAACGGACGGATGATGTTCCCTGATGTAAGCGGTATCCTTTTCTTTCCCGGCATTCTCCAGCAGCTCTGCCTTTTCTCCGAGTTCCGTTGCCCCTACCAGTCTGGCCGAACTCTTCAGTGCATGGATCCGTATCGTATAATCCTCCCAGTCTTCTGCAGAATAAATCTTTTCCAGTTCCTCATGCTTATTCGTAACAGAATCAAAGAAGATCTTCAATACCGCCTTAAATGCATCAGCGGAGCCGCTGTTTCGTATCGCCGCCTCCGTATCGATACACTTCAGTTCCTTATACCATGTATCCTCCGTTTCTTCAAGCAGTTCCGTCCGTTCCTCCGGCACGGGCTGCAGTTCTTCCTCTGCCTCAGAAAGCTCTGTTTCCTCCGTATCGCTTTCCGGAGCCTGCTCCTCTATGCTTTCCCTGCTCTCCACAGCTCTCTCCTCCGCGGTCACATCGTCTATAAAGGATGCAATATTGTACGATTTGTCCGATTTTGTAAAATACAGGATCCCAAAGGTCCCGGGACCGGAGTTTGTGGAAATGGCTGCCGAAGCCTGCTGAAAGACCACATGCTCAAAACGTGCCGCTTTCCCGATCTCCTCCTCGATCCACGAAAGTGTTTCTTCCGGGATATCCACATAGGTAACAAACACCAGCTCCGGATCCGGGATCACATCAGCCGGAAGTGCTGTTTTGATATAACCCCGGTAAGCTCTTTTCGTTTTTCCAAACCAGAATCCCTGGATGCCTGTCCTGTCTTTCCGGACGCGCAGCGCCGGATGAAGGTTCAGTACTTTTGCGACCCCGTGAAGCCTGCGGCTGACCAGCCCCTTCCTTGCCATGTATTCCGTCGTATCAATGATAAAGCTGCATCTCAGCTGTTTTTTTACCTTTTCCAGCTCGGAAACGATATCACTGACCGACAGTCCCTGCTGCGCCAGCTTGCAGGCGACCATCACCAGTATTCCGGTAGCGCTGGAAAGCACCTCCGAGTTGATCACCGTAACATTATCAAATGCCCTCGCTGCCTCACAAGCCGTCCTGTAGTCCTTACTCATGTTCGACGTGAGCGCGATATATATCAGATGATGAGCCTTTTTCAATGCCTCCGCAAAAAATTCCGTGTACTCAGCCTCATCCGGCACCTCGGAAACAGCTTCTTTGCCCTCGGATACATGACGGATCAGCTCATAAGCATCTATGTGAACGCCATCCTTGAAAACGCCCTCTTCGGTACGGATGCGGAAAGGCATGACGGGGATATGCATCTTGCGGATCACAGGATCGGGCAGATCACACATATTCGAACTGGTGATGACGACCGGAAGTTTTTCCGCATACTTATCCGATGTATGGATCTCGCTGTCATCTCCCATCATTACATTCCGGAGTATGATCTTCTCCCTGGAGATATGCCGGATCAGGATCTCCTCCATAGCCGTACCGGAAACCGGTTTTACAAGATATCCGTCAAAACCTGCCCGGTTATACAGTTCTCTGTTCTCACTTCCCGCATTCGCCGTAAGCACGATGACCGGCGTATTCCGGTTCAGGCCGCCTGCCTGTTCCCGCAGGAGTTTCAGACATTCGATACCATCCATCTCCGGCATCAGATGGTCCATGAAGATGGCGTCATAATGCGCTTTCTGGCACATATCCAGCGCTGCTTTCCCGCTCAGCGCCTTATCGATAGCCATATCGGTATCTTCCAGAAGTCTCCGCTCCACTTCCAGGTTCATCTCATTGTCATCCACGATCAGGATACGGACCTCAGGCGCCAGAAAGCTGCTCTCATAAACACTTCTCTTCACCACCTGCTGATTGTGGATGTTCAGCTCCCCTATCTTCCCGTGATCGGAAACCTTCTGCCGGAGACTGACCGAAAACGTAGAACCCTCACCGTAGATACTGCTCACGGTGACATTCCCGTCCATGAGCTCTGTCAGCTGCTTTACGATACTGAGTCCCAGTCCCGTACCCTCGATATGCCGGTTCTTTCCTTCGTCCACTCTCTTAAAGGCGTCAAAAAGATAAGGAAGATCTTCCTTCCGGATCCCCATTCCCGTATCCGACACGGAGATCAGCAGCTCTACCATATCCTCTTCGGCTTCCCTGCTTTCGACACGAAGACCAACGTGGCCTTCCTTTGTATATTTGACCGCGTTATTGAGCAGGTTGATGATCACCTGCTTGATACGCACTTCATCCCCGTACAAAAGCTGTGGTACTTCCGGATCCACGCTCACTTCGAAACCGAGCCCTTTATCATGCGCTCTGAGCCACATCATATTAACGATCTCCGAAAGCATATCCCCGATCCGGTAATCAACGGGAACGATATCCATGCTTCCGGCCTCTATCTTGGAAAAATCGAGGATATCATTGATCAATGCCAGAAGCATTTTCCCCGATCCCTGTATCCCCAAAGCATCGCGGATGATCTCATCGGAAGCCTCCTGATCCCGGAGTATCAGTTCATTGAGCCCCAGGATGGAATTGATCGGCGTACGGATCTCATGGCTCATGCTGGAAAAAAAGCGGTTCTGGGAGCGGGTCAGTTCCTCCGCTCTTTCCGCTTCCTTTTTCGCACGCTCGTTCTCCTGGGCAAAGAGACGCCCCTGGGACCAGGTCATGACAAAGCAGAGCACGCCCACCATGATCAGCGAAAGGAAGGAATCCACATAGAACATTTCCCGGCTATGCTGATATACCGTCTCCGGATAACAATAGGCCGTAAAGAAACAGGCAAAGGTCAGCAGCGTGATCAGCAGAAACATGACCATGCGCCATTTGCCCCGGAGCAGAAGCCCGACATACATAAAGGCGAAGATGATCCAGAGCACGCCGCCGCCTTCCAGGCCGCCGCCGAAAAAGAACAGCGTCGGCAGGATGGCAAACACAAGAGCGATCACGATTAGCCGGATCGCGAGTTTCAGCTTATCAAAGTGCAGGCAGATCAGAACGATGAGCGGCACCAGAGTGATCGTCAGACCCAGTATGATCAGTTCATACAGATTTTCACCGGTGATCAGATCGCCGATAAAGGCGATGAACACCGTTACTTCCGACATGAAGGTCAGGATCAGGAAGATCCGTTCAATAAAGTCCCTTTCCGGATCCTTTACGGCATCAAAGGCAGCTTTGATCAGTCTCATTTGCGCTCACCTCCTCTGCCTTTGCGGGAACTGCCGAGTACCCTCTGCACCACCCGTTCAAAATCCGCCATATTGATCGGTTTTGCGATAAAGCCGTCAAAGCCTTCCTGCAGGAACATTTCCCTTGCACCGGATACAGCGTTTGCCGTGAGCGCGATGACAGGGGTCTCCCTGTTCAGGGATTCCGCCAGTCCCTTGATCTGCTTCATGGCTTCCACGCCGTCCATCTCCGGCATCATATGATCCATGAAGATCAGGTCATAATCATTCTCCCGGTATTTACGGATCGCCTCTTTTCCGCTTGCTGCGGTTTCAATGATCATCTCGTAATTACGAAAGAGCGATGTCGCCACAACAAGATTCATCGGTTCATCATCCACGACCAGTGCCCGCACTCCTCTGAATACCGGTTTCTCGGTATTTTCAACACCGTCCGTATCTTTTGCATTCCTGCCTTCGTTCAGGATCTTAAGCACAGGATAAGCATATAAAGGCTTAGGCAGCAGCATGACCCCGCTGTTCTCGGGAAGTTTCAGATCGTTCCCCGCAGAAACCGCCACCACGATACCTTCTTTGGCAAGAGCCTCAAAATACCCCCTGTTCTCCTCATATTCCTCCTGCCCCATAAACACATGGCTTACATTCAGTTTTCCCTTCAGCCGCTCCACTTCGTAAACCGTTTCCGCAGGATATAAAGGCACATGTACGCCCATGGCAAGTTTTGATGCCATGCCGCGATAGAAATCACGTAATCTCGGAACCTTATATTTATCCGGCCGTACATGGAAAAGGACCGCTCCGTCAAAGTTCTTTTCCAGAGACAGACAGGGTTTCGCGTCCACAACCTTCTGCGGGATCGTTACCCGTATCGTCGTCCCGTTTCCTTTCTCGCTTTCGATCCTTACGAAGCCGCCCATCCTGTGTGCAAAACCATACACGATAAACAGTCCGAGACCGATACCTCCCGAACTGCGGTTTCTTTTTTTATTCTCCTGATACATCCCCTCGGTGACCGAGTGGACCGCATTCCGGTCCATACCGATGCCTGTATCCGTCACCTCTATGCTCAGGTTTACCCCGTAATCCGTGTTCTCGCTGTACATCTTTACGGAGATACCGCCCTGTCTCGTAAACTTGACTGCATTCTCCAGCAGATGCCGGAAGATCTTATGAAGCTTCTTGATATCCCCTTTCATCATTGCGGGCGTCTGCGGGTCCAGATCCACGACCAGTTCCAGCTCATCAGCCTTATCACTCAAACGGAAGCCCATGACCACATCATTGATCAGCGAGGTACTCATATAGTTTTCTTCCTCAAGAAAGATCTTTTTCCTTTTGCATTCCGTGTAATCCTGGATATCTTCAATCTGGTTCGCCAGCCTTACTCCCGCCGACCTGATGGCATCAGCTTCCTGTCCCGCCCCTCTCCGTATCAGCAGATCGGACATACCGTTTACGACATTGACCGGTGTGCGCAGTTCATGGGAGATATTTGACAGGAAATCCTCCATGCTTGCGTCATTTGCGGCAATACGCGCTTCCTTCCGCCTGTTCTCTTCCTCATCCTCGCGCCTTTCGCGGATCATTCTGACGCTGATGGAATATACCAGCAGAACGATCGACACATGTAGCAGTATCCTGGATATGGTAAGGCTGTCGTATACGAGAGGATCGCCTCCGGGCAGATTCAGAAAATGTATGCCCAGCAGGATGAAAAATTCCAATAGAAGCGTATTCATCATATAAACGCTGTTTAGTATGGAAAAGGTAATCATGACCAGAACCACAGCCAGCGCGATGTCGAAAAGACTGGTCTTGTGTATGCCATGATAAAACAGCAGAAGAACAGCTACGGCAAAATAGAAATACTTACGGATGCCGGGGTCGAGCCTGTCCATAAAATATACCGTCCACAGGGACAGGATACCGACAACGACTACAACCGGGACCCAGAATTCCCAGCCCATCACGAAATTCTCTACGATCAGTCCTACCGATGCAAGTGTAGCGACAAAAATAATGAATTTCTCATTACTCTTCTGACTCATGCACGACCTTCCTTAATGGATCAATGTTAAAACATGCCAATATTATTATACAGTACAAACAGATATCTGCAAGCAATTTCCGATATATAAAACAAGCATGCCGCTTGCGGCATGCCCGCGCCGGACGCGCTTGCCCGGCAGCATTTTCCTATACAGTAAAAAACATGCCCCACAACGTGGAGCATGTCTTTGCTGCGTTACGTCCTTTATCAGCCGAAATATCTCTTCAGGAGCCCCTCAAAAGCCTTGCCGTGCCTTGCTTCGTCACGGGCCATCTCATGAACGGTATCATGGATCGCATCCAGATTAAGTTCCTTCGCGCGCTTTGCCAGATCCGTCTTGCCTGCGGTAGCGCCGTTTTCGGCATCCACACGCATCTCAAGGTTCTTTTTGGTGGAATCCGTCACCACCTCACCCAGAAGCTCCGCAAACTTGGCAGCATGCTCTGCCTCTTCAAAAGCGGCTTTCTCATAATACATACCCACCTCGGGGTAGCCTTCACGCATGGCAACACGTGCCATTGCCAGATACATACCGACTTCGCTGCACTCACCTTCAAAGTTTGCACGCAGATCCTTGATGATATCCTCGGGTGCACCCTTTGCTACTCCCACCACGTGCTCTGCAGCCCAGGTCTTCTCTCCTTCCTGTGCTTTGAACTTCTCTGCAGGTGCATGACAGATCGGGCACTCTGCAGGGGGATTATCGCCTTCAAAAACGTAACCACATACCGAACATACAAATTTCATTGGAAACACCTCCTGCCGTATTATATTTGCCTTTCAGCATGAGACCATTGTATTACGGACAGATGTTTTCGTCAAGCAGATACGATACGGATCAATGGTGCCTCACCACTTCAAAACGCTGCAGGCTCACTTCCTCCCCGGGGCCTATCCCGGCTTTGCGTTTTGCGATGGCGATCTGCTCCTCCACGGTATCGATCCCGTCCAGATCCGGCAGGAGCAGCCCCCGTCGGAAACCCTTGCTTACGATCACTCCGTAGCGTTTCACATCCAGCGCTTCCGGTCCCGCGATATCTTCAGGCTCCCCCAGCACGTCCACGCTGTATTCCAGATAAGGCAGCTCCTCCGGACGCAGCGGCGAAAAACGCGGATCCTCGGTTCCCGCACTTATGGCATTACGCAGCAGTTCCTCCGCGAGGCAGCTGCGCACCGGAAGTATGGTCCCGATACAGCCCCTGAGCTGTCCGTCCTTATGCAGGGATACAAAAGCCCCTGCCTGTTTCTCCAAAAGCTGCTCCCGCAGTTCCTCCGCTTCCGCTTCGTTTTCCAGCACCTTTTTTACCGCAGCGGCAGCATCCGCCAGGCGTATACCGTCCCTCACATAACTTTCCAGCGACATCCGCGCCAGCCGTACAAAAGGATCCTGTTTATCATGGGCCGCTTTGATCTCCGAAAGCATTTTTTCTTCCCTTATCTTCAGAAAACGTCTCTCCTCCACAGCTCCCTGCGGATGGAAAAGACAGATACCGTACCCCACGCCGAAGGTCGCTTCATGAGACAGTTCCTCCGCGATTACCGCGCGGCCGTCCAGCGCTCCCGCCATCATCACGAAGGAACGGTGTCCGCATTCCGCCGCCTTGTCGCAGAAACTCTCATCAAAATCGAATAATTCTCCAAAATTTCCGCTGCCCATGACCCGCATGATGCGCTCATCGTATTGCGGTCCTTCGGGAGCCAGACCGTAGGGTCCGTCCTCTTTCTGTTTGTGGGACAGATCGCCGCTCGCCACATAAACAGCCCTGCGTCCCAGCTGGGCAAGTGCCTGCGTGATGCACTGCCCCAGACGATAATGCTCGGAAAGCGGCAGTCCGGAAAGTCCCACCCGCAGCAGTTTGAATTCGGAGTACTTCGGAAGAATGAAATACAGCGGCACCATCACTCCGTGATCCAGGGAAGGATCACGCTGCCCGTCGCCTCCCGCAGGGATCCCTTCCATCTCCGCAAGTCCCGCGACCAGCTCCGCAAGTTCCGCATCATATTCCACGCTCATTTCCACTTGCGCTGCGCCGAATCGTCCCATATCCCCATGCGCCTCTTTTCCCGGTGAGATATGAAAATAGTCCGCATACATCACAGTATGCGGACTCGAGATCACAATGGTATCCGGATGCAGCGAAGCGATCATATCCGCTGCTTTTGAAAATGCTTCAGCCGTTGCGCTGATCTTTTTTTCTTCCCCATGTCCCACCTCCGGAAGGATGATGGGCGGATGGGGGAGCATGCACGCTCCGAGAAAAGGATGATCTTTCGTCATGGCAGACTCCTTCTTTATCATTCGGCGTAATCCCAGTAAACGCTCCACACATTCTCATTTTCATCAATGGCATCTACCAGGTCATCCAGTGCTTCCTCCGTCATGGCACTCGGTACTGCCAGATGATATTCGTCATATTCCTCATCATACCCCTGATTGCTCAGGCCGAACTGTGCCGCGATCTCATCGATCACGGATGCCGGAGTATCCTCATCGATGGTGATGTAGATGATCGCATTTACAAGCTCTTCCTCTTCTTCCTCATCCTCGTCCCAGTCTTCTTCATCATCATAGTCTTCATCATAATCCTCATCATCTTCTTCTATATCAATTTCTTCATCCGGGTCTTCTTCCTCTTCTTCCGCCGCATCTTCACCGGCCGCTTCTGTCACGACCTCAATGGAGATATCGCCGTTTTCCGGCTGAACGGTTTTTCCATTATCCTTGTTCTGCGGAACCAACGATACTCCCTGCGTTTCCCCGCGTAAGGATTGCTTATCTTCACCCACTTCCGCGGCAGCATCTGTGGATGCCTCGGCCATCGCCATATCCGCCATAACACTGTTGTCTGCGGCTGCCATCGGAGCGCCGGTCTCGTTCTGCTTCGTGCGGCCGTTCATTATTGTGATCACAACGGGGATCATGATCGCTACGCACAGGAGAGCCGCCGCCGGCAGCACCCAGCGCCGCCAGTTAAAGACCTTTTTCTTTTTGCCCGATCCTTCCTTCGCATCTGCAGCCTTTTCGGAAGCCGATGCTCCGAACACCCCTGCGATAACGCCCTTCGCCTCGTCGTCAGCTTCGCTGCCGCTTTCATCGTCCTTTTTTTCTTCGGAAAGCATTTCCGTCTTCTGTTCTGCTCCTCCGAGAACTTCAGCCACGCCTGCTGCCAGCACCGCTTCATCTTCTTCCGTCTCACTTACCGCTTCCGTGCCCGTTTCAGCTTCTTCCGCTGCTGTCGGCCCTTCGGCGATCGCCGCATCGACCATTTTTTCTATACGGTCCCAAAGCGCAGGCGGATCTTCCTCGATCAGTTTTTTGTATTCTTTCTCAAAATCCTTATTCATATCCGCAACTCCTTAACTTTTTCATTGCCGCCTGGTAACGCCAGGTCACGGTTCCCAGAGGGGTCTGAAGAGTATCGGCGATCTCCTGGAAGGTCATCTCCGAAAGTATCTTCATACTCACCACTTCCCGCTCTGCCGGCTTCAGACGATCCAATGCCTCCTGAACGGAAAGATTTTCGACGATCAGTTCTTCCGGTCCCTGTTCCTCGGACGCTGCAGACGAGATGATATCATTCTCGTCATCATCCGGAAGTACTTCCCGCTTATGCTTTCGCAGTTCATCGATCGCCATATTCCGTGCGATCGTGGCCAGATAGCCTTTATGTCCGTTTCCGGGCCGGTATTTCTCTGCCGTTTTCCAGATGCGCAAAAACACCTCGCTGGTCACATCTTCAGCTGCTTCTTTTTGCTGCACAACGCCATACACTACCGAATACAGATAAGGGAGATACTCTTCATATATTTCCTTTAAGGCTGTCTTATCTCCTTCGGCAATGCTTTTCATACATTGCGCAAATCTTTCATCATTCACGTTTTTTCCTCTTCGCAGCCTTTTCATATAATGATACGGCTGCCATTCTTTTTTTTATGGCTTTTATGTTTTTTTTCTGTATATACACCGCCTGCCCCCGAAAGGGCTCTTGATGTTTTACCCCAAACAGTTTACACTATTCCCAGCCAAATGAAAAGAGGTAGTTTTTTATGGAGATCGAACGCAAATTTCTGGTCCGGGAATTGCCCGCGGACCTCGCATCATATCCATCACGGCAGATCAGCCAGGCTTATCTGTGTACCGATCCGGTCGTACGGGTACGGCAGGACAATAACGATTTTTATCTGACCTATAAAGGAAAAGGCTTTCTTGCCCGTGAGGAATACAATCTCCCTCTGAACCGGGAGGCTTATGAAAAGCTCTCTTCCAAGGCGGATGGTAACGTCATTTCCAAAACCCGCTACCTGATCCCTCTGGAAAACAGCTCTCTCACTATAGAACTGGATGTTTTTGATCCGCCCTTTGCTCCGCTGGTACTGGCGGAAGTAGAATTTGAGAACATTGATGAAGCGCAGGCCTTCACGCCCCCCGACTGGTTCGGGGATGATGTGACCGAAGACAGGCATTACTCGAATTCTTATTTATCCGAACACCTTCCGTAGAGCGCATTCATTCTTCGTATCCTGCGGGCAAGTTCCTCCGTCAGCATACCTTTCTGCATGCGCCAGTTCCAGTTATCTCCCAGGGTAGAGGGCGTATTGATGCGCGCCTCACTTCCAAGCTCCAGATAATCCTGCAGCGGAATGATCGCGGTATCCGCCACGGAGGACAGCGCAACACGGATCAGTTCCCAGCCGATCTGTTTTGTGTTCTTTATCCCGAGATACTCTTTTACAAAATCACGGTCTTTCTTTCTCAGCCGGGAATACCAGCCAAGAACCGTATCGTTATCATGCGTTCCCGTATATACCACACAGTTCGTTTCATAATTGTGAGGAAGATAATCATTATCCTCCGCACTGTCAAATGCAAATTCAAGGATCTTCATTCCCGGATATCCGCAGCGTTTTACCAGACGCTTGACTCCGGGCGTAAGAAAACCAAGGTCCTCCGCAATGATCTCTTTCTCGCCGAGTTTCTGCTTCATTACCCTGAACAGCGAATACCCAGGTCCTTTTTCCCAGTGTCCGAATTCTGCCGTGGCATCTCCGTAGGGGATCGAATAATACGCTTCAAATCCGCGGAAATGATCGATCCTCACCACATCGTACATATCAAAGCAGAATGCCAGTCTCTGCATCCACCATTCATACCCTGTTTCCTGATGATAGTCCCAACGGTACAGAGGATTTCCCCACAGCTGTCCCGTTTTCGAAAAATAATCCGGAGGGCAGCCTGCGACTGCTAAGGGAAAACCTTTTTCATCCAGCCGGAAAAGTTCCGGATGCGACCAGCTGTCCGCACTGTCAAATGCAACATAGATCGGCACATCTCCGATGATGCGTATTCCTTTTTCATTAGCATATTTCTTCAGCGCATGCCACTGGCGGAAAAAGAAAAACTGCATAAAGCGGAAAGCATCTGCTTCTTTTTTTATTTCCGGATCAGCCTTTGCACGCTTCAGCGCAGCTGTTCTGTGCAGACGCAGATCTTCTTCCCAGCATGTAAAACTCAGGCCGTGGTGTTTTTCTTTCAATGCCATGTACATTGCGTAATCATCAAGCCAGAACGCATTGTCGCGCACAAATTCACGATATTCTTTTTTCTTTGTGATCCCGCTGTTATGAAATGCTTTTTTCAGAAGATCGAATCGATACTGCCAGATCTTTTCATAATCAACCTGCGTGGGATCCTTTCCCCATTTCTTTGCATTGCATTCCTTTTCCGTGAGAAAACCCAGATCGATCAGTTCCGTCAGATCGATCAGATAGGGATTCCCTGCAAACGTGGAAAAAGACTGATACGGTGAATCCCCGTATCCCGTCGGCCCCAGCGGAAGTACCTGCCAGAAGCTCTGTCCGGCTTCAGCAAGAAAATCCACAAAATCATATGCCTCTTTTGAAAAACATCCGATCCCGTATTTCGACGGTAAAGCCGTAACCGGTAACAGGATTCCGCTTCCACGTTTTTTTTCCATTTCTGATCCCTCATATTTTCAGCCGGAAAAGACGTTCTTTTCCTTCCTGTTAAAAGTGCCGAAACCTTTTCCGTTTCGGCACTCATTCATTCCGATATTATTGTCCTGCAAGCAGCGATTTATTTATCCGTTTTCTTTGCAGTCGTCTTCTTCGCTGCCGGCTTCTTTGCAGTTGTTGCCTTCTTTGCGGTCGTCGCTTTCTTTGCGGTCGTCGCTTTCTTTGCGGTCGTTGCCTTCTTTGCAGGCTCTGCTTTCTTTGCGGTCGTTGCCTTCTTAGCGGTCGTTGCCTTCTTAGCGGTCGTCGCTTTCTTTGCAGTCGTCGCCTTCTTTGCGGTCGTTGCCTTCTTTGCAGGCTCTGCCTTCTTTGCAGTCGTTGCCTTCTTTGCGGTCGTTGCCTTCTTTGCAGGCTCTGCCTTCTTTGCAGTCGTCGCTTTCTTTGCGGTCGTTGCCTTCTTTGCAGGCTCTGCCTTCTTTGCGGTCGTTGCCTTCTTTGCGGTCGTTGCTTTCTTTGCGGTCTCTGCCTTCTTTGCGGTCGCTGCTTTCTTTGCAGGCTCTGCCTTCTTTGCAGTCGCTGCCTTCTTAGCAGTCGTTGCTTTCTTTGCGGTCTCCGCCTTCTTCGCGGTCGCTGCCTTCTTCGGTGCAGCAGCCTTCTTCACAGCTGTCTCTTTTTTTGCAGCAGTTTTCTTTGCTGCAGTTGTTTTCTTTTCTTCTGCCATTTTTCTCTCCTCCATTTCAAATGATGATCGTGCTTTATTATTCTCCGTTAAATCGTGTTTAGTTTACCTTATTTATGTTAACAAATCAAGCGTTTTTTCTTATTTTTTCAATATTTTAAGCGTTTTCCATCTCATTCTTCGGCATGTTTTTATACATGCGATATGTAAAAAACGCGATCACTGCAGTTTCCGCAAACACCACAATCTCAATAATATAAGGCGATACAGCGCTTAACATCAACACAACTCCCGTATCAACAAACATGTGGATCAGGAATGCATACACATAATAGATCCATTTTTTTTCGGAAACCGCGCGATAAATGATCACAGATAAACAGACCTGTAATACGATCGCACTGATACGTTCGATCCCCGGAAGAAACATTTCTGCCGAAGGCGTCGTCCACAAAACGGAAAGCTGTTTCACCGTTTCTTCTCTCATCGATTCATCAATGACAGACAGGAGCTGGTCTATTCTTCCTTCATTGATCACAAATGCGATCATAAGATTGGAAAGATATGTCAGTCCTACAATAAGCATTGCTTCAAGACCGCCATGTCCGATACCGAACAGGACCGCGTTTTCTTTCGAAGATCTGTTTTTCATCAGATACTTCATCATCAGAAAACGTCCCGTCTCCTCAAACACTGCAGCAGTCAGTCCGCCGTACAGCGCATAGAGTATAATGTGCTCCTCAAAAAAACTGTTTCCGACTGCAGCGATCACATACCGGTGCAGCATGGATTCCAGCACCATTGAGGAAAGCAGAAAGCATAATGCACCGATAAAAAAACTGAGCAGTTTTGCTTTCAGTCTCACCATCGCAAAGACCGCAAGCGCAACCGGCAGCACGACTGAGATCGCACATGAAAAGATCATACCCGTGATCGATGCTGAAGGAATCATTTCGACTGTCATTTTCATTTCTCCTTTTCTTTCATAAAACGTTTCAGATGCTGATATGGATTCTTATCCGTTCGCTTTTACAAAGCTCATTGTAACACATCCGTTTTTCAAATGAAAATAAAAAAACCGGGAGGTCCGTCCTCCCGGTTCAGATCATTTTCAGTCGATCACATTCTTTACACCGACGATCGGTTCGAAATTGATCGAAGATACGATACATCCCATTCTTGAATTTGCTTCATGAACGATCTGGCCGTTACCGATATACATAGCCACATGCGAGCATCCGCCGTAACCGTAACAGATGATATCACCCGGCTGAACCTCTGCCAGAGAGATCGGGCGCCCCGCCGTTGCGAGCTGCCCCGAAGGTGTACGGCTCAGGCTGTATCCAAAGGCACGGTATACATAGCAGGTGAAGCCGGAACAGTCCGTTCCTCCCGCAAGACTCTGTCCACCCATCACATAACGGTTCCCGACAAACTGCATCGCATAGTTGATGATCGCCTGACGAAGTTCCGGATTGCTGGAATAATTTGCTGCCGCCGCATTCACCGCAAGCGTCACATCTTCCTGTACTGCCGCAAGCCGGGCTGCCTGTTCACGCTGCTCTTTCTTTTTCTTTTCTTCCAGTTCCTTACGTTCTTCTTCGAGAGATTTCGCAGTGATATAATCTTCTTCGATCATCGCATACTGCGCTGCGATATAGCCCGTCTTATTGGAATACTCGACTTTGATCCACTCTCCGTCTTCTTCAATAACCTTTGCTTTCTCACCGGCTGTCAGATAACCGATGACGGCTCCGTCCATTCCCGCCTCATTACGGACGTTCAGAACGTTGGCCTGTATGACGGCACTGTGCGTAACGTACTGATCGATCACACCGATCAGATCCTCATCATAATAAAAATACTCAGCCTTGATAAAGCCTTCCACACTGCCGCTGCTCACCTGGAACCAGAGGCCGTCTTCCTGCTCGTAACGGTCGAGGATCTCGGCGACCGAACCGTCATACATCTTTCCGACGATCACGGAATCGGTACTTGGGCCGCTTCTTACATTTACGAAATCATAGGAAACATTTGCGATCGCAAGATTTTCGTACTCGTTATGTTCTTCCTGAAGATTTTCCGCCGCTTCCGCAGCAGCTTCCATTGCTTCTTTTTCTTTGATCTCTATTCCGTCCGCTGCACCGGCAAGAGGAAGTGCAAACTCCCCTTCCTGATCCCGGATGTCATCCAGCGCGATATATTCCGTATCAAGAGCGGCACCGCCCATCAGTCCGATCCCGTCTTCGGTCTCAGTCATGATAACGGGTGTACTGTCCTTCACATTCAGCTGTACTACCTGTACCGCTTCGCTTTCCGCATCAACTGCCGTTGTTTCGCTTTCCGTTGCCGATACAGGCTCGGCACCTCCGAGCAGCATAGCTGTCATCGCTCCGGCCGGCAGCCAGACACACTTAAGTTTTGCGGCAAAGCGATAGATATTTTTACGTTTCTTCTTATAAGTCATATAAGCTGAGATATAAGTCCTTTTCATCTGAACGCCGTACGCGACGGCGTGCTTAACATTTTTAAAACATTTGTAACATTTTTGTAACATTATACATGATTACATAAAAAATGCAAGTTTATTTTTGCAATTTGCCTATCTTGTGTTATAATGCCCAAAGAAACCCTATAGATGGTATACATAACTTACATATAGAACGGAAAGAGAAGAAAATGAAAAGCCATAATTTCCTGCGCCTTCTGCTCGTCTGCGGAACCGCGCTTTTTATATCTGCCTGCGGAACGGACAGCGGCAGTGATCATGCCGAGCCGTCGGCGCAGCCGACTCCGTACGACCTGACAGATACGATCGCCCCTGAGGAAGAGATCGAATTTATCGACCTCAGCAAAGCCACGCCCACACCGACCCCCACACCAGAGCCGGTGCGCGTGAGCCTGATGATGGTCGGCGATAACCTGCTTCATACCGGCATCTTAAATACCGGCAAGCAGGCTGACGGCAGCTACAACTTTGATTTTGAATTTCAGGATATCAAAGAATTCATCGATGCCGCGGACATCGCGATCATCAATCAGGAAACCCCCATCGGCGGTGATGACCGTCCCTTTACCAGTTATCCCACGTTCAACTCGCCGACCGCGGTAGCGGATGCCGAAGCAAAAGCCGGCTTCAACGTGGTGCTCGGCGCCACCAACCACGCATACGACCAGGGTTACAGCGGTCTGATCCATTTCGCCGATTACTATCACAATGCGCATCCCGAGATCCTGCTCTGCGGCATTCACGGCAGCGAGACGCCGGATCCGGATAAAAACCCGCGCATCTATCTGCTCGAGATAAAAGGCTATACTTTCGCGTTCATCAATGCAACCTACAGTCACAACTGGGAAAGTGTTGCATCGGACGCCATCGGTCATCTGGATTTTCTCTGTCCCTATGACAATTCGCGCAAGCTCGATATGACGAAAGTATCCGATCAGGTACTGGAGGATATACGGGAAGCCGATACGCTTGCCGATATGGTCATCGTCTGCCCGCACTGGGGCGTGGAATATACCTTCACTCCCATGCCTTACCAGACCACCATGGCACAGCAGATGATCGACGCCGGCGCAGATCTGATCATCGGCGCGCACCCGCATGTGGTGGAGCCCGTGGAATGGATCACCACCGACAGCGGCAACACCGCTCTCTGTTATTATTCTCTCGGAAATTACACCTCCACGCAGGATTATCCGGAACGCGTTTACGAAGCCATGGCCTGGGTAAGCTTTGAGGATCCGATGGACGGGAGCGGGCTGCACATCGTAAAAGAAAAGAGCGGCGCCCTTTCCCTGATCAATCATTATTCTTACGGCCCCATGCTCTTTGAACATGTCTATCTTCTGGAGGATTACAGCGAAGATCTCTGCCTGAAGCACGGACTTGTCGCGCGCACGGGACGCACGCCCCATATGAGTGATTTCCAGAAATGGGAACTGCAGCTTCTGGGCGAATATGCACTGAAACGTTCCGATGTGCTGGGAAGCCCTTCCGAAGAATAAAAAAGGGGGAGCCGTTTTGGTCCCCCCGTTTTTCCTCAGTGTATTTAAGTATAACGGTTCTTAAATTCCCGTGCCTGCTTATTCCCGGTCGCACACAGCTGAAAGCTTCGGCATAAGCAGTTTTTTTATTTCTTTATCCTGTATGAAGTGGTAGAGTTTGTGGCAAGAAGCATCCCGTCCGCATCCGTGATCTTCACTTCGCAGAAGAGGATCTTTCTCCCGTCTTTTACGATATGAGCCTCGGCAAAGATCTTTCCCTCACTTACGGATGAGATAAAACTGATCTGCGAATTCACGGCTACCGAGATCTCATTGTCAAAATCCTGATTGGCTGCAACGGCTACGGCCAGATCGGCCAGCGTAAAGTAAACGCCTCCCATCACATGGCCGCTTCCGTTCAGATGCTTGTCCTCTATCGTAAGGCTCAGCCTGCTGAAACCCGGAGACGCTTCTTCTATATAAATACCGGTCAGCCCGCAGGCAAAACGATCCCGGTCAAAAAACGCGCGGATCTCCTCGATCGTTTTCATTACTCAGCCCTCGTTCTCACGTTCTACCAGACGTTCCACACTGTAGCGCTTGCGCAGCAGCGGCTTTTCGATCTTGCCCGTAGCGTTTCGCGGAACATCGGCAAAGATGATCCTGCGCGGACGTTTATAACGGGGCATGCCGTTGCAGAAATCCATGATCTCTTCTTCGGTGCATTCCATGCCCTCCTTGACCTGAATGATGGCGCCCGCGATCTCTCCGAGTCTCGGATCCGGCAGACCGATGACCGCCACATCGCTGATCTTGTCGTACTGCCGCAGATAATCCTCGATCTGCACGGGATAAAGGTTCTCACCGCCCGATACGATCACGTCCTTTTTGCGGTCTACAAGGAAGTAGAAGCCGTCTTCATCCTGCATCGCCACGTCACCGGTCAGGAGCCAGCCGTCCTTCAGCACCTCTGCGGTCGCCTCAGGGTTGCGGTAATAGCACTCCATCACGCCGTTACCCTTAACGCAGAGTTCTCCGGCCTCGCCGCGTTTCACTTCATTTCCGTTCTCATCAATGATCTTGCACTGCCAGCCATAACCGGGAACACCGATCGCACCCACCTTGTGGATGTTCTCCACGCCCAGATGTACGCAGCCCGGTCCGATGGACTCGCTCAGACCGTAGTTGGTATCATACTGATGATGCGGGAAATACGCCATCCAGCGCTTGATCAGCGAAGGCGGTACGGGCTGCGCACCGATATGCATCAGACGCCACTGCTTCAGTTCATAATCTTCCATACGCAGCGCGCCCGAATCCAGCGCATCCAGGATATCCTGCGCCCAGGGCACCAGCAGCCAGACGATCGTGCAATGCTCTCTCGAAACCGCATCAAAGATATACTGCGGTTTTGTACCGCGCAGCAGCACGGCACGCGAACCCGCTACCAGACTGCCCATCCAGTGCATCTTTGCCCCGGTATGATACAGGGGCGGAATACAGAGGAAGCAGTCGTCACGATTTGTACCATGATGATGATGTTCCACCTCGGCCGCCGTCATCAGGCTCAGGTGTTTATGCAGTATCGCTTTCGGGAAACCTGTGGTACCGGATGAAAAATAGATCGCTCCATCATCGGAATCCTTGATCTCGATATCCGGTTTCTCGCTCGAACAGTCAGCCACCAGTTCGCGGTAGCTCTCCGCAAATGTCGGACAGCCCTCTCCCACGTAGATCAGCAGGCGGTTCTTGGAAAGCGTATCCACGATGGACTCGATACGTCCGATGAATTCCGGTCCGAAGAGCAGCACATCCACCTCGGCAAGATCCGCACAGTACTGTATCTCATCTGCGGAATAACGGAAGTTGAAAGGAACGGCCAGCGCTCCTGTCTTCAGTATGCCCATATAGATCGGAAGCCATTCCAGGCAGTTCATCATCAGGATCGCCACCTTGTCGCCGCGTTTCACTCCGCGCGAAAGCAGCATATTTGCCATACGGTTTGCCTTTTCATCAAAGACCTTCCATGTGATCTCCCTGCGATAAGGCTGGTCATCCGTCTGCTGGATCAGCGAATACTCTTTCCAGCTGATCCTCCGGGTCTCCTTCTGTTCCGGATTCAGTTCGATAAGTGCCACCTCATCGCCATACAGTTCATGATTCCGCTCCAGATAATCTGTGATAGGCATTGTCTCTCTCCTTTAGTTTATGCTTCGTCAGCGTTCTTCAGTTTCCAGATATCTTCATTATATTGTGCGATGGTCCGGTCGGATGAGAAGTAGCCGGCCTTCGCGATATTGACCAGGCTCATCTTCATCCACTTCTCACGATCCTCATAATCCTCAAGCATCTTATCCTTCACACGGATATACTCTTCCAGATCTGCAAGGGTCATGAACCAGTCCTTATTCAGCAGCTCCTTTTTCAGGCGGTCCAGATTCTCCTTATGACCAACCTTCAGCGCCTGTTTTCCCGTGATGAAATCCACGGCCTCTTTGATCACCGGACTCTTCTTATAATAATCCTTTGATACATAATCGGCATTGGCATAATGCGCGATCACGGTATCGGCATCCATGCCGAATTCATAGATGTTTTCGCTGCCCACGAGATCACGGATCTCCACGTTCGCTCCGTCTGCGGTTCCCAGCGTCACCGCACCGTTCAGCATCATCTTCATATTTCCGGTACCGCTGGCTTCCTTGCTTGCCAGCGAGATCTGCTCGGAGATATCCGCTGCGGGGATAAGCTTTTCCGCGTATGTCACGTTGTAATTCTCTACCATGACCACCTTCATGTAAGGACTTACCTCCGGATCGTTATTCACGATCTCCTGCAGAACGAGAAGCAGATGGATGATATCCTGCGCGATGACATAGGCCGGAGCCGCTTTTGCACCGAAGATAAAGCTCACCGGACGTACGGGCTTTTTCCCGCCCTTGATCTCGAGATAACGGTGTATGATATACAGCGCGTTCATCTGCTGCCGCTTATACTCATGCAGACGCTTGATCTGTACGTCAAAGATGGAGGAAGGTTCAAGTTCCACACCCTCATGCTCAAGGATGTAATCGGCGAGATCCTGTTTGTTCAGCCTTTTGATCCCTTCAAGACGGGAAAGCACCTTTTTATCATTACGGTACTTTAAAAGTCCCTCCAGCGCATCGGCATTTTCCTTATAATCCTTTCCGATCAGCTCATCCAGATAGGAAGTAAGTCTCCGGTTACAGGAAAGAAGCCAGCGCCGGAATGTGATACCGTTGGTCTTGTTGTTGAACTTCTCGGGATAAAGCTCGTAAAA
This sequence comes from Lachnospiraceae bacterium, assembly GCA_016282915.1. Lineage (GTDB taxonomy): Bacteria > Bacillota > Clostridia > Lachnospirales > Lachnospiraceae > NK4A136. Next base: position 5,674 of record JAEELW010000011.1, on the reverse strand, counting down.
ATGATGCAGCTCCGTGTTCTTCAGGATATCCGTATGGATCTGTGCCACGCCGTTTACCGAAAAACCGTAATGAATATCGATATGCGCCATATGTACGCGTTTGTCGGCATCGATGATCTGCACCTTCGGATCCTTGTACTGCTTTTTCACGCGCCGGTCCAGTTCCTTTATGATCGGTACCAGCTGCGGAACGACCTTCTGCAGATATCTCAGAGGCCACTTCTCCAGAGCTTCCGCAAGGATCGTATGGTTCGTGTATGCACAGGTCTTGCGCACCACCTCGATCGCCTCATCCATCGTGAAGGCCTTGTCATTGACCAGGATGCGTATCAGCTCGGGAATGATCAGGGTAGGATGCGTATCGTTGATCTGTATCACCGCATGTTCATTGAGTCTGCGCAGATCATAATCATGCGCCTTCATATCCGAAAGGATCAGCTGTGCCGCATTGCTCACCATGAAATACTGCTGGTAGATGCGCAGCAGGTTTCCCGCCTCGTCGGAATCGTCCGGATACAGGAAAAGAGTGAGATTTTTATCGATATTCTTCTTATTAAAATCAATGCCCTGTTTAACAAGCCCCTCGTCAACACTTTCCAGATCGAAGAGATGCAGCTTGTTCACGGCATTCCCATAACCGACCACATCCAGTTCGTAAAGACGGGAGCTGACTTTCTTCTTTCCGAATGACACCGTAAAGCTCGTATCGGTCTTTGTCAGCCAGGACGGTTCGCCCATCCAGTCATTTTTCTCCGCGCACTGCAGACGCTCACGAAAGACCTGCTTAAAAAGCCCCAGATGATAGCAGAGTCCCACGCCTTCCCCGGGCAATCCCAGCGTGGAGATCGAATCGATAAAACAGGCGGCAAGCCGTCCAAGGCCGCCGTTTCCGAGCGACGGTTCATCCTCCAGTTCTTCGATCCGGGACAGCTCATGTCCCTTTTCACGCAGGATCTTCTCCAGGCGGTCATAGATCCCCAGATTGATCAGATTATTGGACAGAAGTTTTCCGATCAGAAACTCCGCAGAAATATAATAAAGCTTTTTCTCTCCTTCAATGCGGTCCGTCGCCTGCATCAGCCGCTTGGTCATCTGCAGAACGCAGTCAAAGACCTGCACATCCGTGCAGTCCGTAATGCTCCTGTGGTACAGGGAATCTGCCAGTTCCTCCAGGCGTTCGTCCAGTCTCTCCTCCAGCACTCTTCTCTGGAGATTCATTTCCACGTTCATTTTATCCCCCCTTTTGTCACCGAATGATCCGAAATATAAAGTCCAGTTTAACACAGCGCACACCTTTTAGCAAGAAAAAAGCAGTGCTTACGATACTATTCAGACCGAATACCGGAGCCACAGACGGCAATACGCCGTTATGGGGCTTTCATCGTAAATGGGCAGGATCCCCAGGCTTTCATAGGCAGCGCTCGTTTCGTATACGGTCGCAGCACGCGAAAGCCCGCAAAGATAAAGCGGGATCTTCCGCTCCGAAGCCTCTTTCAGAAAGCTCCTCAGGCCGTCATTGACCGCTATGGTTCCCGAATGATAGCTTCCGAGAAGAACTGCCCGCGTCTCTTTCGGGATCGACGGATATAACATCCCCGGATAGGGTCTCAGCCACAGAACCGTCCCGTCCGAAAGCTTCGGATGCTTTCCGTCCGCTTTACTCTCATTTCTTCCGTACTCCGGATTTGCGGTATACGTACCGTCCTCGGGCGAGTACTTCCCGTACCACTGCCCCGGCAGACTTTCCACACGGTCCGAAAAGACCTCATGTTCCAGAAGCCGGTCTCCCGCATGGATGGTAAGTGCTTCCCTGGGATTTTGGTAAGAGACAAATACACCGCAGCCCCGTTTTTCACGGATAAAACGGTATGCGTATTCCCGGTTGACCGCTCCGTTGCTCCGCGGATCCTCCGGTACATAGTTGGCAGATACCAGCATGATGGGACAGGCTGCATTCGCAAACACTTCCTGAAGCATTGCCGCACTGTATTGCAGCGTGTCGGTGCCATGCGTGATCACGATCCCCTCCGTCTCCGGATCACGGAGCACATCCCCCACCTCCTCCAGAAGCAGGTTCAGATATTCCGCACAGAGATTTTCACTGAGTATCGTATAGGGTCTTCTTCCTTCCGCCGCCGCTTCCGGGACGGCTACTCCCTTTTCGTTGATACGGCTTCCGATCGTTCCGCCGGTGTGGATCTCCGTGATCATCGCTGATCCTCCGCATATTTTTTCAGTTCGATCAGCTTGTCACGCAGCTCGGCCGCCACCTCGAAATTCAGCTCGGCCGCTGCTTTGCGCATCTGTTTTTCCGTGTCGGCGATGAGTTTTTTGAGTTCCTTTTCGTCCATGGATTCCGGATCCTTATCCAGCCTTGTCTCCGCATCCGCAATGCTCTTACTGATGGCGATCACGTCCCGCACGGCCTTCTTGATCGTGGTAGGCGTGATGCCGTGCTCCTCATTATACTTCATCTGTATCCTGCGGCGGCGCTCGGTCTCTTCAATACAGATGCGCATCGAATCCGTCATCGTATCGGCATACATGATCACATGCCCGTCAGCATTACGCGCCGCGCGTCCCACGGTCTGGATCAGTGATGTGGCTGAACGAAGGAAGCCTTCCTTATCCGCATCCAGGATCGCCACCAGCGTGACCTCCGGGATATCCAGTCCTTCTCTTAACAGATTGATACCGACGATCACGTCAAAGACATCCAGACGCAGATCACGGATGATCTCGGCACGTTCCAGGGTATCGATGTCGGAATGCAGGTATTTCACGCGCACGCCCACATCATGCAGATAATCGTTCAGATCTTCCGCCATACGCTTGGTCAGCGTGGTGATCATCACCTTGTTTTTTTTCTGAGTCTCTTTTCGTATCTCTCCCAGCAGATCATCGATCTGTCCCTCCACAGGACGCACCGAGATCTCGGGATCCAGAAGCCCCGTCGGCCTTATGATCTGCTCCGCACGCAACAGTTCATGCTCCGCTTCATAGTCGGAGGGCGTTGCCGATACAAAGAGCATCTGATCGATATAGGATTCGAATTCCTCAAAATTGAGCGGCCGGTTATCCAAGGCGGAAGGCAGGCGGAAGCCGTAATCCACCAGTGTCGTCTTCCTGGAACGGTCACCGTTATACATACCGCGCACCTGCGGGATCGTCATATGCGACTCATCCACGATCATCAGAAAATCATCCGGGAAGAAATCCAATAAACAATATGGATGCTGCCCCGCCGGCATACCGGTCAGGTGTCTTGAATAATTCTCGATACCGGAACAGACACCGGTCTCTCTCAGCATTTCCACATCAAAGGCAGAGCGCTCGAAAATGCGCTGTGCCTCGATCAGCTTGTCTTCTTTCTTAAACCAGGCAACTCTCTCCCTGGCTTCCTCTTCGATGGCATCGCAGGCCTTCAGCAGGCGTTCCTGCCCCACCACATAATGAGAGGCCGGAAAGATGCTCACATGCTCCAGCGTACATTTCGGTCTGTAGGTCACCGGATCCAGCTGTGTGATACGGTCGATCTCGTCCCCAAAAAACTCGACCCTGTAGATCACATCTCCCTGCTCAGCGGGATTGATCTCCAGCACATCTCCGTGTACGCGGAAGCAGCCGCGGTTCAGATCCATATCGTTTCGGTCATACTGTATCCCCACCAGTTCCCGTATCACCTCGTCCCGGTCCTTCTGCTGTCCCGGCCGGAGGTTTACGATCAGGTTCATGTACTCTTCGGGCATTCCCAGGCCATAGATGCAGGAAACACTCGATACCACGATCACATCCTTCCGCTCTGCCAGCGACGCCGTCGCCGACAGCCGCAGCTTGTCGATTTCATCATTGACATCGGAATCCTTCTCGATATAGGTATCCGTCGACGGAACATAAGCTTCGGGCTGGTAGTAGTCGTAGTAGGATACAAAATACTCCACCGCATTCTCAGGGAAAAATTCTTTGAATTCTGAATACAGTTGGGCCGCCAGGGTCTTGTTATGCGCAAGCACCAATGTCGGCTTGTTCAGCTGCTCGATCACATTGGCCATGGTGAAGGTCTTGCCGGAACCCGTAACCCCCAGTAAAGTCTGAAATTGATTGCCTTTTTTGAATCCCTCGACCAGCTGTTTTATGGCCTCAGGCTGGTCGCCGGTGGGCTTGTATTCGCTGTGAAGTTTAAAGTTCATCCCCTTAAAACCCCTTATTCTCTCTGAAACAGCATATTACCGGCCAAACAGACGGCCATCAAGCTGCTCTCAATATCACATACCGCAACAGTAATGAGGATACCATAAAAAGAGCTAAAAGTACACAAAAAAGAGCAGCCGCAGGCGGTCTTAAATGCCCCCCGTCCCGATATGATACGGTTGCGCTTCCGTCATACATATTATATAATTAAGTTGTGTATGTCCGACTTTACAATCATATCGGGACGACTTAATCATTCTTTTTAATGGAGGGGTACAAAAATGAATATGAGAACCTTACAGCAGAATTTTGCAACACTTTCCGATCTTTATCAGACCGTGGAAGATCTGTATCTGCACAATGACGGCATAACTCAGGACGATGATGTCGAAGATCTTCTTGAGTCCACAAAGGAAGTCATGGATGAGATGGGCGATCTAGATGAAAACGATTTCGAAAGCGAAGACGATATGATCCAGATAAATGACAGCATGATCACCCTTATCGAGGCTCTCGGGGGCATTGTAGACAGAATGAGCATTGTCGACGATGAAGATGACGATGATGACGTGGAAATGAGTTATGTAGATGGTCTTTACGCCGCAGACGGAAACGGCAGGGATTTCGTCATACTCTTCTACGAATCTGACGAAGGCGACTATGCATATGTTCATGATGGTACTGATGAAGCCATAGACCAGTATACCGTTGAAAATGCCGAACTTGACGACGGTACGGAATACATCGAGATAACGGTCGGCGGTCTGAGCCTCGGATACGTTGATGATGACGAGGATGTTTATATCATCGATCTTTCCGACGGAACTATCTATGCCGCTTCACACCTTACGGAAGACGAGGCAGAGACCTTCTACAGCATTCTGAACGACTGATCTTTACCATCACAGGAAAGGGACCGGGATGAAATACTCCCGGTCTGTTATATTATGACAGTTCCTTCACAGGTATCAGCTCGATATATCCTCTCTCCCGTGATTTCCTTAATATATCAGACTTTAGCATTTTTTTAACAATAGTAAACCCTCCATTACCTATGCTTGCAATTGATGATATAAGAAAAGCAATATATACTTGCGATATCACAAAAAGAAATAAACGCTTTTGTTATGAACAATCCCTAAGAAAGCAAAAAAAGTCGAGAGAAATAAAACGTGAGAGAGTAATATAGGCTCACAAGGAGTTAAGCAGATGGACGAACAAAGAGAAGCGGTCAGAAAAATGCAGGACTATATCCGCGAACATATTCAGGAGAATATCAGGATCGAAGATCTTGCGGAAGTATCGGCGTTTTCCGCCTGGCATGCAAGACGCCTGTTCCAGAAATATCTGAATATGTCACCGGCAGTTTACATCAGGCGCCTGAAACTGTCAAAGTCCGCGTTAAAACTGAGAGACGAAAAGGTGACCGTTCTGGATGTCGCCATGGATCTGGGCTTCGGAAGTGTGGACGGGTACCAGCGGG
>JAEELW010000149.1 GCA_016282915.1 Lachnospiraceae bacterium | reverse complement strand
TGAGACAGACCGTATCCTTGCGTCTTTTTGCGAGGATGCATATCTGTTCCGGGGTGATCTGAAGCTTATGCTGACAACGGATCCGCCGGTCCTTAACGCTTCTTTCAGGGAAGCGGAAAAAGAACTCGTACATTTTGAGAAAGTGTGCGAGATCGCAGATCAGGAAAAGCCATCCCCGCGTGCCGCAAAACTGACGGCCGGGGCGGATGCGGAATGGAAAGCGTATACCCTTCCCTGGGGGGGGACGCTTTTTTGCGCTTCCATAGGTGAGGAGGAATACAGCATCCTGTCTGCAGACAACCGGGATTGCCGGATCAGCAGGGCCTGCGCATTCCGCAGGGTGACGGGAGAGGAGGGGCCGGCGGTCCTGTTCGGCACACTGGCATTTATGCTCTACGAGAGGGATGAGCTGGCGGAGCTGCATCTGCTGGATATGTCCTATCCGAGATCGGCAGCTTATTCCGGTAATTATGTCGGGAAGATCTTTGCGGAGAAGAAATGAGTAAAGGTGAGGTAAAAAGATGGCGGTAAAAAAGGGAAAAGAGGCAGCAGGTAAACGTCTTTCGAAAATGATCTCGGAGCTGGGAGCCCTTGAACGTTCGGAAAAACTGGATGGTTTCATCGGGCAGCTGGAGCAGATCAGGGACGGGAAAGCCGAACCGGAGATAAAACCCCTGGAGCTGTTTCTGGATGTGGTCGAATCCATACGGGACCGCAACAGGGATGAGAAGATCTATGCTTCATTGCTTGAAAAAGCAGAGGAAGTATATGATGAGCTTTTCGTTCTCGGCGAGGAGACACCGGAGCTTGAGGAAAAGACCACGGTCTTTAGGAGGATCGTGATCGATGAGGATATCCTTGCGCTGGGGCTGTATGACCGCATGCTTTTTTCATCCTTTCATGATAAAGAACTCTACGTTGTTCTGGTCCGGACCATTGCGTCCTATAAATATCCCCATGACATCTTTCAGCTGATCAGGAAGCACGGAATGGATGTGCGGGAATTCCTCATCGATGATATCGCTTATATGATGCACCTGAACCGTGTCGCGGAGCGCCTTTCGGTATCGGGGACCATCGGGGGCGATGCCATACTGGAAGAAGAACTGCTGAAGGTAAAAAGAACGAACGGCCTGTACGATATCGATCCCGTACGGCTTGCGCAGGTTGAGAAGAATGTCAGTGAAGCAGCGGCGATCATTGATTGCGGAAAGGAAATGTTAGAGCTCCTGGAAAGAAGATGCAGAAATGTGGAACAGCTGACAAAAGAGGCGGAAGACCGGGCGAAGGAAGCAAGGCGGCTGACCGAAGTCTTTCTGGAGAGCAAAACGAAAAACGCAAAAGAAGAGCTGGCAGAGAAGATGAAGGAATATGACAAGAGCCAGAAAAAAACGGTCTTGCTCGAAAAGGAGATCTTTTTAAAGCAGATGTTTTCCGATGCCGAATCCGAGCTTGGCAAATACAGGTCCGAGACCAAAAGCATCATGGCAACGGCTGCGGCAGAGATGAACAGTCTGCGCAGGGATGCGGACATGGTGATACGGAAGGTGGAAAAAGCCGCCGATGATGACGAAAAAGTAAAAAAGATCCTTGAGAAAACGCAGAATGACGAAGCGCTGCTGGCCTTGATCGAGCGGCTCAATTCCGTAAAAGACAAGTTTCCCGCGCCGGAAGAAAAGGAGGATACGGCCCCCGTGCTTCCGAAGCCGGAGGAAGACATGCAGGAAGCATCCCGGAAAGACCCGGCTTCCGTGCCTTATGTAAAAAGTATAAAGACACAGCGCCCCATACCCGCAGTCAATCCGCTGCTGGATACGAGCGTGCCTTTTACGGACCGCTTTGCCATCGTCATGAAGGAAAAAGAGCGGCGTATGGAAAAAGGCGAGCTCTTCCATAAGATGTTTGACGATGTGCTGACGGCCATCATGGAAAATGTGAATCCCTACCTGATCGGTCCTTCCGGATGCGGAAAGACCTATCTCGTCAGGCAGATCGGTGAGCTCCTCGGGCTGGACTGCACGGATATCGGATATATCAACGAAGAGTATGATATCCTCGGTTACGTGAATGCCGGCGGGGAATACAGCGAATCCAATTTTTACCGTCTGTACAAATACGGGGGGATCGTTTTCTTTGATGAGCTGGATAACGGAAACAGCAAAGCCACGGTCAAGCTCAACTCTTTCCTGACGAACCAGAAGAACTCGTACTATCATTTCCCGGGCGGTGAAAGAGTGGACAGGCATCCGAACTTCCGCGTGATCGCCGCAGGCAATACCGACGGAAGCGGCGCGGACATGAACTACAGCACAAGGGAAAAGATCGAGGAATCCGTGCTTCAGCGTATGATCCCGGTCTATATGGACTATGATAACCGGGTGGAAGAGCAGATCCTTAAGGATTACCCGAGATGGTTTGAATTCGGCTGCGCGTTCCGGCAGGCCACGGATGAATGGGAAAGTGTCTGCGGCATACCGGCACAGGGCATCTTTACCACCAGGGATGCTTTCCGGATCAAACAGTAT